>NZ_JBLROB010000040.1:0-48224 GCF_047921475.1 Micromonospora sp. SL4-19
GCGGGCGGCGACCGGGGTGGGCCGCGGCGTGACCGGGCCGCTCGGGTTGACGGTCTTGAGCGAGTCGCAGTCGACCAGCCGCGAGTACGGCGAGCCGCTGGCCAGGATGTCCAGGCCACGGTTGGCAGCCAGCTGGAACTTCATCGGCGCGGCGTCACCGGCGATGACCGTGTTCAGCGCCGGCTGCGCGGACCGGCCGACGAAGTCACCCCGGCAGGACGGGTGGGTGTCGAACGCCTCGCTGTTGTCATTGCGGTTGGTGGTGCCCTGCACCGCGCTGTAACCCAGCCCGCGGCGGGCGAAGGAACCCCAGATGATGCAGGCGTTCTCACCACCGGTCAGCGCCGCGTCCGCAGCGATGATCGCGTTACGGCCGGTCACGAAGCCCGGGCCGCAGCCCTGCATCTTCAGCCCGTCGATGACCAACTGCAGAGCCAGGTTGTTACCGCCGGTATTCCACGCCTCGTAGATGTTCGGGTTGAACCCGTGCCGGTCGACGAGATTCCAGACCATGTCATACAGCACGGCCGCCCAGCCGTGGCCGATGCCGTGCGGCGCGGCCAGGGACGTGCCGTCCAGCCAGCCGCCGGTCTTGATGCTGTCGTAGGTGAAGGGCTGGATCTCCATGTTCCGCGAGTACGGCCGCGGCCGGATCCCGCCGCCCACCCGGCTGTCCTGGAACAGCGGGTACTGACCGTAACCGCGGGCATTCTCCGGATCGTCGATCGCGGGGTTGAGCAGCGCGGTGATCGCAAGGAAGTCGCTCCAGCCCTCGCCCATCTGCTCGTCGCCGGTCAGGCAGTTGACCCTCGCGCCACCGGTGAGCCGGTTGGAGATCCCGTGGCCGTACTCGTGGAAGATCGTCTCCGAGCGGAACGAGGCGTCCCGCATCGCCGGGCGGGCCAGGTTACGGTGGACCTTGCCCGAGGCCGGCAGGCCGGCCTTGATGGTCCTTCCGTCGGCCTGGCTCACCATCACGGCGGGAATCCCGACTGGCGGGCTCATGGAGCCGCTCATCACCGCCGGGTTGCCCGCGACGTTGTTGACGACCACCACCGCCGCGGCACCGGCCTTCTCAGCGTTGACCACCTGGGTGTAGAAGTTGCAGCTGCTGGTCCGGTCGACCACGGCGATCGCGCCGCGGGGCAGGCTGTAGGCGGTGCAGCCGTCGCCGGTCGCCCCGACGCCGTCGTCGACCACGACCACGTCGCCGGCGAAGCCGGCGCTGGTGGGCGCGGGGGTGAACCGCGCGTACTCCGCCTGGTATGTGCTGGCGGCGGAGCCGCCGTCGATCGTCACGGCGTTCGGCATGCCGAACTGGTTGCCCGGCCAGAGGAACATCTGCATCCGGGGCCGGCCACCGTCCACCGCCGGCGTGGAGAAGTTGGCGTTGTTCTCGCCGGATCCGTCGTGCGCCTCGCACATCACGTCGTCGCCGCCGACGCCGCCCCGGCCGTAGTTGTTGACCTGGAAGTTGCCGGATGCCTCGTCGAAGCCGTACCGGTAGGAGATGTCGTGGACCATGTTGCACCAGTAGAACTGGTTCGTCACCGCGGCCTGGGTGTAGGTCTGCGGATGCTCGTTCATGTCGGCCGGGAAGTTGAACGTGAGGCCGGCGCCACCGTCCGGCGCGCTGTCCGGGTCGACCTGGTTGTTGGCGTCCTTGTCGGTGTACGCGTGCGCGTTGTTGCCCCGGGTGATGGTGTATTCCGCGCCCGGCTTGCCGTCGGTGTCGTGCCAGCCGTACGGCGACGCGGTCCCGTCCGCCGGGTTGGTCACCAGGGTCCGCGGGCCGTCGTTCGGGTCGCCCTTCGGGAACTCGAACACGTTGTAGCTCGACCCGTCGACGGCCGGGTTCGGCGGGCTGACCTTGGGGATGGGGATGCTCGCGGTGGTGACAGCCGCGGCCTGGGTGTCCCGGCGGCCCAGGGTATTGGCCAGGTCCGTCGGACTGTCGTGATCGGTCCAGTCGTCCGCGTTGAGCAGGTCGCCGGTCTCGGCGTCGATGCTGGCGTTCCACAGGTGGGGGTCGGAGGAGTCGTCGATGACCAGTTGCCAGGCCAGTCGCAGCCCGTCGTCGGTGGGCTGCCAACCGAGCTTGGCCGGGATCGGCTGCTCTGAGATCCCACTACCGGACACGACCGTACGCTGGGCCGGCCCACCCGCACGACTCATCACCTTCGGATTGGCCGGATCCGCCAGATCCAGCGCATCCGCAGCGGCCTGCACCGCGTCAACCGCGTCCAGCGCGGCAGACCCGGAAGCCTTGCCCGACAGACCCGACACCAGGGTGTCACCAACGAACACGACGCTACCGTCACGGGCGATGTTCACCGTCGCCGTCGCGCCGAAGACCTCCAGGTCCCTGTACCGCTGCGCCAGGTTGACATGCGTCACCCCGCTGTGGCGGCTGGTGTAACTGGAAGACACCGCAAGATCGGCAAGATCCGCGGCGGCCACACCGTAGACCGCCGGGTGCTCCCGCAGATAGTCCATCGCGATGTCGTTCGGAGCGCCCTTGTTCGGGCCGGTCAAGAAGATCGGATTCGCCAGGGCCTGATCAGGATCAGCCCAGGCAGGCGTCGCGGCCACCGTCGTCATCGCCGCGACCAAAGTCGTGGACAGCAACAGCGCGGCGTTACGGCGACCACGAGACACACGGAAACTGGGGGGCACCGCTGCTCCCTTCGGGGGTTGGAACCACGTTCAGCAATCAGGTCGGCACAGATTGATGCATCGACGCTAATGGGTGCCTTACAAACCGATCATCCGACGACTGGCGAAAGATTCATCCACCAGCTTCGACTCCTGTCGCGACCGTCGATCACCAACCGATATGGATCGGCCGGCCGACGAACGTCGCAAACTCCCTGACCCGGACCCTGCTACGGGCCGGAGAGCAAGCGGCGGCGGACGATGGCGACAGAAGCGCACGCCGACTGACGGACCGTGCGTGCAGGCGTTGCGGGGGCGCGGGCACGACCTTGGGTCCCGGGGTCGTAAACCGCTTGCCGCACGTGGTGACCTCCAGGAGAGTTGGGCCCATGACGTTCTGACGGGCAGCACCCTGTTGAGCCGAAGCCCCCGGCGGCACCGACCCGCGCCCCGGCTGGGCCGGCCGTCCGTCCGTACCCCCCGAAGAAGAGAGCGTCGTTTTGCCGCAGCACAACTCCCGGCAGGAGCCCACCCCGACCACGGGTTCCGCCACCGTCAGCGTGTTCGCCTCCGCCCAGAGCTGGATCGAGTCCGATGCCGTCGAGCAATGCCATCAGGTGGCAGCCCTCGACGGCATGATCCACGTCGCCGCCATGCCGGACCTGCACCCCGGCAAGGGCGCCCCCATCGGCGCCGCCATGGCCTCGACCGTGTTGTACCCGCACCTGGTGGGGTCCGACATCGGCTGCGGCATCGCCGTTTTCCCCGTCGACCTGAAGCGCGTCGTACCCGAGCGGCTTGCCAGCCGGTTCCCCGACCTCGACCGCGCTCTGGATCCCGATCGGGATGCTGACGATCCGGCCTGGGCGGTCGTGGACAGCGATGTTCCCGGCGGTCACGTCGAGGGTCTGGCGACGGTAGGCCGAGGCAACCACTTCGTGGAGCTGGCGCGGATCCAGACCGTCCTCGACGCCGGCCACGCGGCCCGGCTCGGGCTCGCCGCCCGTGACCTCGTCCTCATCGTCCACAGCGGTTCCCGGGGCCTGGGCGAGCGCATCCTGCGGGAACACACCGAGCGGCACGGCGCGAGACCGGCCGCCGATCCCGCGACCTACCTGGCCAGGCACGATGCTGCGGTGCGCTGGGGATCCCTCAACCGCCGGCTCATCGCCGCCCGGGTCGCGCACGCCCTGGGGGCCGCGCCCACCGAGCCGATCATCGATCAGAGCCACAACCTGGTCGAAAGCCGCGACGGGGTGTACCTGCACCGCAAGGGCGCAGCGCCGGGTGACGGCCGCGACGTTCTGATCGCCGGCACCAGAGGCACCTGCTCCTACCTCGTGGCCGCCCACGCCGGGCCGGACGCCAACCGCTCGGTGGCCCATGGCGCGGGCCGCAAGATGTCCCGCGCCGACGCCCTGCGCCGGGGCCGGGCCAAGCACACGGTCGAGGAACTGCGCCGCACGCCGCTGGGGTCGCTCGTGGTGTGCGGCGACCGTCAGCTGCTCTTCGAGGAGGCACCGACGGCGTACAAGCGGATCGAGCAGGTGATCGCCGACCTCACCGACCATGGCCTGGCCACACCCGTCGCCACGACGGTCCCGCTGGTCACCTACAAGACGCTCGACCGACCCAGGGGCAACGCCGGGCCCGCGGCCCGACGCGATCACCAGGAACACCGCCGTACCCGAGATCGGTCGTGAGCGCGGCGGGCGACCACGGCCACCTGCTGATGTCCGCCGGGCGTGGCCCGCAGGAGTGCGCCTGGGCGGTCGCCCAGCTGCTGCGCCGTCTGGAAGCGGACGCCGCCCGGCAGGGCCTGGCGATCCGTCGGGTCCAGACCGTCCCCGGCGTCGCACGAGGCACCTACCGGTCGGTCCTGTTGCAGATATCCGGAGACGGTGCCGATGAGTTCGTCGACTCGTGGACGGGAACCCTGTGTTGGCAGGCACCCAGCCCCTACCGTGCCAGCACCGGTCGCAAGAACTGGTACGTCATCGCCCGGCCTTGCCAGGTTGACACCCCGCGCACGTCTTTCGCGGAGGCGGACATCGACATCGTCGCGTGCCGTACCGGCGGCCCCGGCGGGCAGCACCGGAACAAGACCAGCACGGCGGTAAGGGCGACCCATCGTCCCTCGGGCATCGTCGTCGTGGTCGACACCGAGCGGCAGTTCAGCCAGAACCGTCGCCTCGCCCTCGAGCTGTTGCGGCAGCGCATCGAGCACAACGACCGGACCGCCGACCGGGCGGTCACCACCGCCCGGTGGCACATCCACGACGAACTCGTGCGCGGCAACCCCACCCGCATCGAACGGCCGGGAACCGGGCCCGGCTGCAACTGCCCTCAAGGGCGATAATTCCTGCGCTGCCGTGGCATCGCCGCGGGTAGCTTACGCAAATGAGCGTTATCCCGATGGCCGGACAGCGCCTGCACTTCTGCACCGATCCGGGCGAGTTCCTCGCCGCAGCCGGTGACCACCTGGCCGCCGACCCGGTAGTCAGCACGGTCGTGACCACCATCGCGCACCGGCTGCTGTCGCAGCAGGCCGACGGCATCGCGCAGCCCGACCGCACCTGGTGGTTGGTGGTCAGGGACGAGTCCGGTGCCGTGGTCGGCGCCGGGATGCGGGCGGCGCCGTACGCACCGTACCCGCCGTTCCTGCTGCCGATGCCTGACGAGGCGGCCGTGGCCCTGGCGTACGCGTTGCACGAGCGCGGGGAGGAGGTGCTCGCACTCAACGGAGCCCTCCCCGCCGTTGACCTGTGCGCCGCCGAGCTGGCCCGGCTCGGCGGGGGCCGAGTCCAGGTCAGCCAGCACACGCGGCTGCACGAGCTCGGCGAGTTGGCGTGGCCGAGGCCGGTGCCCGGCCGCTTGGAGGTCGCGACCGAGCACGACGTGGACCTGGTCACGGAGTGGTTCGGCGCGTTCGTGGGCGACGCCGACGAACAGGTGGGTCGCCCGCGCGGTGCCAGTGCGCACGAAGTGCCCGACCGGGCGGAGATGCTGCGCCGGCTCCGGGCCGGACGGCTGTGGTTCTGGGTCGACGAGACCGGGGAGCGGGTGCACCTCACCGGCGCCAACCCACCGTCGTTCGGAGTGGCGCGCGTGGGTCCGGTGTACACGCCGCCGGCCCAGCGCGGGCGCGGCTGGGCCAGCAACGCGGTCGCTGAGGTTTCCCGGCGGATCCAGGCCGAGGGTGCGCGGGCGTGCCTGTTCACCGATCAAGCCAACCCGACCGCGAACAGGATCTATGCCGCCCTCGGCTACCAGCCGGTGGTCGATATGGCCAACCTCGTCATCGTCCGCTGACGAGTCGGCACCCGCGTTCCGCGAACGTTCAGAAGCCCATCATGCCGAGGCCACACGGCGGGGGCGGACGGCGCACTAGCGTCGCGCCGTCGATGTGAACCGAACGGAGCTGAGGTCATTGATGTCCGTACGTCGCGTCCTGGCAAGCCTGGCCGTGGTGCCCGCGCTCGCCGCGCTGTCCGCGCTCTCCGCACCCGCTGCCGCTTCCGCGTCACCCAACAATCCCTACGTCGTGCTGCCACAGAAGACCCACTTCGACCTGCAGGCCCACCGGGGCGGCATCGGCATGACGACGGAGGAATCGCTGGAGGGGTTCGCCAAGGCGATGCGCCTCGGGGTCAGCACCCTGGAGCTGGACACCCACGTCACCAAGGATGAGAAGGTCGTGGTCAACCACGACCGACAGATCAGCGCCCAGAAGTGCCGCGACACCGCCCCGGTCACGCCCGGTGACCCGATGTACCCGTACGTCGGCAAGTACATCAAGGATCTGACGCTGGCCCAGCTCAAAACCATGGACTGCGGATATCAGCAACTGCCCGGTTTCCCCGAGCAGGAGCAGATCAAGGGCTTCCGGATGGTCGAGCTCAAGGACGTGTTGGACCTCGTCAAGAGCTACCACGCGAACCAGGTCAAGCTGAACATCGAGACCAAGGTCGAGGCGGGCGCGCCGGAGCAGACCGCGCCACGCGAGCTGTTCGTCCGCCGCGTCTACGAGGAGATCCGCGCTTCCGGGATCGAGAAGCAGGTCACCATCCAGTCCTTCGACTGGGGCGCGCTGAATGAGATGCACCGGCTCGCGCCGACCTGGCCGCTGGTGGCGCTGACCAACTACGACTTCCTCCAGGTCGGTAAGCCCGGCGCCTCCCCCTGGCTCGGCGGGATCGACGCCGACGACTTCGACGGCGACTTCGTGAAGGCCGCCGCCACCATCCCCGGCGTCACGGCTTTGTCCCCCGTCTACGGGTTCCCGCAGAACGGAAAGATCGGCGAGCCGGGCTTCCGCTTCTATGTGGACGAGACGATGGTGGCGGCGGCGCACGCCCGCGGCCTGAAAGTCATCCCGTGGACCTGCGACGACCCGGCGACCGTCGAGGCCCTGATGGACATGGGCATCGACGGCATCATCACGAACTACCCGAACCACGTCCGGCAGATCATGGCCGACCGCGACATGCGGCTGCCGAAGACGTACGAGGCGCGCTGACCACTCACGACGGCCTCCGGGTGCGGTGGGTTGCCACCGTCCCCGGAGGCCTCGTCCGTGTGGTCAGGGGTCATCCAGTCGCCGGAGCGGGAGAACCCGGCCGACTCAGTGCCTGCGGCGAGAAAGAGGACCGCGCCGAGGAAGAGTGACGCCAACATCATCGACCGAAGGGCCGGTTGTTCGACGGGGTGCACGGGCAGGACTGACATCGGCGCGCCTTTGCAAGGTGCGCTCATCCTGGCGGTCGCCTGAGGCGCATGCAAGGGTCTGATCATCTGAGGGGTCCCGGCGGCGGCCGCGAGCGGGACCTGCGAGGAAGGCCAGGCCAACGCCGAGTACGGCCAGCCCGCACCAGGAAATGGCCGGCAGTCGCTCGCCCAGGACCGCGACGCCCAGCACCGCCGCGACGGCCGGCTCCGCCAGAGTCAGCGTCGTGGCCACCGGCGGGGCGGTGTGTCGCAGGCCGTGTCCGAAGAGCCGGTAGGCGAGGAAGGTGGTGACCACGGCGAGGTGCACGACCACCGCCGCACCCCGAGGGGTGATCAGCCACTGCTCGTCGTTGCCCAGCAGCACGGGCAGGACCAGCAGCGCCGCTCCGCCGAACATCGCCCCCATCACCGCGCGGGAGGGATGTCCCTGTGCCATGAGCTTCCCGCCGATGAGTGAGTAGGCGGCGTAGGAGAGTCCGGCGAGGGCAGCCAGTGCCACGCCGGTGAGGTCCGCGGCTGCGCTGCCCTCGGCGAGTCCAGGGCCCAGGACCAGGACGGCGCAGCCGATGACCGCTGCGGAGGTGGCGTAGGCCCAGCGGGAGGTCGGCCCGGCCTGCCGGGTGATCCAGGCCAGCAGTCCGGCGAACACCGGTGCGCTGCCCAGTGCGATAACGGTGGCCACGGCCACTCCTGAGCGTGCCACGGCCGGGTAGAAGCTGACCGGATAGCCGGCCACCGTCACCGCGCCCAGGACCAGCAGCCACCGCTCGTTGCGCGTGCACCTCGTGGGGAGCGAGTGGGCACTTCGGGTGGAGAGGAACAGCAGCAGGCCGCCGAGGGCCAGGCCGGCGGAGCCGATGGCTGCCGCCGGTGCCCCAGCCGGAGCGAGGGAGCTGGCGGTGCCGGTGGTACCCCACAGCACTGCGGCGATCAGGATGGGAACCGGCCCGTGGAGAGGGCTGGCGTGGTGGGCCCGCGGCTCGTCAGGAGCTGAGCGGGCGGGAGCCGGGAAAGAGGTCTGGTTCGGCACAGTCGTGAACTTCCGTCGTCGATTTCGTCCTGGGACCTGGATTCGAAACGGACGCACGATGCGGGCCCCTGGCCGCCCTGCAGGTCAGCCGGGGTCGCGGATCAAGCCGTCAGCGCGTGCGCCCGGTCAGGCGCACAGCGGCGGCAGGACGACGTGCCAGTAGGAGCTCACGCGCCGACGGTACCTGCCGTCGCGCGACGCCTCGGGCAGCGGGTCGCCGGGTATGCCGCACGGCGGTGTGCAGCCGGGTACGTTCTCGGTGAGAGTAAAGAATTCTTGACATCGTGTCGGCTGTGCTTGACACTCGATGGTGTCAAGAATTCTTTACCTCGAGGAGGGGTCCGATGGCGTTCGAGGAGAAGCGCGCCTGGATCATGGGGCTGGTGGCGGTCGCCGGCTATGCCGCGTACGTGGTGATCGTGCTCGGGCGCGCGGACGGTGGCCCGCTCGCGGACGTCTCCTACGCGGGCCCGCTGCTGGCGACGGTGGGCGGGTCGATCGTGGCGTCGATCGCACTGAACATCGTCGTCTCGATCGTCTCGCCCGAGGGCGCCAACGAGAAGGACCAGCGGGACCGGGAGATCCACCGGCTCGGCGACCACATCGGCCAGTCGTTCCTGGTGGTCGGCGGCGTCGCGGCGCTGGCCATGGCTCTGGCCGACTGGGACCAGTTCTGGATCGCCAACGTCATCTACCTGGGTTTCGTGCTCTCCGCGGTGGTCGGCTCGGCCGCGAAGATCGTCGCCTACCGGCGGGGGTTCCAGTCGTGGTGAAGCCGACCCGGATCACCAACTCCATCCGAGCGCTGCGGTTCGCGCACGACGAGATGACCCAGGCCGAGCTGGCCCGGCGGATCGGGGTCACCCGGCAGACCGTCATCGCCATCGAGCAGGGCCGCTACTCGCCGTCGCTGGAGATGGCCTTCCAGATCGCCGCCGTGTTCGGCGTGTCCCTCACCGACGTGTTCCAGTACCCGCAGGAGGAATCGTGAAGGCGATCGTGCAGGACCGGTACGGCCCGGCGGACGTGCTCCGCCTCGTCGACATCGACGTACCGTCGCCCGGTGCCGGCCAGGTGCTGGTCCGGGTCCGCGCGGCCGGCGTCGACCCGGGCGTGTGGCACCTGATGACCGGCCTGCCCTACGTGGTACGCCTCGGCTACGGGCTGCGCCGACCCCGCAACCGCGTCCGCGGCATGGACCTGGCCGGTGTGGTCACCGCCGTCGGGCCCGGAGTCGCCGGGTTCACCCCCGGCGACGAGGTGTTCGGCACCGGCGCCGGCTCCTTCGCCGAGTACACCGTCGCGTCCGCCGGCCGGCTCGCCCCGAAGCCCGCCACCCTCAGCTTCGCGCAGGCCGCCGCCGTCCCGATCTCCGGGCAGACCGCGCTCGCCGCCGTCCGCGACTCCGCCCGGGTACGCCCCGGGCAGCGCGTCCTGGTGATCGGCGCCGCCGGCGGGGTCGGCTCGTACGCCGTACAGCTCGCCAAGGCCGCAGGCGCACACGTCACCGGCGTCTGCGGCCCCACCAAGCTGGACCTGGTACGCGGACTCGGCGCCGACGAGGTGGTCGACTACACCCGCGTCGACCTTCCCGACGACCGCTACGACGCCGTCGTCGACACCGCCGGCAATCGGCCGCTGTCCCGGCTGCGCCGGGTGCTCGCCCCGAAGGGAACGCTGGTTCTCGTCGGCGGCGAGGCGCGCGGCGGGAAGTGGTTGCAGGGCTTCGACCGGCAGTTGCGGGCGCTGGCCCTGTCGCCGTTGGTCGGGCAGCGGCTGGTGCCGCTGATCGCGAAGGAGAGCACCGAGAACCTGGCGGCGCTGGCCGGGCTCATCGACGCCGGCCAGGTCACCCCGGCGGTCGACCGGACCTGGCCACTCGCCGGCGCCCCCGATGCCATCCGCCACCTCAAGGGCGGCCACGCCACCGGGAAGGCTGTGATCGTCGTCTGACCTCCGGTCCGGCCCCGCCGTCGGACCCGACCGCCGCCGGCCCGCTGGTCAGTCGCGCTCGCGGAGAACGGCCACTCCCTCGCCCGTGAGGTCATCAAGTGCGGTCTTGCGGCCAGTCATGGCCATCAGCAGCACGATGACCGGCCCGCTGGCGTCGGGGCCGGTACCGTGTTGCCAGTCGGTGTCGGTGGCTCGCAGGGTGACACCGCTGATCCGGTGCTTCGCGCCGATGAGCAGGTTGCTGTTCTTGTAGAAGTCGGCCACCGCCACCACGTGCTCGACCGGGTGGTGGTGGTACCCGCCGAGGGCGCGGAAGATGTCCTCGCCGTGCACGATCGTCTCACCGAGCCATGACAGGGTCGGGCCAGGCGGCGCCGTACGCGCGTCGACACGCGCGCGCAGCAGGTCCACCAGTTCGGCGTTGGTCCTGCCCGTGGTGACCTGTGCGATGTCCTTGCGGACCATGTTCGGGAAGTTGAAGCCGTTACCGATCAGCTTGGCGAAGAACTTCGGCGGCGTCATGTTCGCGGTGGCGACGAGGTGGCCGACGGTCTCCCGCACCGTCCAGTTGGTGCACAACGACGGCTTGTCCCAGTCGGTGTCGGGAAGCTTGTCCAGCGCGTCGACCAGCGACGCGCGTTCCGCCTTGATCATCTGCCAGGTGTCCATGTTTCTCCCATCCTCTGACCTTCGCCGCTGGTGTAGCAGACCACGACCACCGCCGCCACCAGGCGAAACGCCAATGTCCGTCGTCGTGGGCGGTGGGTGGCGGCGATCAGCCGAACCAGGTCGCGCGTCAATGGAGCAGCAGGGTCTGACGCTCTGCGACGCCGCGGAGCGTTTGGCTCGCGTTCCCGCCCGCGAGGCGTCGGCGCAGCGGCCGCAGCCGGAGAGGCGGGGGACGCGGGCCTACTTGCCGTCCTCGAGGAGGCGCTTGAGGTTCTGGTAACTGGTCGGTGCCTCGCGCCCCGCCTGCCGGCGCACCAGCGGCACCAGGGCGACGCCGAGCCCGTGGCCCTCGAAGTCGAGCGTGAACGTGACCCGAGACCGGGTGCCGTCGGCGATCGACGCGACGGTGATCGTGGCGTGCGGACGGATGGGGCCGTCGATGCCGCGGGCCGCCCAGCTGTGCGGCGGATCGTTCTGGGTGATCTGCTGGCTCATCGTGCGTTCGGCACCCCTGATCCGCCTGGTGGTGCTGAACAGCGAGCCGTCGAGCATGCGCACCGTCACCACGTCGTTCTGCCACTCCGGGAAACTCGACGGGTCGGTGGCGTAGGCGAAAACCGCCGCCGGCGGGCGCGCGATTTCGATCGTGGAAACCAGTGGTGCCATCGCTCCTCCTGTGAGGTGGCGCCGCCTCGGCGGGCGGCGCCACCTCAGGAGCACGGTACGCCTACCGGGCCCAGCCGTAACTGCCTCGCCGCTCGGTGGGAATGCCGTTACGCGGTTCGTCCTTCAGGATCCACACGGGATTCGAGAAGCCGATCACCTCGCCATCAGCGTTCCTGATCTCCACCCGGAGGTAGCAGCTGGTCCGGGTGGGAATCACCAGGTGCGCTCGCTCCTCCTGCCGGTCGAACTCGATCCGGCGCGAAGCGGTGGCGGGAGCCGGGTCGGCCAGGCCCGCGTGGTCCACCTCGCCGGTGACCAGGTGTACCGCCGCGCCGTCGGGAAGGTCCGTGACCGAGATCGTCACCGGCGCCTGGGCGGCCGGTGTCACCAGGACACCCCCCATCGGAACGGTGCCGCGGACCAGGATGTCCAGCTGCCCGCGCCAGTACTGGGGATCCCAGAACCAGGCGCGCCCGCCCCGCAGGGCCGCGAACAGGTCGCCCTCGTCCGTGGAGTCGGCCCAGACCGAGGTGATCCAGCGCTGTTTCTGCTGGACCCAGTCCGAGCCGCCGTGGTCGTCGCTGACGCCGGTGGCGGTCACGAAGACCGCGTTGCGCGCCGCCGCGTCGTAACCGAAGACGGACTCCCCGAAGTCCTCCTTGCAGCCCACTTCGATCATGTCGGCGCCGAGTGCATTGGTCTCGATGAGCAGGCGGGCGAGCTCCGGTCCCGAGGGCGCGTCCTCGAGGGGGTGGTTGAACGCCACCAGGCCGTTGTTCGCGTGGACGAAGTCGACCATGGCCATGGCGGCTGCGACGGTGGTGACCTTGTTGGGCGGCGCGTCGCCGTAGTCGGGAAGGGTGAAGTTCCCGCCGAAGGCGTTCAGGTGGCGTACCAGGGAAATCTCGGTCCCGTGGAACTGTCGGACGGCCGGGTAGCGGTCCGCGTACTCGCGCATCATCTCGTCCTGCAGCACCACCGACTCGTCACCGTCACGGCGGGTACGCAGGAACCGCAGCCGGTCCACCACGCCCGAGGCGAGGGCCCCGTTCCGCGATCGAACGCCGACGCGCAGCCGGTGGATGCCGCTGTCGGCGGCGACGATGTCCGGCCAGATCGCCGCGACGTCGGACTCCAGGTCGAGACGGAGCCGCTGCCACGTACCGGGCGCGACCGCCAGGCCGACGACGCCGAGCAGGCCGTTGTTCTCGGTCCACCGCCCGGTGCCCTGGCCGATGCGGTACTCCAGGGTGTATCGGCCGGCCCGTCGCCCCGCGGTGGCTGGACGGTAGGAGGAGAGCACTCGAACCAGCAGCTCGGCGTCCGGGCCGAGGTTCTCGGCGAGTACGTCGAGTTCGAGGACGGTTGCCGCCAGGCTGGTGGTGTAGGTGCTGTTCCAGGCGATGCCCTCGTAGAGCATCGCCCCCCACGCGGTCGCCGAGGTCTGCGCCTGCAGCCGCAGGGCCTTGCCGGGCTCGTCCGGCGAATGCGGTTCGTTGATGAAGGTGCCCACGGCAAGGTCGGGCTTACCTTCGAGAATCTTGTTCCACGTCCACGACCGTCCGCTCTCCGGCTCGCTGAGCCCCTCGAAGCGGACGGCCTGTCGGTAGCCGTGCGCCTGCATGCGGAAGTCGTGATCGGTCCACCAGATGACGTCCACTCCGAGGTCGGTCGCCTGCTGGAGGTGGGCATCCATGCTCGCCGTTCCCTCGCTGAAGGCGGAATGGATGTGCATCGCCATGCTCACCGCGCGCTTGCCCGGACGGGCTGCGCCGGCTGCGCTCTGCGCCATGGTCGTGGGAACTGGACCGACTGCCGTGCCGATCCCGATCGCGGCTCCCAGTTTCAACGCGCCGCGTCGCGAAATTGCGGATGTCATGAATCGACTCCTTCTCGCCAAGGGAGGTCCCTGGCACGCTAGGAGGCCCAGATGATCTAGGGCAGATTCCGAATGATCCGCACCTGAACAGCGGAGGAACATCGGCGAGCAGGACAGCGCGACAACAAGGGACGACGAGCGCAAGCTCGAAGCTGCGGGCGAGACCATGCCCGTGGCCACGGCGCTCCTGCCGCACGACACCCCGTCGCCAGCCGCCCCACGCCTGGTCATCCCGGTGCTGGAGCTGCGACGTCGGCCGATCTGGTCCGATATGGTGACCTGACCATGGACCGGGCCCACTTCGAACAACCGGATCCGCCGGTGATCGTGCGGCCCCGGCCGCGCCGTCGCGGGCGGCGGGTACTCGTCACGGTGATCGTGGTGGCCCTGATGTCGGCGGCAGCCTTCGGGGTGGCCCACCTGTCCGGCGTTCTCAGGCCGCACGCCGGCGAGCCGGGCTGGCAACCGATTGCCGGCTCAAGCATCGGTGGGTCCGTGGGGGGATCCGGGAAGCTGTCAGTCACTCAGCGAGTCACCAACCGGGAGGACCAGGCGGTGACCATCGAGCAGATCCGCACCGTGCCGCCCCATGGCCTGACGGAGATCGAGGCGGGAATGGTTCCGGCGAACTCCTGGAAGGAGTTCGACATCTTCGGGGAGGTCCCGGTCACCAAGCCGCCGTTCACCGTCGGGGCTGGGCGCGTCACCGAGTTGTTCCTGCGTTACCGCGTCGACTGCCTGCGCGCGCCGCGGCCGGCCAAGGCATCACTGCGGATCATGCTCACGGTCTCGATGGGATCGGTCCGCCAGGAGGTGGAGGTGCCTGATGTCCGTCCCGTCAGCCTGGCCGGGGGCGGTTCCGCCACGCAGCCGGACTGCCGCTGAGGGCCGGCGGTACACCGTGCCTGAGGATCAGGCTCCCCAATGGCCACCACGTCGGGCGTCCCGTTCAACGGCATTGATCGTGCAGTGCAGTGGCCGCGACTGGGAGCCGGGGAAGTAGAGCCGTCCCGCCGCATCGGTGATCTTGAAGTACGCCGTGCAGGCGGCGTCGACACGTGGTGCGCGCAGCCGGACCCGGACCACCGCCTCGGCGCCCGGGGCCACCTCGCCGAGTTGCACGCGGATGGGCGACTGAAGCCAGCCGGCCACCCCTGGCGCGCCCTGGCGGGTCAGCCACCGGCCGCGCCAGGGCACCGGGCCGGCATTGCGCACGGTCCAGGTCTTGTCGAACGCCGCACCGATCGGCACCACCGTGCCGTCCGGTGGATCCTCGGCCATCAGCAGGCAGCAGTCGGCCGGATCGTGGTCGACCGGCACCGTGCCCCGGCCACCGTCGGGAACCAGGCGCCCCCGGGTCGTCCGGCAAAGCCTGGCGTCCCGCAGCGACGTCTCCCGGCCCACCCGGACCGCCGCGTCCAGGTCCAGGAACTGGCCGAGCAGAGCCTGTCCCGCCCCGAACGTCACGTCGTACCTCGGATCGACCGCGTACGAGGGCTACTGCGAGATGGCAGCCGAGAACGCGTACGGCCGGACCGGCGTCTACGCCTCGGCGATGGCCGACTGGAACGACGCCGTCGCTCGCGGGACCGCCCACCGGGGCGACCTGAACGCGGCCCCGCGGCGCCCTGGTCTTCTGGAACATCAGCGCCCCGTACGGGCATGTCGGCATCTCCCGCGGTGACGGGACCTTCGTGGCGACCAGCGTGAACGGGCGGATCGGGTCGGCCCGGTTGCCCTACTACGCCAACTATCTCGGCTGGAGCTGGCCGAACTTCTGATCCGTGCGGCGGGCGGCGGATGCGGATCCGTCGCCCGCGCCAAGCAGTCGACGTGGCCACCCGCACCGTTCACCTAGCGGAATCGGGAGTTCACTCACAGCTACCTGAACGCTCCCTTGACAATGTATCCGCAGGGACCGCTAATTGAGAGCACCTCTGCACGGTCTTCCACTGGTGGGAGGTGCCCCCTTCCACCTCCAGCCCTGCTGCCCTTCCTGCACGGTAGGCAGCTGGGCCGCGCCTACCTGTCGGAGAAGACCGTGAATGCCGCTGCCGTGCTCACTGAGGCCACCGCCGCAGCCTACGTCGGTGCCGCCGCTTTTCGGATCGGCACGCCGGGAGGCGTCGGCGTGGAACTCGAATACGTCGTACGGGACCCGGCGCACCCCCTCGACCGGCCCTCGATCGAGCGCCTCAGCGCCGCCGTCGCCCGCCTCGGCGACCCGCTGCCCGGCGGCGGTCGGATCACCATCGAGCCCGGCGGCCAGCTCGAGCTGTCCTCCGCAGTCGGTGCCAGCATGCAGGCCTGCATCGACGTCACCGCCAGCGACCTCGCGCTCGTCCGGGCCGCGCTCGCCGAGGACGGACTCCTGCTCGAAGGCGTTGGCCTCGACGTCGGCCGTCGACCGCAGCTGATCACCGAGCATCCGCGCTACGTCGCTCTGGCGGCCTACCACGACCGCGTCGGCCCGAAGGGCCGCACAGTCATGTGCAACTCCGCCTCCGTCCAGGTGTGCCTCGACGCGGGCGACGATTCAGACGGCTGGACGGGATACCGTCGCCGCTGGTGGCTCGCCGACGCGATCGGCCCGGTGCTGCTGGCATCGTTCGCCAACTCACCGCGAGTGGCCCGTTCCGGCGCTCCGTGGGTGTCCCACCGACAGGTCCTACGCTTCGGCACCGACGCGAGCCGCACCCGGGCTCCCCGTCGCAGCGCCGACCCGCGGACGGCGTGGAGCCGCTACGCTCTCGCCGCACGCGTTGCCATGATCGCCGAGCCCGAGCCTCTTCCCTGGCTCGTACCCACGGGCCTGACGATGCGCGACTGGCTGCGCGGTCACGGCCCGCGCCCCGCCACCCTCGACGACCTGGAGCGGCACCTCGGCACTCTCGTACCGCCGACCCGTCCCCGCGGGCACCTTGAGTTCCGCATGATCGACCAACAGTCGGGTGACGGCTGGGTCGTGCCGGTGGCCGTGGTGAGCGCGCTGCTGGACGACCCGGTCGCCGCCGAAACGGCGGCGGCGGCGACCGAGCACCTGCGCTCCCCCCTGCGCCGGCACCGCGACTGGCTGGCCTCAGCCCGGCACGGCCTGGGCGATCGAGCGCTCGCGGACGCCGCGCTCGCCTGCTTCACCGCCGCGGCCGACGCGCTGGAACGACAGGGCGCCTCAGCTGACGTCAGGCGCGCCGTCGCCAACTTCATCGACAGCTATGTCGCCCAGGGGCGCTGCCCCGCTGACGACCGCCGAGCCCCGGCGCCCGCGCTTCTGCAGTCCTGATCAGGCTGGGACGCGGGGAAGCCGACGAGCCGGAGGAGCCCGGCGCACAGTCCCGGCCGTCCGGGGCTGTGCGCCCGGCGTGTGGCCCAGGCCACACGGCGCAGAAAGTGCCTGCACACGAGGTCGTTAAAGTGCCGACCCGTGGTGGTGGATGGGGCGCGCTCCGAGCGATCCAGCGCTGTCCGCACCCTGCTTCCCCTCGGCGTGGTCTTCTTCGCCGTCGGCATCGCGAACGCCGTGGTCATGCCGTTCCTCTCGCTCTTCCTGAGCACAGCGGTGCACGCCGATCCGGTCCGGACCACGGCATTCCTCCTCGCCGCACCGCTGTCGGGCGTGGTCATCGCCACTGTGGTCGGATGGCTGTCGGATCGATGGGCGATCCGGCGAGTCCTGCTTGTCGGAGCCGCTCTGGCAGGTCTGGTCAACGCGGCGCTGACCGCGTTCATCCGCGACTACTGGGTCCTGGCGGCGCTGGCCGTGACCCTGGCGCCGCTGTCCGCCGCGCTGTTTCCGCAGGCCTTCGCCTACGCCCGTCAGGCCCTCGCCGGGGCCGATCCCGGGCGGGCCGCGATGGGCATCAGCAGCCTCCGGACGGTCTTTTCGTTCTCATGGGTCCTTGGACCGCCCCTGGCCGCACTTCTGTTGAGCACCGGAGGGTTCCGTTACCTCTACGGGACGGCAGCGATCATGTTCGCGCTCGCCGCACTGGTGTCGGTCGTCGGCCTGGCCGAGATTGGCACACCGGCGGCCGCCGCCGACCGGCATCTGACCGACGCGCCCGCGGCATCGCGGTCGACGTTGCTGCTGACCGTTCTGGCGTTCACCATGCTGAATTGCCCGATGACCCTGGCCGTGCAGGCGCTCCCGTTGTTCATCAGCACCGACCTCGGCGGCGACGCAGCCCAAGCCGGCCTCATCCTCGGCCTCTGCGCCGCGCTGGAGATCCCACTGATGCTGGGCCTGGGCGCCGTGGCCGCCCGGTTCCGCGTACGCGTGCTGCTGCTTGCCGGCGCCGGGTGCGGCTTCATCTACTACGCGCTGGCCACCACCGCCTCGTCCATCTGGGCGCTGGCCGCCGGTCAGGTCGCCAACGCGGCCTTCATCGCGGCAGTGTCCGGCCTGGGCATCTCTTACATGCAGGACCTGCTGCCCCAGCGCCCCGGACAGGCCACCACCCTGTTCACCAACTGCTTTCCGATCGGCGCGATGCTGGCCGGTCCGCTGTTCGGCCTGGCGCAGCACTACGGCTTCCGCCTCGCGTACGGCGCGTCGACCACCTTGTGCGCTGCCGGCCTGCTGCTCCTGCTCGTGGTCCGGCCGCCAGCCACCGCACGCGTCGCCATGTGACGCACCGGCCTGTCCGCCCGTTCCGACCGCCTACCCAGGTTGGCCGCGTCCACCGATCGCCGAGGTCTGGCGAACCACGCGTCACGCGTTGAGGTAGGCCAGCACCGCCAGCACCCGCCGGTGGGAGTCGTCCGACGGCGGCAGGCCGAGCTTGGCGAAGATGTTGCCTATGTGCTTCTCGACCGAGACCGGGGCCAGTACGAGCGCCGAGCAGATCGCCGAGTTGGACCTGCCCTGGGCGACGAGGCCGAGGACTTCCCGCTCGCGCGCGGTGAGTGCGGCAACGCCCTGGTTGCGGGCGTTGCGGGCGAAGAGCTGCTGGATGACCTCGGGATCCATCGCGGTGCCGCCGGCAGCGACCCGCTCGACGGCGTCGAGGAAGTCGTCGAGGGCGGTGACGCGATCCTTGAGCAGATAGCCGACCGCGCCCCGCCCGTCGGCGAGCAGCTCGGCGGCGTAGATGCGCTCGACGTACTGGGAGAGGATCAGGATCGGTGCGGGCCGCAGCTTCAGAGCGGCGCGGATGCCCTCGTCCCGGTAGGACGGTGGGAGCCGGACGTCCACGATGCACAGATCCGGGCTCAGGTCGGCGGCCGCCCGCAGCAGGTCCTCGGCGTTGTCGACGGCGGCGACGACCTCGTGGCCGGTGCTGGTGAGGATGCGGACCAGGCCGTCCCGCAACAGCATCAGGTCCTCGGCGATCACGATGCGCATGGGAACTCCGCGGTCAGGCGGGTGGGGCCGCCGGGTGGGCTGGAGATGGTGAGGGTGCCGTCGAGCGCCTCGGCCCGGCGGCGCAGGCCGTCCAGGCCGGAACCGAACCGGTCGGCGCCGCCGACCCCGTCGTCGGCGACCTCGACGGCCAGCGTGTCACCCCGGACCACGGTCACCTCGCAGGCGGTGGCGGAGGCGTGTTTGACGGCGTTGGCGAGGCCCTCCGCGACGACGAAGTACGCCGCCGACTCCACCGCCGGCGCGAGCCGTTCCGGCACTTCGACGGTGACGGCGACGGGGACGGAACAGTCTGCGGCGAGCGCGTTCAAGGCACCCGTGAGCCCGCGGTCGGTGAGGATCGGCGGGTGGATGCCCCGCACGAGGCGGCGCAGCTCGGCCAGTGCCTCGTCCAGCTGGCGGCGGGCGGTCGCGACGTCGTCCAGTACCGGCGATCCGTTGCGGGCGCGGCGTTCGGCGAGGGCCAGGGTCATCCCGGCCGCGACGATGCGGGCCTGGGCGCCGTCGTGCAGGTCGCGTTCGATCCGGCGCAGCTCAGCGGCCTGCACGTCGACGACTCGCGCCCGGGTTTCGGCGAGGTGCTGCGCGCGGCGGACGAGACGGCCGTGCTCGCCCGGGGCGAGCAGCGCGACCGCCACCCGCACCTGCGCTGCGGCCAGCGTGCGCAGCAGCCACAGCACGATCGGGGCAACGGCGATGCCGACCAGGGCCAGCAGAAGCCGGCCACCGAGCGTACCCATGGCTTGTTGCACGAGCGGATGTGCGCGCCGCTCGGGAACCGACCAGGCCCAGGCCGGGGCGACCACTGCGGCGAGCGTGACCACGGCCGTGACCACCGCGATGATGCCGAAGCCGAGGCCGAGCGGGAACAGGGCAACGAACCAGGCCATGTCGCGCCAGGTGGCGGGCTGCGCGGCGACCTCGCGGGCGCGGGCCCGCCCGGTGCCGGCGGGTGGCAGGTAGGGGTCGGGAATCGGGGTGCCCAGGACCCACGCCGCTCGGTGACGCTCCGCGGTGGCCAGACGCCGGTCGAGCCAGGTGACGCCGAGAAAGACCGGCACACCCAGGGCCGTGACCGCACCGATCGCCATGACCAGCGTGGTGACGAGCGCCCAGAGGAATCCGGCCGCCCCGGCGACCAGACTGGTCACCAGGTAGGCCAGGGATCTCGCGGTGCGCACCCGGCGGAGTCTATCGATCGCCGGCGACCGGACGACCCGGCCACCGGCGATCTTGGTACGGACCATCAGGCCGGCCGGACCGAGCGGAGCACCCACCAGGTGGGCAGCATCCCGGCGACGAGCCCGAGCACACCGATCGCCGCGAGCAGCTCCCCGTACGCGCGGGCGTCGACGATCAACCGCAGCACACCGTCCTGGGCGGTGCTGAACGCGGCGACGACGATCGACGTGACCGCGACGCCGAGCGCGATCCCGGCGGCGACGGCGAGCCCCGCCTCCCGGGCGGTCATGCGGCGGATCTGTCGGGGCGTCGCACCCAGCAGCCGCAGCTGGGCCAGCTGCGCCCGGCGGGCCGCCGCCGCGACCGCGAACGTGTTGACCACCGCGATCGCGGTGAAGCCGAGCGAGACGGCGATCATGATCTCCCACGCCCCCCGCTGCTCGTCGGCGTCGCTCGCCGTCACGGCCCGGGCGGCGGTGACCTGCATGCCCGGAACCCGCTGGTCGCCACGGAACGCGATGGTGGTGACGAGACCGCGCGGGTCGTGCGCGGCGACGAGCCCGGCCGGGGCCAGGAGATCGCCGAAGCCGCGGGAGCGCTCGAAGACGCCGGTCAACGGCAGTTCGGTGGCGTACCCGTCAGGCAACCAGATCTTCACCCGGTCGCCGACGTGCCAACCGTTGGCCCGGGCCAGGTACGCGCTCGCGGCCAGGCCCTCGCCCCGCCAGTCGCCGGCGCTGAAGCCGAGGTCGAGGACGGGGTGTGCGCCGAGCTGGACCCCGTACGCCGGGTAGTCCTCGGGCTTGCCCCCCTCGTCCACGATCAGGCGGGTCGGCAGGGTGGCCGTGAAGTCACCGGGGAGTGCCCGCACCAGCGGCAGGGGCAGGGCGCCGGTGGCGATCGACGTCGCGGCGGCGTTACGGGCCCGCTCCTGGCCGCCCGCGAGGTCGGCGCTGAGCGCGCTGTTGAGCAGCATCGGCGCGTTGATCGCCACCATCAGCGCCAGCGGTACGGCCACCGACGTCACCCGCCGGTTCTCCGCCCGGGTGAACGCCCCGGCCAGCCAGCCGGTGATCCCGGTCGCGCCGGCGACCCGGGAGAGCGCCCCGCCGAGCAGCCGGACCAGGAGCGGACCGGCCGCGCCGGTGGCACACAGCAGCAGGGCGCTGGAGATAAAGGTCATGCCCATCCCGAACGGGCCGCCCAGCGGCACCACCGCCAGGATGACGACCGCACCGGCTGCGGCGGACAGCGCGATGAGCGTACGGACGACCCAGCCGGTCCGGCCCTCGACAAGGGTTTCCTGCAGGGCTTGTGCGGGTGCGATCCGGATCGCGCGGCGAGCCGCGAGGCGAGCACTGACCTGCGCCATGAGGAGGGCCAGCGCGACCGCCGCCAGGAGGACGCCGACGTTGAGGCTCACCTTGAACTGCTCGGGTACCGCGCCGAGCGCCCGGAACCGGGCGGCGATCACCTCGGCGACGCCGACGCCGAGCGGTGCGCCGACGATTGCCGCAGCGACCGTGACGAGCAGCGTCTCCGTGCTCAACAGCCGCCACAGCTGCCGCGGCGTCGCGCCGGCCGCCCGCAGCAGGGCCAGCTCCCGCAGCCGCTGCCGCACGGCGAGCGCCACCGTGCCGGTAAGGACGAAGACGGTGGCGAAGGCGGTGATGCCGATGACGAACCCGAAGATGGAGATGGCGCCGATGTAGTCCGGCAGCGCCGACGGGAGGTCAGCACGTACCTTCTCCGCGCCCGTGAAGACGGTGTCGACCTCCAACTGTGCCTTGAGGCGGCCCGCCACGGCGGCGGAGTCGGAGCTGGTGCCTACGCCGAGCGCCGTCGGGCCGGTCAGCCCCGACAGCGCCGACACATCGGCGTCGGCGACGAACACGGCGGCCTGCTCTTCCAGCCGCTGCGCCACGACCCCGGCGACGGTCAGCTGGCGGATCCCGGTCCGGCTCACCACTCGAACATGATCGCCGGGGCGCAGCCCCAGCGACGGATCGACAGCAACCTGGCCGGGCCGGGGTGCCACGCCGGCCCGGAGCGTGAACGGCAGCAGAGCCGCCGACGCCCAGCCGTGAGCGACGGCGGAGCCGATCGGCGCACGGTCCAGTGTGGTCAATGTGACGGGGAAGCTGTAGTCAGCCGTGACCCCGGCGACGCCGGGCACCGCGGCGGCCTTCATCGCCCATTCGGCGGGCAGCGCCGGGGCTCCGGCAAGCCGCTCCGTCTTGGTCTTCGACTTCGTCTTGCCCTTTCCCTTCTCCTTGACCGCGGTGAGGCTGACCTGCCGATCACCGCCGACCACGACGCCGACGGCGTCGAAGCGGTGGGTGGCCGGCCGGGCGGTCAGGACCGAAAAGAGCAGCAGCGCCGCGCCGCCGACCAGGGCGACCGCGAGAACGGCGGCGACGAAGGTGCCGAGGAAGGCGACCAGCCGGCTGCGCAGGCCGGCAAGGGCAAGGCGGATCATCGCTTCGTCACCGCCATCATCTCCTTGGCGATCAGCTCGGCGGTCGGCGCGGGCAGGTCACGGACGATCTGCCCATCGGCGAGGATCACGGCCCGGTCCGCCCAGGCTGCGGCGGCCGGGTCGTGGGTCACCATCACCACAGCGGTGGCGAACTCGTCCACGGCCCGCCGCAGCAGGCCCAGCACCTCCCGGCCGGCCTGCAGGTCCAGCGCGCCGGTCGGCTCGTCGGCAAAGATCACCGCCGGGCGTCCGGCCAACGCGCGGGCCAGCGCCACCCGCTGCCGCTGGCCACCGGAAAGCTGCGCCGGCCGGGCCCTCTCCCGCCCGCCCAAGCCGACCTTCGCGAGCACCTCACGCGCCCACCTGCGGTCCGGGCGCGCCCCGGCCAGCCGCTGCGGGAGCAGTACGTTCTGCTCCACCGTCAGGGCATCAATCAGGTTGTACGCCTGGAAGACGAACCCGACGTGCTTGCGCCGCACGACGGTGAGCCTCGGCTCGCGCAACGCGCCGAGCTCCTGCCCGACCAGGGTGACCCGGCCGGAGTCGGCGCGATCCAGACCGGCAGCGCACTGTAGGAGCGTCGACTTGCCGGAGCCCGACGGACCCATCACCGCGGTGAAGGTCCCGGTGGCAAAGGACAGCGATACACCGTCGAGGGCCCGGGTGACGGTATCGCCACTGCGATACGTTCGGCGCACGTCGGCCAGCTCAACGACGGGGGCGGTTGCGATCATGCAAATGAGGATGTCGGACAGGGCGCGCCGGACCCACACGGTGAGCTGGGATCTTCGGGGGTATGGCTGGCCCTACCGTCGCCAGGCCTGCGGGACGCCGTCAAGGAATAGGAGCCGTACGGCGCCAAGAGCGGGGAACGGTCAGGCGTGCGGGTGTGTGGTTGCGAACCCTCGGTCGAGGGCAACTGCCAGCCGGCGCTTCCAGGTCTTGGCGTCGCCGGGGACGCCGGGATACTCGTCGGTGAAGTTGTCCCGGTCGACGTTCCAGGCAAGGACCGATTCGGCAGTGAAGTCGTCGGCTTCGGCGTCCAGTTCCGGCCGGAGCAGGTCCCGGACGAGTCGCAGGCCCACGGTGGTGTGTTCGGCGAGCACCACAGCGCATCGTGCCGCTCGGCTACCTCGGTCACCGCCGCCAGTGTGGGAGCCCCTGTGGGAAGCAGGAGCCTGACGTGGTGCTCGAAGTACCGGCCAGGAGGCTGCGCGGCCGCGTCCTCGTCGGTCACCGGCACACCGTCACACCATGGCGCTGCCTCGATCTTGAGCTCGGAGCCGGCACGGCGGCGACCGGTGCGGGCGCGGTCTACGGCCCTGCCGCCACCGCGCCCGCACCTGAACCCCTACGCGGTCGTAGGGACGCCGTCGACCACGCGGGGAAGGCCGAGCGGGTTGGTCTCCCGCAGCTCCGGCGGGAGCAGTGGGTCAGGGGTGTTCTGGTAGCAGACCGGGCGCAGCCAGCGCTCGATCGCGGTGCTTCCCACCGAGGTCGAGCCGCTGGTCGAGGCGGGGTAAGGTCCGCCGTGCTGCATGGCAGGGGCAACCGTCACCCCGGTGGGCCAGCCGTCCACGACGACCCGTCCCGCGATCTCGCTCAGCCCGGCGACCAGGTCCGCCGCCGCGTCGTCCCGCTCGTCGGCGGCCAGGTGCACGGTCGCCGTGAGGTTGCCCGGCAGGGCGTCGAGCACCGCGTCCCGCTCGGCCGGCGAGCCGTAGCGGACCAGCACGGTGACCGGCCCGAAGCATTCCTCCAGCAGCTCCCGGTGCGCCTCGCCCTCGGCGAGCCGGGACGCCGCGACGGTCAGGACGCCCGGCCGGATGGCCAGCGGCGTCCCGTCATCACCGGCCTCCCCCGCGTCGAGCGATTCCGTTACGCCTGGGAGCGCGGCGCGGGAGCGGACTCCGGCGAGGAACGCCGTGCGCATGCGCGGGTCGAGCAGCGGCCCGGAGGGCACCGACGCCGTGACGACCGCCCGGGTGACAGCGTCGCCCGCCGGTCCCGCGGGGAGGAGGACCAGACCCGGCTTGACGCAGAACTGGCCCATCCCCAGGGTGTACGAGGCAGCGAGCCCCGCTCCGATCTCGTCCGCTCTGGTCGCGGCCGCCCGCGCGGTCACCACGACCGGGTTGAGGCTGCCCAGCTCGCCGTGGAAGGGGATCGGCCGCGGCCGGGAGGACGCGATGTCGAACAACGCGCGGCCGCCGCGCACCGAGCCGGTGAACCCGACGGCCGCGGTCAGCGGGTGGCGGACGAGTTCCGGGCCCGCATCGAAGCCGTGGACCAGGCGGACGACGTCCTCAGGCAGCCCGACCTCGGCGGCCGCCGAGCGGAGGATCCGGGCGCAGAGGATGGAGGTGGCCGGGTGGTCCGGGTGTGCCTTGACCACGACCGGGCATCCCGCGGCCAGCGCGCTCGCGGTGTCGCCGCCCGGCACGCTGAAGGCCAGCGGGAAGTTGCTCGCCGCGAAGACCGCGACCACGCCCAGCGGCACCTTGTAGCGTCGCAGATCGGGGCGGGGCGCAGGCTGCGCCTGCGGGTCGGCGTGGTCGATGATCACGTCCAGGTAGGCGCCGGCCTCGACCACGTCCCCGAACGCCCGGAGCTGGTAGCACGTGCGGGCGAGCTCGCCGGTGAGCCGAACTCGGCCGAGTGCCGACTCCGCATCGGCGGTCGCGATGATCTCCTCGCCGTTCTTCTCCAGGAACGCGGCGGCAGTACGCAGCAGGTCGGCCCGCGCGGCGCGGTCCCTGAGCGCCGCGCCGGCCGCGGCGGCGGCCCGCACCGCCTCATCCACGTCCTCCGCCGTCGACTCGGCCGCGACGCGTCCCTGTGGCTCTCCGGTACGCGGGTCGATGCTCAGCACGTCACTCACCGTCTCGTCCTCTCTCTTCGGTCGCCTCTACGGGCGTCGGATCTTCGGCCAGGGCGGCGAGCTCGCCCAGGGGCACCGGTACGGCGGGACTGCGGGTGGCCAGCGGGCGCAGGTCCTCCGACGTGGTCTCGCGCCCGCTCAGACAGGCCGCGATCCCGGCGGTGGCGAAGCCGCACACCCGTCCCTGACACCAGCCCATCCCCGGCCGTGCCAGCATCTTCAGCGTGCGCGGGTCCTCCGCGCCGAGGTCGTCGTGCGCCCGGCACAGGTCACCGTACGAGACCTCCTCGCAGCGGCAGACCGGTGTCGTCTCCGACAGCCACTCCGGCCATGCGCGCGGCACCGGATAGGTCCGGTGCATGGCGGCGGCGAACCGGCGCCCCCGCCGGATCGCGCTTCGCAGCCTCCGCATCACGGCCGGATCGGCCGGACGCCCCAGCGCGGCGGCGAGGGCGAGCCCACCCAGCCGTCCCTCTTGGACGGCCAGGGCCGCGCCGCCCACGCCGGTCGCCTCGCCGGCGACGTACAGCCCCTCGACGCTGCTGCGCTGATGGTCGTCAACGACCACGACGAGGGATCCGTCGACGTCCTTCGCCGTCTCCGCGCCGAGCATGAGCGGCAGTTCGAGCGAGGGGGTGAAGCCCCAGCCGAGCGCCACGAGGTCGACGGCCATCTCCTCGTCCGGCCCGGCCGGGCGGCCGTCGCGGTCCACCCTGCCGATCCGGACCGCCTCGACCCGGTCCGTTCCGAGGATCTCGCGGATCACGGTCCTCGTCCGGTACGGGATGCGGTGCCGGGCCATGAGCGCCGCGTACTGCAGTGCCTCGACGCCCTTGCCCGGCGCGGAGATCGCGCCGACCGGGTCGCGCAGCCAACCGAGCGTGCCGTTGGCCTCGACCACGGCCGCGATCCTGACCCCGGCCCGCGCGAGGCCGGTGGCCACGGGAAGCAGGAACGGGCCGGTGCCGGCGACAACCGCCCGCCGTCCCGCCGGGGTGCGATGCCCCTTGAGCAGGGCCTGCACTCCCCCTGCGGTCATGACGCCGGGCAGGTCCCATCCGGGGAGGGGCAGTTGCCGGTCGTATCCCCCGGGGCACAGGATCAGTGCCCGCGCGACGTGCGTGCCCGCCCCGTCCAGGGATCCCCCGGTGGCGGCGGCCGTGGACGTGGCGGCCGTCGTCCGGAGGGTGAAGTCGCCGCTTTCGCCTCTGGTGATGAGCCAGACCTGGTGGCCGGGGAGGTAGTGGATCCGGCCGGCGGCACGGAGGGCGTGCATGCGGTTCCGCAGGCCGGTGAAGACCGGCCAGCCGTGATGGCCGACGCGATCGTCGGGGCGGGCGTAGGTCTCGTCGTAGTGCCGCCAGTACTGCCCGCCGGGCTGTCCGGCGGTGTCGATCAGGGCGACGCCGAGCCCGGCCTCGGCGGCCTCGACTGCGGCGGCGAGGCCGGCCGGGCCCGCGCCGACCACGGCGACGTCATGCACCTGCGGCATCGCCGTTCCTCCGGTCGTCGGTGTCTTCAAGGTCGGCGTCGGTCTCGGCGTCGTCGCCGAGGCTCATGCCGTCGGCGGCGGTGACCAGGCAGGCGCGCTGGTCGGGGACGCCGTCGACCGTGATGAGGCAGTCGAAGCAGACGCCGATGCCGCAGAACAGCCCTCTCGGCCGGCCGCCCTTGCGGGTGGTGCGCCAGTCAGGGATTCCGGCGGCGACCAGTGCGGCGGCGATGCTCTGGCCGGGCTCAGCGGGAACGGCGACGCCGCGGAAGGTCATCTGATGCGTCATCGGAGCACCTCCTCGCGTCCGCGAATCGGTCCGGAGCGAACGGCGTGAGGTCCAGGTCGGGCCGCTCGCCGGCGAACGCCTGGGCGATCAGCTTTCCGGTGCCGGCGGACAGGCCGATGCCGGCGCCCTCATGGCCGCAGGCGTGCCAGAGGCCGGGCGCGCGGAGGTCGGGACCGATGACGGGCAGGTGATCGGGGCAGTAGGGGCGGAAGCCGAGGTACGTGCGCATCGCGCGGACCTCCCGAAGCATCGGGAACAGCGCGATCGCCTTGGCCGCGAGCGTGCCGATCGCGGTGACGGACACGGTCCGGTCGAAACCGACTCGCTCGCGCGACGCGCCGATGAGGATGGTGCCGCCGGCGGTCCCCTCGACGACGGGTGAGGTCTGCAGGGCCGAGTCGGAGCTGGCCACGTCGCCGACGTACTCGGCGGCGTACACCTTGTGGCGGATGGTCCGGGGCGGCATCGGCTGGGTCACCAGGATGAAGCCGCGCCGGGGCAGCACGGGGACGCGCACCCCGGCGAGGCCGGCGACCCCGCCTGCCCACGTGCCGGAGGCGTTGAGCACCGCCCCGGCGGGGATGTCGCCTCCGGGGGTCCGTACGCCTGTCACCCGGGCACCGTCGCGCAGGAACCCGGTCACCTCGGTACGCGTACGCACCTGCGCCCCGCGCTGCCGGGCCAGCCGGAGCAGGTGCGCCGCGACCAGCATCGGCTGGACCTGGGCGTCCTGCGGATAGAAGGCGCCCCCGGCCAGCTCCGGAGAGAGATGCGGCTCGTAGTCGCGCAACTCGGTCCGGGCGACGTCGCGGACCTCGACGCCCCACTGACGCTGCCGGACGGCGAGCTCGCGCAGCGATGCGACGCTCTGCTCCGTCGCCGCGACGACCAGGCCGCCCTTGGACTCGAACTCCCACAGATCGGCGTGTTCCGCGAGGTCCTCGCGCCAGACCCGCTGCGAGTACAACGCCAGGTCGAGCTCGGGACCGGCCTCCTTGTCGGACACCAGCACGTTGCCCTCGCCGGCGCTGGAGGTGCCTCCGGCGATCGCGCCGCGCTCGACGACCACCACCCGCGCCCCCGCCAGCGACGCGAAGTACGCGCTGGCGGCGCCCACGACGCCCGCCCCGACGACCACGAGGTCGACGCTCATGCCGCCGCCTCGAGATTCACCGGCGCTGCGCCGATGATGCCCTCGCTCATGGCGCCTCCTTGGCGCCACGTGCCCACAGGCCTCGTACGTGACCGATGTGCCGGTGCATCAGCAGCTCGGCCCCGGACGCGTCGCGGGCTTCGATGAAGTCCAGCAGCTCGTGGTGCTCGGCGGCCGAGCGGCCCAGCATGCCGCTCTCCAGCAGCGGGGTCAGGCCGAGCAGCCGGGTCTGCGAGCGCAGGTCGGAGACGACGTCCACCAGGAACCGATTCCGGCTGTAGCCGAGCAGGGTCAGGTGGAAGACGTGGTCGGCCTCGATGTAGCCGACCAGGTCGCCGCGCTCCGCCGCGTCGACGATGGCCTGCGCCATCGTCCGCAGTTCGGGGATGTCCTCCGCCGGGATCACCGCCACGGCGTCCCGCACGGTCGGCGGCTCGATGAGCAGCCGCACGGCGGCCAGGTTGTCGAGGTCCTCCTCGGACATCTCCGTGATCCGGAAGCCCTTGTTCGGATGGGGGACGACCAGGCCCCCCTTCACCAGGTCGAGCATGGCCTCCCGCACCGGGGTGGGCGAGACGCCGAGCTGTGCGCCCAGTGCGGGCGCCGAGTAGACCACGCCGGGCTCCAGCTTGCCGGAGATGATCGCGGCACGCAGGGCCTCCCTGATTCGGTCGCGGAGGTTTTCCCTCCGGCCGATGCCAGGCAGGCTCGGCACCGGCACCGGACTCACAGCAGGAACCCTGCGGGAAACGGGTCGGTGGGGTCGAGGTGGAACTGCGAGGTTGCGGTGACCCACGCCCGGCCGGTGATCGACGGCAGCACAGCCGGCAGCGACCCCACCGTGGTTTCTTCGAGCAGCCGCCCGGTGAAGCGGGTGCCGATGAACGACTCGTTGACGAAGTCCTCACCGATGCCCAGTTCGCCGCGCGCGTGCAGCTGCGCCATCCGGGCGCTGGTGCCCGTGCCGCAGGGGGAACGGTCGAACCAGCCGGGGTGGATGGCCATGGCGTGCCGCGACAACGCGGCGGTCGAGCCGGGGGCCTTCAGATAGACGTGGTGGCAGCCGTTGATGTCGTCGCGCTCGGGGTGGATCGGCCGGTCCTGCTCGTTCACCGCTTCCATGATCGCCAAGCCGGCGGACAGCAGGTCGCCGGAGCGGGACCGGTCGAAGGGCAGGCCCAGATCCGCCAACTCGACGATCGCGTAGAAGTTCCCGCCGAAGGCCATGTCGTACCCGACCTCGCCGAAGCCCGGCACCTCGACCTTCCGGTCCAGCGCGTACGAGAACGACGGGACGTTCTGGATGGTGACCGACTCCGCCGCACCGTTCCGCACCGCCACCGACGCCACGACCAGCCCGGCGGGGGTGTCGAGCCTGATCGTGGTCACCGGCTCGACGACGGGCACCATCCCGGTCTCGACGAGCACCGTCGCGACGCCGATCGTGCCGTGGCCGCACATCGGCAGCAGCCCCGAGACCTCGATGAAGAGCACCCCGTAGTCGGCGTCGGGGCGGGTCGGCGGCTGCAGGATCGCGCCGCTCATCGCAGCGTGGCCGCGCGGCTCGTACATCAGCAGCGTGCGGATGTCGTCGCTGTTCTCCATGAACCACAGCCTGCGCTGGGCCATGGTCTCCCCGGGGATCGTGCCCATGCCGCCGACGATGACCCGGGTGGGCATGCCCTCGGTGTGCGAGTCGACGGCGTGGAACGTGCGGCGGGACCTCACTTGTAGCCCTTGCTCAGGACGGCTTCGGTGTCGGCGGTGATCCTGGCGGCCAGCTCGGGCGAGAGCGGCAGTCGCGGCGGACGACAGACGCCGCCCTTGCGGCCGGCGATGTCCATCGACAGCTTGATCGACTGGACGAACTCGGTCTTGGAGTCCCAGCGCAGCAGCGGGTGCAGGTCGCGGTAGATCGACAGCGCCTTGGCGATGTCGGCGGGGTCGCCAGAGGTGGCCAGCCGGTAGAGCTCCACCGTGCTCTCCGGGATCGCGTTCGGATAGCCGGCGATCCAGCCGACGGCGCCGGCGAGACCCACCTCGAGCAGCACATCGTCGGCGCCGATCAGGACGTCCAGGCCGGGTGCCAGCTCGGCGATCTCGTACGCCCTGCGGACGTCGCCGGTGAACTCCTTCACGCCGACGATCAGGCCCTCGGCGAACAGTTCGGCGAGCAGCGCGGGAGTCAGGTCGACCTTGGTGTCGATCGGGTTGTTGTAGGCGACGACCGGCAGCCCGGCCCGGGCGACCTCGCGGTAGTGCTCGACGACGGCCCCGCGGTCGGCGCGGTAGGCGTTCGGCGGCAGCAGCAGCACGGAGCTGGCCCCGGCCTCGGCGGCCTGCTCGGCCCAGCGGCGGGCCTCGAGCGCACCGTAGGCGGCGACGCCGGGCATGACGCCGAAACCGGTGGGGGCGGCCTCGACGGCAACCTCGACGACCCTCGCCCGTTCCTCCGGGGTCAGCGTCTGGTATTCGCCGAGCGAGCCGTTGGGCGTCACTCCGTCGCAGCCACCGGCGGCGAGGAACCGGACGTGCTCGGCGAACCCGTCGTAGTCGACGGAGAGGTCGTCATGGAAGGGCAGGGCCGTCGCGACGTGGACGCCGCGCCACGGCTTGGCGGGGGTGGTGTTCATGCTGGGGGTCTCCTTAGTGGTCGTGCTACAAAAGCCGAACAGTGCAATATCACATTGCTTGCACGGTCATCCATTTCTCCAGACCGTCGGCGTCCAGCGGCAGCGCGCTGGACAGCACCTCCAGGCCGTCCGGTGTGACCAGGAGGTCGTCCTCGATGCGTACTCCGATTCCGCGCAGCTCGGGAGGCACAGTCAGGTCGTGCGCGTGGAAGTACAGACCGGGCTCGACCGTGAGCACCATGCCGGGTGCCATGATCGCGCCCTGATAGGCCTCCACTGCGGCTCGGCCGCAGTCGTGCACGTCCAGCCCCAGATGATGGCCGATGCCGCACACCAGGTAGCGCCGGTGGTGCTGCCCGGTGTCGGACAGCGCCTCGTCCACGGAGACCGGCAACAGTCCCCAGTCCGCCAGCCCCCGCGCGATCACCTCCATCGAGGCGTGGTGGAAATCGGTGAACCGGCGGCCGGGCCCCACCGCCGCCAGCCCGGCCCGGTGGGCTCGTTCCACCAGGTCGTGCACCTGCCGCTGCGCGGGAGAGAACCGCCCGGAGGCCGGGAACGTGCGAGTGACGTCGGCGGTGTAGCAGCTCCTGGCCTCGACGCCCATGTCGAGCAGCAGCAGCTCGTCCGGCAGCACCGGGCCGTCGCAGCGCACCCAGTGCAGGGTGGGCGCGTGCCGGCCACTGCCGACGATCGTGGCGTAGCCGGGGCCGTTGCCGTACGCCCGGGCGTACCGGTCGAAGGTGCCCTGCAGCCACCGCTCCCCTGGCCCCGCCATCGCGGCGGGGATCTCCCGGACGACCGCGGCGAAGCCCTCGACCGTACGGTCCACCGCCTCGCGAAGCTGCCCGATCTCCCACTCGTCCTTGTACATGCGCAGTTCGGCGAGGGTCCGGCCGACCTCCTCGTCCCGGATCACCTCCTCGGTGAGCTCCGAGAGCGGCCGGACCTCGACGCCGAGCGCCCGCGCCCACTCGGCCGGCCCCGGCACGGCCCCGACCCACAGCTCGCCGTAGCGGGCGTCGGACCAGAAGCGGGAGTCGCCGGGACAGGCGGGCGGCGGCATGTAGAGCGTCGCTTCGCCCCCGCGCAGCACCACGACGGCATTCTCGATTCCGCAGCCGGTCACCCAGACGAAGTCGCTGTCCGGGCGGAAATCGTACGTCGTGTCGTTGCTGCGGACGGGGGCCTCCCCCGCCGCCAGCACGATCGTCCGGCCGGGAAGCGCCTCGGCCAGCCGGGCCCGGTGGGCGGCGGCCGCCTCGGCGGCGCCGGGGACGACCGGCGCGGTGCGGTCGGGCACGCCCCAGCCCGTGTTCATGTAGTCGGTGAACGCCTCGATCTCGGACAGCTTCGGCGGCTTGCCTTCACGCATCGGCGACTCCTCCTCCCATTTCCCGAACCAGCTCGGTCAGCCGGGCGAAGACCTTGTCGTCGCCGATGCCGTCGTGTTCGAACTCGTTGGTGATCCAGGTCTGGACGTTGCCGACCCGGGACGCGGTGTCCAGTTGCAGGCCGGCGTCCACGTACATGTCGTCGTAGTAGACGGCGGCGGCCACGGGGATCCCGTTGGCAGCCAGCCGGTCGAGGTCGTAGAGCTGCGGCCACTCGTCCCGGACGGCCAGCAGCTCGACGGCGCCGCGGAACGGGCGCAGCTCGGCGATCTCCTCGAACATCCAGGGATAGATCATCTCACCGGTGAACAGCAGCGGCCTGGCCTCCTCGGCGAACTGCGGGTGGCGCACCCGTTCGGCCTGCGCCGCCCAGGCGGTGGCGGCGGCACCGTGTCCGTAGATGCTCTCCTGCAGCGCCGCGAACAGCGGGTTGTCGCTGTAGGAGGTCCTGGCCAGCACCTGGTGCAGAAACGTCGCCGACAGCTCGTCGCCCGAGAAGGCCTCGTCGAGCAGCCAGTGCATGCGCTCGTACCCGGGCTTCATGCCGAAGTCCAGGCCGAGTGACTGCAGCCGCCGGACCGTGAGCACGTCGCCGTCGGGCAGCAGCACATCGCCCTCGGCCAGCCGGTCGGCGATCCGGCCCACCTGCGCGGCCTGGTGCGGATAGCGCCGGTAGAACTCCCTGTTCTTCGCCTCGACCCGAGGATAGGTGCGCCGGTAGACCTCGGCCGCCGACGGGTCGAGACCGGGCAGTCCGCCGGTGACGTAGCAGGCACTCAAGCCTTCCGGAGCCTTCGACAGGTAGGTCAGCGTGATGAAGCCGCCGTACGACTGCCCGAGGGTGGACCAGCGCCGGCCGCCGAAGACGGTCTTCCGTAGGTGCTCGTGGTCGGCGACGATCGAGTCGGCCCGGAAGCAGGCGAGAAAGCTGGCAGCCTCCTCGGCCGTCGCGAACCCGCTCATCCGGCGACCGTCGATGCGGGTGCTGCGGCCGGTGCCGCGCTGATCCACCAGGACGACGCGGTAGTCGCGCAGTGCCTGGCCGAGCCAGCCGGACCGGCTGAGCGGGCGGGGGCCCTTCCCGCCGGGTCCGCCCTGCAGATAGACCAGGCACGGCAGGTCCTCACCGGCCCGTACGGGATCGACGATCTCGCGGGCGAAGACCTGGATGGTGCCGCGCGCCGGGTCGGACCAGTCCAGCGGCACGTCGGTCACGTGATCGCGGACGCGCATGCCGGGAACGGTGTAGGAGGTCGTCGGGGCTCCCGCCCGATCATGGGCGCACGGGTTGGACAGTCCGGACACCATCAACACCTCCCCAGTAAGGTGTGCCATTGCACTGATCTTAGGCACGACGCGGGGCACCGCCAAGAGGGGGCGCCCGTGATCCGGCCGACGCCGGCCCGTCGAACGCCACCGACAGTGGCATTACGCCTGGGGCTGACCGGCCTCGCCACCCGAAGATCGCACCGCGGAGCTGCGTTCAGGCGAGCAGCTCGCCGAGCGCGTCGGCGAAGACCTCGTGATGTCGGGCGACGTCCTCGACGGTGGTCTGCGGGCACATCAGCGCCATGTTGTGGAACGGGGTCATCAGGATGCCCCGGTTGATCAGGTAGACGTGCAGGTAGTCCTCCAGCGCCGGGTCGGCGCAGGCGGCTGATTCGGTGCCCGTACGCGGAGCCGGAGCGGCGAAGCGGTACTCCACCCGCGCGCCGAGCTGGCTCACCGACCAGGGCAGCGAGTAGCCGTCGATGATCTTGCGGATGCCGTCGGCGAAGACGGTCGCCACGTCGATCATGCCGGCGAACGCGTCGTCGGTGAGCACCTCCTGAAGGGTGGCTCGGGTGGCCGCGATCGACACCGGGTTGCCGGCGAGCGTGCCCCCGACGCCGCCCATGTCGACCAGGTCGAGGTCCGCCCGGCCGGTCAACGCGGCGGCGAGCTCGGCGGACAGGCCGTACGCACCGACCGGGATCCCGCCACCGATGGCCTTGCCGATCGTCACCACGTCCGGCGTCAGGCCCCACGCGGCGGTCGCGCCGCCCGGTCCGGCGGAGAACGTGTGCGTCTCGTCGTTGATGAGGTAGGTGCCGTGCTGCCGGGTGAGCGCACGAACCCCGTCGAGGTAACCGGGCTCGGGCAGCACGATGCCGATGTTGGTCAGCGCCGGCTCCATCAGCACCGCGGCGACGTCGCCGTGGGCAAGTTCGCGAGCCAACCCGTCGAGATCGTTGAACTCGGCGACGCGGCTGGTCATGGTCACGTCGCAGGGGGCGCCGACATTGCCCTCGCGGCTGCGCGGACGGCCGTCCGACCCGACCACGATCAGTGACTCGTCCACGGAGCCGTGGTAGCAGTAGCTGTTGACCAGGATGCGCGACCGGCCGGTGACAGCGCGCAGCAGCCGGATCGCCCACCGGTTGGCATCGGTGGCGGTCAGTGTGAAGCTCCAGGCGGGAAGCCCGAAGCGACGGCTCAGCTCGGCCCCGACCGTCGCCGCCTCCTCGGTGGGCAGCATCGTGCTCGCCCCACCGAGATCGCCCAGTCGCCGGGTGACCGCGGCGACGACCGGCGCCGGGGAGTGCCCGGCCATCGCGCCGGTGTCACCGAGACAGAAGTCGACGTATTCGCTTCCGTCGATGTCGATGAGTCGGGCCCCGTGAGCCCGGTCCACGTACACGGGAAAGCCGGCGGCGTTCTTGTTCATCCAGGTCATCGGCACCTTGCCGAACAGATGCTCGGCGCGGGCGTACGCGGCGGCCGACCGCGGGTGCCGGTCGACGAACTCGGCCCGCTCCCGCTCCAGCAGCTCATTGAGGCGGACGCGACCAACCCCGCCAGCTACGAAATCCGTCGACATCGGGCGAGAGTACCAACGAAATGTTCATCCAACCAGTGCCTGCGCGACTGATTCCTACCCCACGTCGCCGGAGGGGCGACCACGATCCTCACCAGGTCAGGGCGGCGCGCTCATGCCGTCGCACCGACCGGCTCGGTCTCTGCGGCAACCCACGGCATGCGCAGCAACGAAACGCCGACGACCGCGAGGAAGAGCATCCAGACGGCGAAACCGGCAGCTCCGACAGCGAACCAGAGCGAGCCGTTGGTGACCGCGACCGCCGGCATGGCGGCCGCGATGAGCAGCGCCGCGCCGGCCGCAGTCGTGGGCGACATCCACGCCGGGACAACTCGGGCGAGGCTGGCAGCCCGACCGAGGCCGAAGAGCGTGACGCCGACGGCTGCCATGTTGAAGGTGAACACGGCGTTGTGGAAAGTCCAGAGCAGACTCGCCAACGCCGGGGCGGCCGCGAGTTCGTCGCGCGCGGCCACCATCGTCACCTGAACGACGTTGACGATCGCGAAGAGGGCGGCGACCACGATCGACGCCGCGACACCCAGCCGGCCCCACGGTGCCGCAGCGGGGTTGCGCCGCCGGCACCAGGCGACGAGGTTCGTGCTGAACAGCAACAGGGCGGGCAGGCCCAACACGTAGGTGACCGCGAACAGGTGCACCATCCACGCGTGCTCGTGCGTCAGCGCGGACAGGTCCGCCGCAGACGCCTGCTGCGCGGGACCCAGCACGCCGTGCAGCACGTTCTGCAGCGCAATCAGAAGGAGAAAACCCAGTGCGGCGCTGCCAAGCACCGCCGGCGAGAGGCCACGTTCCGGACGCTTCGCATCGGCTGCCATGGCGAGCCCTCCTCGGCATAAGGTTCTTACGTTGAATAGAAGTCGCTTCTATTAAGAAGACGCCTACGCTAGCGACATGTCAAGGCCGATCAGCCGGCGTGCGCGCCAGGCGCAAGAGACCAGGCGCGACATCCTCGACGCGGCGCTGCGTCTGTTCGCCACCCGCGGATACACCGGGACGGCGATCGCTGACATCGCCGCCGAAGCCGGGGTCGCGGTGCCGACCGTCTACGCCAGCGTCGGCGCGAAACCGTTGCTCCTGGGCCGCCTGCTGGAAGCCGTCGATCTCCAGGCGGGGGTGCCCGAGCTGGCCCACGCGCTCGGCGCAGCCACCGATCCTCAGGAGGTCCTCGCGCTCGGCGTGCGGATCACCCGGCAGGTCGCCGAACGCGGCTCCACGATCATCAAGGTGCTCGCGTCGGCCGCCGGCTCGGAGCCCGAGATGGGGCAGGCCTACGCAGAGGGGCTGGCCAAGCACCGTGCCGGCGCCACATCGACGATCCGCCGTATCGCCACCCTCGGTGCACTGGCCCCTGGCCTGGCCGAGCCGGACGCCGTCGCGGTGTTCGCCACGCTCACCGACACCCCTGTGTACGACGGCCTGACCGGCCACGGATGGTCGTACGACAGATGCGAAACCTGGCTGTTCGACACGCTGGCGGCGCAACTGCTGCGCGCACCCGAACCCGGTTCGACCGCCCGACGCGGTGCTCGCTGACGCCTACTCGGTCGTGGCAGGACGGGGGCCGGCGATCGCGGGCATGACGACACTTCTGCCAGGGCTCACTGACAGTACGTGTCAGGGGTGCGACCCTAGCCTGCCCGGCATGACGAACACTGACTTCGACTTCCTGGCCGGCCGGTGGGACAGCCGCCAACGCCGGCTGGTCAAGGTGCTGGCGGGGTGCGACGAGTGGTACGAGTTCGGCGCGACCCTGGACTGCCAGGTGTTGCTCGACGGCACCGGCGTCTTCGACGTGCTCCGCGCGCCTGAGCGCGACCTGGAGGGCGCCACCCTGCGCTTGTACAGCTCACAGGAACAGGTGCGGCGGATCTGGTGGGCATCCAAGACCAGCGACGGTCAGTTGGATGTGCCGGTGGTCGGCCGGTTCGACAACGGGGTCGGCACCTTCGAGTGCGACGACACGTGGCAGGGCGCCCCGATCCGCGTGCGCTACCGCTGGTCTCAGGTCGACACCACCCACCCCCGCTGGGAACAGGCGTTCTCTGCCGACGGCGGGCAGACCTGGGAGGCGAACTGGGTGGCCACGTTCAGCCGCCGCCCGTGACGTGACCGGCCGCGCCGCGGCGTGGCCTGCGCCGGTGTGACCAGACGCAGGCCGCGGTCCCGCCAGGCGGGTCAGGCACGCAGCGCGGGCTCGACGATGTTCGCGTACCCGACGTGTCCGCTCCGGTTCGGGTGGTACGACTCACCGGTCGGCAGGGACGTGCCGTTGATCCACTCGACGGCGTCGCAGACGGCGTGACCGGTGAACGGGCCGCGCGCGTCCACGAAACCGAATCCGCGCGCCTGCGCCCGGGCCTTGATGGTGGTGGCCAGTAGGTCAGCGGTCGCGTTCAGCTCGGCCTGCTCGCCGGGCGAGATGCGGGCGATGACGTTGCACTCCACACCGTTGAACAGCCGCGGATAGCCGACGACGACCACCCGCGCGTTCGGGGCGAGCGTGCGGATCCTGGTGTAGAGCTGATCAAGCTGGCCGGGAAGCGTGTTGCGGATGTAGGCATCGGCCTTGTCGATGTCACCCCAGCAGGTGAACGGCCAGGGCTTGGCGCACTGCACGATCACCGACGACCAGCCGATGTCGTTGCCGCCCGCGCTGACCGTGACATAGCGGGTGTTGGCGTTGAGGCTGCCCAACTGGCCGTTGAGGACATCGGGAACCTTCGCCCCCGCGCAGGCGGCGAAGGTGAGCGTGGCGCCGAGCCGGGCCGCGTCGAGCACCGGGTAGGCGTGCGGCGAGCGCTGGCAGCTGCTGGTGTCGTAGTACTCGCGGGTGCCGGTCCCGGAGGAGTACGAGTCGCCGAGCGCGGTGTAGGTGGGGGCCGCGGCGTGCGCGGGCGACGCGGCCAGGACCAACGAGAGCACCGCCAGCAGGGGTATGGCGGCGCGGAGCGAAGTGCGCATGTGGGCTCCAACGCGGGAGGGGTGAGTGGTGCGCACATCGTGGCAGAAACATCGAGGAATATAAAGGTCTATCGATGGATCAGGCGGCGGCGATGCGACGACGGTGGGAACGTGCCATCGTCGGGTCCGCCGGGCGTCCGCGTGGACGCCCGGCGGATCGACCTCATCTGATCTCGGATGTCGTCCACCGTGCGGAGGCGTTGGTGACGGGCACGGTGTCACCGACCAACGTGGTCAGCGCCTGGGTGTCCCGCCGTGCACTCGTACCGATCCAGAGTTCGACGTCGCCGGGCTCCACCACCCGGGTGAGCGTGCGGTCGGAGAAGGCCAGGCGGGTGGTGGGCACCGTCAGCTCGACCATGGCCGACTGGCCCGGCTCCAGGTGGACCCTCCGGTATCCGAGCAGCTGCGCCACCGGCCGGGTCACCGAGGCCACCAGATCGCGGCCGTAGAGCTGGACCACGTCGTCACCCGCCACCGCACCGGTGTTCGTCACGCGTACGGCCACGTGCAGCGCCCCGTCGGTCGACACCGTGGCGGGCACGGTCAGGCCGGCGTGCTCGAACGTCGTGTAGGACAGGCCGTGGCCGAACGGCGCCGCGGGCGTCGCCGACAGGTTGGTCACCTCGCTGCCCTCGCCGAGCGTGGGATGCAGGTACGAGTACGGCTGTGCGCCCGCCGAGCGGGGCAGGCTGACCGGCAGCTTGCCCGACGGGTTGACCCGCCCGGAGAGCACGCCCGCGATCGCCCCCGAGCCCTCCTCACCGGGGAAGAACGCCTGCACCACCGCCGCGCACCGCGCCAGTGCCCAGTCGAGGGCGTACGGTCGGCCGGTGACCAGCACGAGGACGACCGGCGTGCCCGTCGCCAGTACCGCTTCGACGAGCTCGCGCTGGACCCCGGGCAGCTCCAGGTCGTCCCGGTCGCAGCCTTCGCCGACCGTGCCGCGCCCGAAGAGGCCGGCGTGGTCACCGACGACCAGTACGGCGACCTCCGCGGCGGACGCCGTGGCGGCGGCCTCGTCGAAACCGGACCGGTCGTCGTTGTCCACGTCGCAGCCGCGCGCCCAGGTGACGAGGTCGGCGCCGAACTCGACGCGCATCGCGTCGAGAACCGTCGGCACCTCGAGACCGGTCTCCACGTCGGGATGCTGGACGAGCACGTGATTGAGGAAGGAGTAGCACCCGAAGAGGGCACCCTGCCGGTCGGCGTTCGGGCCGATGACCGCCACGCGTCGACCGGCGGGCAACGGAAGTGCGTCCCGGTTGGAGACCAGGACGACCGACTTCTCCGCGAGGCGGCGGGCGATCGCCCGGTGCTCGGGCGAGTCGAGGTCGACCGCCTGGGTCGGTTCGTCCGTGAAGGTCGCGTCGAGCAGCCCGAGTTCCCGCTTCTGACGCAGGACCCGCAGCACCGCCCGGTCGATGAGCGCCTCGTCGACCTTGCCGGCCTGCACCGAATCCCGCAGGGTCAGATAGGCGTCGCCCGTCGGAAGTTCGATGTCGACACCGGCGGTCAGTGCCTGCACGGCCGCCTCCGCGTGGTCGCCCGCGACGTGGTGCAGCAGGTTCAGAAAAGCCACTCCGTAGTAGTCGGCCACCACCGTGCCGTCGAAGCCCCATCGGTCCCGTAGCACACCGGTCAGCATCGCCGGATCGGCCGCGACGGGCACGCCGTCGATCTCGGCGTAGGAGTGCATGACGGAGCGCGCGTTGCCGTCGAGGATCGCCATCTCGAACGGGAGGAGCAGCACGTCGGCGAGCTCCCGCGGGCCGGCGTGCACCGGGGCGAAGTTGCGCCCAGCACGCGAGGCGGAGTAGCCGGCGAAGTGCTTCAGAGTGGCAAGCACCCCCTGCGACTGCAGGCCACGCACGTACGACGTCCCAACGGTTCCGACCAGGTAGGGGTCCTCGGAGATGCACTCGTCGACCCGACCCCAGCGCGGGTCACGGATCACGTCGAGCACCGGGGCGAGGCCCTGGTGGATCCCCAGGGCGCGCATCGACGCCCCGATCGCCGCGGCCATCTCGGTGACAAGCTCGGGATCGAACGCGGCGCCCCACGCCAGCGGCGTGGGGAAGGTGGCCGCCTTCCACGCCGAGAGCCCGGTGAGGCACTCCTCGTGGACGATCGCCGGTATGCCCAGCCTGGTGCCCGTCACCAGGTCCGCCTGGAACTTCCACAGCCACGACGCGCGCGCGGCCGCGTCGAGGGGCCGCGTGCCGTAGGCCCGGGTGAGATGGCCGAGCCCGTGCCGGGAAAAGTCCTCGAGCCTGGCGCTGTCGCCGAACTCGCCCTGCAGCGGCGCGACGGCCTCGCCGTCCTCCTTCTCCCAGAAGCCGACGAGCTGCGCGACCTTCTCCTCGATCGTCATCCGGCCGAGCAGCTCGCGTACGCGTGCCTCGCCGTCCTGCCCGTCCGGCCGGTCGTGGTCCGGACCTGCCTGAGCCGGCGCCGGCCCGTCCACCGCCCCGCGGACCTCAGTCATGCTGTGCCTCTCCCTTGGTTGTGCTCGTACCGCTGTCGCTCAGCCCTTGACCGCACCCTGCAGGCCACCGACGATCTGCTTCTCGGCGAACGTGAAGAAAAGTAGTGCCGGCAGCATCGCCAGCGAGGTGAAGGCGAGGACGCCCGCCGTGTCGGTGGTGTACTGGCTCGAGAAGTTCTGGACGCCCAGCGGCAGGGTGTGCAGGTTGACGTTGCCGAGAACGAGCAGCGGCAGGAGGAACGCGTTCCAGCTCGCCACGAACGCGAGGACCCCGACGGTGACGAGCGCGGGCCGCGACAGCGGCAGCACGATACGCCAGAGGAAGCCGAGCCGGCCGGTGCCGTCGATAGCGGCCGCGTCCTCCAACTCGCGGGGGATGGCGGACAGGAAGGGGCGCAGGATCACGATCGTGAGCGGCAACGAGAAGGCGACCTGAGGGAGGATCACGGCGTAGTAGGAATTGATCAGGTTCAGGTCGCGCAGCATGAGGTAGAGCGGGAGGATCGCCGCCCCGGCCGGGAAGAGCAGGCCGAGGGTGAAGAAGGTGTAGAGCGCCTCACGCCCGCGGAAGGTGTACCGGGCCAGCACGTACGCGGCGCAGACACCGAGCACCACGACGCCGAGCGTCGTACCCAGCGCGATCACCGCGCTGTTGAACGCCTGCTGCCAGAAGTTGCTCTGCGTCAGCACCCTGGCGTAGTTGTCCCAGACCCATGGATCGGGCAGCCCGGCCGGGTCCGCGACGATCTGCGGGGTGGTGCGGAAGCCGCCGACGATCACGTAGACCACCGGGGCGATCGACACGGCCGCGACCGCGAGCGCCAGCGCGTACGTCAGCGGCGTGCTCCACGACACCGGGCGACGCTCGGCGGGCGAGGGAAGGACGGCGTTCGCGGCCACGGTCAGTTCACCCTTCTGGTGATGGCGCCCTGGATGTCACGACGCAGGAGGAAGCGCTGGAACAGCAGCGCCGCGACGAACGAGATGACGAACAGGATCACGGCCACCGCGTTGCCGTAGCCCCACAACCGGGCGAAGAAGCCGTTGTCCACCATGTACGTCGCCATCGTGGCCGACGCGCCGAGCGACCGCACCGCGGGTACCGAGGTCACCCAGATCACGTCGAAGACCTGCAGCGAGCCGATCATCGACAGGAACATCCAGATCCGGATCGTCGGGCCCAGCAGCGGGAGCGTGATGTGGCGCTGGATCTGCCACCAGCTCGCGCCGTCGATCGCGGCGGCCTCGGTCAGCTCGTGCGGCACGTTCGACAGGCCGGCGAGCAGGAGGATGATGGCGAAGCCGACGTACTTCCAGGTGAGGACGAACAGCAGCGTCCAGATGACGACGTCGAGGTCGGCGAGCCAGGCCTGCACCAGGCTGCCCAGTCCCAGTGACCGCAGCAGCGCGTCGACCGTGCCGCCGTCGGTCAGGATCAGCTTCCACATGATGCCGACGGTGACCTCGGCGAGCACGTAGGGCACGAACACCAACAGGCGGAACACGGTGCGCCCGCGGAAGCGACGGTTGAGCAGCAGGGCTATCCCCAGGGCGATGGGGCCCTGGATCAGCAGCGACCCGACCACGATGATGGCGTTGTTGCGCAGCGCGTCGAGGAAGATCGGGTCCTGGAAGGCGAGGAGATAGTTGTCGAAGCCGACGTACTCGGTGGGCGGCCCGACCCCGCGCCAACGGAACAGGCTGTAGTAGACCGCGAAGCCCATCGGCACCAGCACGAACATCACGTAGACGACGACCGCGGGCGTCGTGAGCCCGATGATCTCGTACCACTTGCGTCGGGTTCCGGCCGCGCGGGTGGTCGAATGCCCGGCGGGCCGGAGCCCCGCCGGCGACGCGGACGCGCCGCCGGCGGGATTCAGGGTTCGGTTGGTGGAGGTCACTTCTTTGCGGCTGCCTTCATGGCCTCGACGACCTTCTCAGGCGTGCCGGTGCCCGCGAAGATGGCGACGATCCCGTCGTTCATCGCGTTGCCGACGGTGCTGCCGTAGGCCGTGTCCAACCAGAGCTGCACGTAGGTCGCGCTGGAGGTGGCCTCCAGGATGGACTTCAGGGCAGGGTCCGTGACGCCGGCGTCCGCGCCCTTGGTGACGGGCAGACCGACGCCGGTCTCGGCGTAGGCCTTCTGCACCTCGGGGCTCACGATGTACTTGAGGAACTCGACGCACTCGGCCGGCGCGTTCTTGGCACAGGCGAACCCGTCGCCGCCGCCGAGCGCCGCCTTGGGGTCACCCGCGGAACCGGAGATCGCCGGTACCGGGAACCAGCCGAGGAACTTGGCCAAAGCCGCCTTGTCCGCAGCGACGGTCTCCAGGGTGCCCTTGTTCCAGTCGCCCATGAGCTCCATCGCGGCCTTGCCGTTGGCGAGCAGGCCGTTCGCACTGGTCGGGTCGTTCTGACCCGGCGTGGCGATGAAGTTGGGCTGGAACGGCTTGGTGGCGATGAAGGCCTTCAGGTCCGCGCCGGCCTTCACGAAGCACGGGTCGTCGAAGACGCGGTCGACGGACGCCTTCTTCAGTGTGTCGACCGAGCAGGCGCGCAGCGCGAAGTTGTACCACCAGTGCGCGGCGGGCCACTTGTCACCGGCGCCCACCGCGATCGGGATGACGTTGATGGCCTTGAGCTTCGTGACCGCGTCGTTGAGCTCGTCGAACGTGGTCGGAGGAGCGCTGATGCCCGCCTTCGCGAACATCTCCTTGTTGTACCAGATGCCCTCGATGCCCATCCGGAACGGCAGACCGTACTGCTTGCCGTTGACCTGCCAGATCTCGGCCGCGCTGCCGATGTTGGCAACCTCCGTCTTGACCTGACCGGTGATGTCCTTGAGATAGTCGGCCTCCACCTGCTCGCGGATCTCACCACCGCCCCACGCCTGGAAGATGTCCGGCGGATCGTTGGTCAGGAGCGCGGCGGGGAGCCGGGTACGTTGGAGCTGGTTGGTCTCGATCGCCTCGATCTCGATCTTGACGGTCGGGTGGAGTGCGGTGAAGTCCTTGGCGACCTTCTCCCAGTAGGTCTTGCCGGGTCCGTCCTGCGAGGCGTTGTGCCACCAGGTCAGGGTCACCGGATTCTTGTACAGCTCGTTCGCGCTGGGCGCTTCGCTGTCGCCGCTGTTGCAGCCGGCGGCAAGGAGTGCGCTGGTCGTGATCAACGCTAGGACGGCGCCGGCGCGGCGCTTCATCGCCATTGATATCTCCTCGACTAGCAGTCGCGGTACTCGGCCTGACGGGGAGTGTTACAGCCATGTAACTCGATGTCAATCGTTGTCGATAACGTTTTCGACTCGCCGCACTGCAGACGTCCCAGAGGCCTCTATCATCGTCGGCGTGGTGTTCCCGCAGCGCGTGAAGATGTCGGACGTGGCCCGTACCGCCGGCGTCTCCGTGGCGACCGTGTCCAAGGTTGTCAATGGGCGGTACGGCGTGGCGCAGGCGACCGTGGAGCGCGTCCAGCAGGTCATCCACGAGCTCGGGTACGAGGCCAGCCTGGGCGCACAGAGCCTGCGCAGTCACCGCACGAACGTGCTGGGCATCCTGGTCGCCGAGTTCGAGCCGTTCTCGACCGAGCTGCTCAAGGGGGCATCCAGGGAGGTGGCCGGCACCGGATACCAACTGCTGGCCTACTCCGGCGGCGACGGCGACGGCGCGGCCATCGGCTGGGAACGACGCTCGCTGGCACGCCTGTCCGGAACGCTCATCGACGGGGCCGTGATCGTCACGCCGACCGTGGTCGAGACCAAGCACGACTTCCACGTCGTGGCTGTCGACCCCCACACGGGCCCGTCCGGCCTGCCCACCGTCGACTCGGACAACTTCGCCGGCGCCGTGCTCGCGACCAACTACCTGCTGTCGCTCGGCCACCGCCGCATCGGGCACATCAGCGGGCGCCCCGACCTCGAGTCGGCACGCCTGCGCGAGGCGGGCTTCCGCAAGGCCATGGCCGACGCCGGCGCGGCGGTGGACGAGCGGCTCGTGCGGGTCGGCGGGTTCAAGATCGAGAGCGCCGCCGGCACGGCCGCGGAACTGCTCGCGCTCCCCGACCGGCCGACCGCGATCTTCGCGGGAAACGACCTCTCGGCGATCGCCACAATGGACGTAGCCCGAAGCATGGGCTTCACGGTGCCCGACGACCTGTCCGTGATCGGCTTCGACAACGTCCCGGAGTCGGCGCTGGTCAACCCGCCGCTGACGACGATCATGCAACCGCTGCAGCGCATGGGCGCCGAGGCATTGCGCCTGCTCGTCGACCTGATCGGCGGCGTCGAACGCGACCCGCACATCCGGCTGCCCACCGAGCTGGTCATCCGCGCGTCCTGCCGCCCCTACCGCTGACCACGACCGGCAGGACGGTCCTCGCCGCGCCTGCGCGTCAGGCGAGCAGCGGGGCGGCGCTGTCGCGGACGATCAGCTCGGTGGCCAGTTCGACCCGCGGGCTCTCGATCCGCTCGCCCTGGGCCAGGCGCAGGACCGTGCGGGCGGCGAGCAGGCCCATCTCGGCGAGGGGCTGCCGGACGGTGGTCAGCGGCGGGGAGCACCACCGGACCTCCGGCAGGTCGTCGAAGCCGACGACGCTGATGTCGTCGGGCACCCGCAGGCCGCGTTGCCGCACGGCTTCGTAGACGCCGAGGGCCATCTGATCGCTGGAGGCGAAGATGGCGGTGGGCGGGTCGGGCAGGCCCAGCAGTTGGTTGCCGCCCGCGAACCCGGCTTCGTGGTAGAAGTTGCCCTGGTGGATCAGCTTGTCGTCGACGCCGAGGCCGGCGGTCTCCAACGCCGCCCGGTAGCCGTCGAGGCGCGCACGGCTGCACATCAGCTGCGGTGGCCCGGCGATGAAGCCGATCCGCCGGTGGCCGAGACCGAGCAGGTACTCGGTGGCGCGCAGACTGCCCGCCCAGTTGGTCGCGCCGATCGTCGGCGCCTCCTGTGGAGGCACCCCGGCGGGGTCGACGATGACGACGGGGATGTTGAGGCGGCGCAGCTCGGCCTGTAGCGGCGACTCCAGGGTGGAGGTGACGAAGATGACCCCCTCGGTGGAGCGGATGCGCATGTTGTCCAGCCACTGCTTGGCCGACGAGCTGCGCCGGTGGATCGCGGACACCACGGTGCCGATGCCGGCCGAGTGTGCGACGTCCTCGACCCCACGGATGATCTCGACCGCCCAGGGGCTGTCCAGGTCGTTGAAGACCAGGTCGACCAGGCCGGAGCTGGCCCGCATGCTCGGCGGGCGGCGGCGGTAGCCGTGCCGGGTCAGCAGCTCCTCGACCCGTTCCCGGGTCTGCGGCGCGACGTCGGAGCGCCCGTTGACGACCCGCGAGACCGTGGGCACCGAGACTCCGGCCAGGCGCGCGATCGCCGCGATGGTGACTTTCCGGGAATCGTCCGAGGCCACGGGCCGCCCTTTCGTCATCGCTCGAGCCTACGACGGGCAGGTGTGGAAGCGCGGCCCGGAACTTTCGGTCGCGTGGCGATGTTCCGAGTTGGTGGTGGGCACGCTATGACGCGGCACAGTTCCGGGTCAAGGCTCTGTCGTATCTCGACGTGAACCGATACGGTGAGCGGGATTTCGGAAACTTCCGGGCCGCCACTTCCGGAAAGTTCGTCGGAGGACCCGACCAGAGGAGCCGTGCATGTCGACCGAGATCGCAGACGTGGCCACCACCGCCCGGTCGATCCGCAACCCGGTGCTCGCCGGGTTCCACCCGGATCCCTCGATCCTGCGGGTGGGCGACGACTTCTACCTGGCCACCTCGACCTTCGAGTGGTATCCGGGCGTCCGCGTCCACCACTCCCGCGACCTCGTCCACTGGCGCGCGCTGGGTGGGATCATCACCGACCGCCGCCTGCTCGACCTGCGCGGCTGCGGAGACTCCAACGGCGTGTGGGCACCCGACCTGTCGTACCACGACGGCCTGTTCCACCTGGTCTACAGCGACGTCGCCAGCTTCGCCAGCGGCTACTGGGATCCGCAGAACTACCTGGTCACCGCCCCGGACATCACCGGGCCGTGGACGGAGCCGGTGAAGCTGCACGCACACGGCTTCGACGCCTCGCTGTTCCACGACTCCGACGGCAGCACCTGGCTGTTGAGCATGAGCGCCGACTGGCGGCCCGGGCGTGACCGCTTCGGCGGCATCGAGATCCAGCGTTACGACCCCGAGCGGCACCGGCTGCTCGGCGAGGCTCGGATCATCTTCCGCGGCACCTCCATCGGCCTGACCGAGGCGCCGCACCTTTACCAGCGGGACGGCTGGTACTGGCTGGTCACGGCCGAGGGCGGCACCAGTTGGGAACACCAGGTCACCATCGCCCGGTCACGCCACCTGCACGGTCCCTACCTGGCCGACCCGGACGGTCCGCTGCTCACCTCCGCAGGCCGCCCGGAGCTGCGGCTGCAGAAGGCCGGCCACGGCTGCCTGGTGGAGACCCAGCACGGCGACTGGTACCTGGCCCACCTGGTGGCCCGCCCCTACACGCCCCTGGGCAACTGCGTGCTCGGCCGGGAGACCGCGATCCAGAAGGTTGACTGGGCCACCGGGCAGTGGCCCCGGATCGCGGGCGGCGTACCGGCCGACGCCATCCCCGCGCCGGACCTGCCCGCGCACCCCTGGCCGGACGAGCCGGCGACCGACCACTTCGACGCCTCCCGGCTGGCCGCCTGCTGGTCGACGCTGCGCCGCCCGGCGAGCCCGGACTGGCTCGACCTTCGGGTACGCCCGTCGCACCTGCGGATCCACGGCGGACAGTCGCCGGTCGGCAAGCAGACGCCCAGCCTGATCGGCCGGCGGGTCGGCGCAACACGCTGCTCGCTGGAAACCGTGGTCGAGTTCGATCCCGTCGACCACCGGCACCTGGCCGGCCTCACCGCCTACTACAACACCCTCAACTGGCACTACCTCTACCTGACCCGGGCCGACGACGGCCGGGCCGTGCTGGAGCTGCTCAGCTGCGACCGGGGCCGGCGGATCGTCCATCCCGACCTCACCGTCGACGTCACCGGGGCCGCCCGGGTCGGCCTGCGCGCAGAGTTCGACGGCCCGGTGGTGCGCTTCGGCTACGACCTCGGCACCGGCTGGCGGGAGCTGCCGGTGGAACTGGACGCGACGATCCTGTCCGACGAGCACGTCGCGCTCGTCATCGACGACGAGCCGGCGGCCTGGGGGTTCACCGGCGCGTTCCTCGGCCTGTGGGTGCAGGATCTCGGCAACGACGGCGTCTACGCCGACTTCGACCACGCCACCTACCTCGAGCACTGACCGCCTCCGGGCGGGTTGACGGGCGACATCGACGTCCGTAATCTTTCGGGCTACTTACGGAATTGTCTCCGGAAGTTTCGGAGCCCGCGCTGATCGACGCGGTGCACGCACCGGGTCATCCGCGCCTGCGGCGTCACCCGCAGCACCCACGTTCCCGTGCCGTCGAGCCTGTCGAGCCCGCTTCC
>NZ_JBLROB010000041.1:0-46069 GCF_047921475.1 Micromonospora sp. SL4-19
CGGTGGTTTCTGCCGTGTCAAACCGGTGTTTCGCGGTTTGGCGGGCTTCCACCCTTTTGCCGGGCACCACTATTCGACCGACTCGCGCCGGGCGTTTCGTGGATTTCGGCAGGACGGCCGCTGCGGTCTCCCGCTCGTCGTCCGTATCCCTGCCGGCCGGTAACCATACCCGGTCGGTTCCGCCTCGCCAAATCCGCCTCGCGGCGAATTCGGGGCACCGCCCGTTTGTGGTCCCTGCGCTCCGGCCTTTCAGGTCTTTCGCCCTGTTTCGTCCGTTCCGCGCTGGCAGAGAGAAAGTTACGCGCCCAGCGGTTTGATCGTCAAATCCGCTGGGCGCGTCCCGCGTCACATTGTCGAGGTTCGGCTATTTGCGCAGCTCAACGCCGGCGAACGAACGCTTGCCCCGGCGCAGCACCAGGTAGCGCCCGTGCAGCAGGTCCTCCGGCGACACCGTTGCGTCCACCTCGCCGATGCGGGTGTTGTTGACATACGCGCCGCCCTCGGCGATCACCCGCCGGGCCTCCTTCATGCTCGGCACCAGTCCCGACTCCTTGAGCAGGCCGGCCACGTCCGGCAGCTCGTCGAGGTGGACCAGGCCGGCCTCGGTGAGCGCCGCCCGCAAGGTCTCCGGCGTGAGTTCATCGAGCGAGCCCCGCCCGAAGAGCGCCTGGCTGGCCGCCACCGCCTGGGCCATCTCCCGCTCACCGTGCACGAGCGCGGTCAGCTCCTCGGCGAGGGCCCGCTGGGCGAGCCGCGCCTGCGGGCGTTCCGCCGTCGCCTTCTCCAGCTCCTCCAGCTCCTCCCGTGAGCGGAAGCTGAAGTAGCGCAGGTAGCGGGTGACGTCGCGGTCGTCGGCGTTGACCCAGAACTGGTAGAAGGCGTACGGGCTGGTCATCTCCGGGTCGAGCCAGACCGCGCCGGTCTCGCTCTTGCCGAACTTGGTGCCGTCGGACTTGGTCACCAGCGGCGTGGTGAAGGCCTGCACCGGCCCGGCACCGCGCCGGCGGATGTAGTCGACCCCGGCGGTGATGTTGCCCCACTGGTCGGAGCCGCCGTACTGGAGCTGGCAGCCGTGCCGGCGGTGCAACTCGAAGAAGTCGTTGGCCTGGAGCAGCTGGTAGCTGAACTCGGTGTAGCTGATGCCGGTCTCCAGCCGGGCCTTGACCACCTCGCGGGCCAGCATCTTGTTCACCGGGAAGTGCTTGCCGACGTCCCGGAGGAACTCCACCACCGACATCTGGCCGGTCCAGTCCAGGTTGTTGACCAGTTGGGCAGCGTTCTCCCCGGTGTACGAGACGAACGGCGCGAGCTGGTCGCGGATCCGTTGGACCCAGCCGGCGATGACCTCGGGCGGGTTCAGCGTCCGCTCGGCGCTCTCCTTCGGGTCACCGATCTGGCCGGTGGCGCCGCCGACCAGCAGCAGCGGCCGATGCCCGGCGAGCTGGAGCCGGCGGGCCATCACGACCTGCATGAGGTTGCCGACATGCAGGCTGGGGGCGGTCGGGTCGAAGCCCACATAGAAGGTGGCGCTCGGGCCGTCGAGCAGCTCGCGCAGCTCGTCGAGGCCCGTCGAGTCCTGGATCAGGCCCCGCCACCGCAGGTCTTCGAACAGAGGGTCCCGCCCGTGCGGGAGGTTGCTGTCGGTCACAGTCACCGATTCTCCCCCATAACCGGGCCCGGCCCGTAGCGGGTTTGCCCACGGGCGGGGCGACTAGGCTGGCGGCGCCACCGGAGGCGAGGAGGGGCTGCCGTGGAGATGCCGGAGCTGACCGGGGGCTTCGTGGCCCTGCTGGGCCTGAAGTTCGAGGAGGTCAGCGGGGACCGGGTGGTGATCCGCTGGCAGGTCCGCCCGGAGCTGCACCAGCCGTACGGGATCCAGCACGGCGGGGTCTACTGCTCGGTGGTGGAGACGGCAGCCAGCATCGGCGGCGCGCTCTGGCTGGGCGACAAGGGCCAGGTCGTCGGGGTGTCCAACCAGACCGACTTCCTGCGCGCGGTGCGCGACGGCGAGCTGGCCGCGGTGGGCACCCCGGTGCACCGGGGCCGCAGCCAGCAGCTCTGGCAGGTGGAGATCACCGACGCCGACGGGCGGCTCGTCGCCCGGGGCCAGGTACGCCTGCAGAACCTGACCGCCGCCTAGCCCGCCGCACCGTCGTACGCGACGCGGGCGAGGTCGGGACGGGCGCGGACCAGCCCGTCGAGGGCGCCGCCCAGCCGGGGGGCGAGGGTGCCGGCGTAGGTGGCGGTCAGGTGGTTGTTGTCCCGGTAGACCAGCACGCCGCCGATGATCGGAGGGCAGCTGGTCGCCGGGCAGATCGCCTCGTTGAGGTTGAGCGGGACGACTCCGTGCAGGTCGGTGGCGGCCCGCTCGTGGCTGGCGCTCAACTCCGCCGCCGCCTGCTGCGAGAAGCCGCACTCGCTGAGCTCGTCCCGATGCAGGGAGACGCACTCCGGGATGTCGAAGTCCGGGCGCGGGGTGTCCCGCAACGCCACGACGAGGGTGCCCGGCCCCGTGATCGAGGACCACGCCTGCCGCAGGGCGTCGACCGTCGCCTGCTCGTTCTCCGCCCCGTGGAGCGGCTCGCCGTTCCGGATCACCTGGTACGCCGAACTGGCCGTGGCCAGGACCAGGTCGGGCCGGTCCGGGCCGGTCAGCGCGGTGCGGACGTTGTCATTCCACTCCACGCAGCTCGGGAAGGGCTGGTTCTTGACGAGCACCCCGGCCGTCATGAACGGGCACGAGGACTTGATGTACGTGACCAAGCGCCACCCGCGCGCTTCCGCCACCTTCTTCAGGGCGGGGAACCACTGCGCGGCGTGCGAGTCGCCGACCAGCGCCACCGAGAAGTCGCTCTGCTCGTCGCCGTAGACGCAGGTCCTGGCCGCGGAGTCGGTGCCGGAGACGATGCAGCCGTCCGCGTAGACCTCGGCGACGTCCTCGCGGGCCACGGCCGGATCCGGGACAATCTGGTCCACCTGTTCCACGACGGGCGCGTCGCCAGCCGATTGCTCGGACGGCAGCGCCGCGGCGCCGGGAATGGCGGCCTGACCCGGTCGCGGGGCGGCCGGGGCGAACCCGAACTGGAAGGCGATCGCGGCGACCACCGGCACCACGGTGCAGAGCAGACCGAGGCGCAGCGCGCGCACCGGCTCCGTGGCCAGCCGGGGGCTGCGCCGCACCGGATCTTCCACGAGGCGGTACGCCAGCGCGGCCGGCACGACGGACAGGGTGACCACCGCCAGTCCCTCCGCAACGCTGAGTTTGCCCAGGCGTGCCTCGGCGACCACGAGCAGCGGCCAGTGCCACAGGTACAGCGAGTAGGACAGCGCACCGACGGCCCGCATCGGCCGCAGCCCGAGCAGCAGTTCCGGACCGGCCCGGCCGGCGGTGAATCCGCCGGCGATGATCGCGGCCGTGCCGAGCGTGGGCAGCAGAGCCGCGTACCCGGGGAAGGCGGTCAGTGGGGTGATCACCAGGCCGGCGCCGACCACGGCCGCGAGCCCGGCCCAGCCGAGGGCCGCGGCGACCGCGCGGGGCAGCCGGGCCAGCGCGCCGGCGGCGATGGCCAGCGCGGCGCCGACGGCGAGCTCCCACAGTCGGGTGGTGGTGACGAAGTACGCGCGGGCCGGTTCGGTGCCGGTCAGGTGAACCGACCACAGCAGTGACGGCACGGCGATCAGGGCCAGCCCCACCATGGCCAGCGGGCGCAGCGGACGCCGGCCGGTGCGGGCCGCGAACCGGGCCGCCAGCACGCCCACGGCGATCAGCAGCAGCGGCCAGACGAGGTAGAACTGCTCTTCGACGGCCAGCGACCAGAAGTGCTGGAGCGCGCTGGGCGCGTCGTCGGCGTTGAGGTAGTCGACCGCCTGGGCGGACAGCCGCCAGTTCATCACGTACAGGCCACTGGCGACGACGTCCCAGGCCGTGTCCCGCCAGCGCAGCTGCGGCAGGAACAGCAGGGTCAACAGCAGGGTGGTGACGAGCACGACGACCACGGCCGGCAGCAGCCGCTTCGCCCGGCGGGCGTAGAAGCCGACCAGCGAGATTCGGCCGGTGCGCTCCAGTTCGGCGACGAGCAGTCCGGTGATCAGGAACCCGGAGATGACGAAGAAGACGTCCACGCCGACGAAGCCGCCGGGTAGGAAGGGGACACCGGCGTGGCCGAGCATCACCAGCAGCACCGCCAGGGCGCGGACTCCCTCGATGTCGCGGCGGAAGCCGCGGTGCGGGGCAGGGGGGCGGGGGTCAGTCAGGGCCATCAGGAGGCCATCCTTTTGCGGTCTCGCCTCGTCCCCCCCGCGTGGGATCCGGCGGTGTTGTCATGTGCGGCGGCGACTGTAACAGGGGCTGCCGGGGGTGCCACCTGGCACGGCGAACCGCCTACGCCGGATGTTCCGAATATGCGGATAAGGGGGGAAATCCGGACTATCGTCGCGGCGATGAGACCGTACCGCCGCCCGACGTGAGGAAGCTCCTCGCCGCCACCCTCGGCGTCCTCTCCGCCATCGGCGGCTTCGTCGACATCGGTGACCTGGTGGCGGCGAGCCAGGCCGGTGCCCGCTTCGGCATGGCGCACGCCTGGGTGCTGGTCGTCGGGGTACTGAGCATCTGCGCGTACGCGGAAATGGCCGGCCGGATCGCGGCGGTGAGCGGCCGGGCGGTGTTCGACCTGGTCCGGGAGCGGCTCGGACCGCGGGTGGCGCTGCTCAACCTGGTCGCCTCCTGGCTGGTCACGGTGATCACCCTGGCGGCGGAACTGGGCGGGGTGGCCCTGGCCCTGCAACTGGCGTCGGGGTTGAGCTACCTGCTCTGGGTGCCGGTGGCCGCGGTGGCGGTCTGGCTGGTGCTGTGGCGGATGCGCTTCGAGCTGATGGAGCGCGTCTTCGGGCTGGCCGGGCTCGCCCTGCTGGTCTTCGCGGTCGCGCTGTTCGCACTGCCCACCGACTGGGCCGAGCTGGGGTACGGCGCGATACACGTCAGCTCCGCCGGGCAGGGCTGGCCGGTGTACTGGTTCGTGGCGGTGGCGCTGTTCGCCTCGACGGTCAGCCCGTACGAGGTGTTCTTCTTCTCCTCGGGCGGGGTCGAGGAGAAGTGGAGCGCGGCCGACCTGGCCCACGCCCGCTCGAACGTGCTGATCGGCTTCCCGGTCGGTGGCTTCCTCGCGTTGTCGCTGATCGCCGTCGCGGCGGTGGCCTACCACCCCAGCGGCACGTCGCTGGACACCCTCGACCAGGTGGCACGGCCGGTGGCCACCGCGCTGGGCGGGGTCGGGCTGGCGGTCGCGGTGCTGGCGTTCTTCGCGGTGACCTTCGGCGCGGCGCTGGAGACCGGGCTGTCCGCCGCGTACGCCGCGGCGCAGTACTTCGGCTGGCAGTGGGGCAAGCGGATCACCCCGCGGGAGGCGGCCCGGTTCCACGGCGTGCTGCTGGTCGGCGTGCTGCTCGGAGTGCTGCTGCTGATGACCACCGTCGACCCGGTGCAGCTCACCGAGTACATGCTGGTGCTCAGCGCGGTGGTGCTGCCGCTGACGTACCTGCCGATCCTGGTGGTGGCGAACGACCGCAACTACCTCGGTGACCGGGTGAACGGCCGGTGGATCAACCTGCTCGGGGCGGTGTTCCTGCTGCTCATCCTCGCCGCATCGGTGGCGGCGATCCCGCTGGCGATCATCACGGGGATGGGACGATGAGGATCCAGCTCGCCAAGCAACTGCTCGACCGGCAGATCGTCGACCGGGACGGCCGGCTGGTCGGCCGGGTCGACGACATCGCCTTCGCCGTCGACGCCGATGGCTTCCCGTACGTTGACTGCCTGCTCACCGGGCCGGGGGCGCTCGGGGAGCGGATCGGCGGGCGGATCGGCCGGATCCTGGTGGCGGTCGCCGACCTGTTCACCGACAACCCGCCGCAGCCGCCGCTGCGGATCCCGCTCGACCAGATCGCCCAGGTGGACAGCGCGGTGCGGCTGCGCTGCCCGGCGGCCGACCTGCCGCCGTCGCCGGTGGAGACCTGGCTGCGCCGGCATCTCATCGACCGGATTCCGGGAGCGCACCGTGCGAGCGAGTGAGCTGCTCGGCAGGACCGCGTACGACCTGCACGGACGACGGCTGGGCCGGGTGGTGGACGTGGTGGTCCGGGGCGGCTGGCCGCCGGACCGGTTGCGGATCACCGACGTGATCGTCGCCGGCCACTGGTGGACCCGGGTGAGCAGCCGGCTGATCGGGCCGGAGCGGCACCCGTCCGGGCCGTGGCTGCTGCGGGCGGTCGCCCGGGTGCTCGGTCGCAGCACCCACCAGCTTCCCGCCGACCAGGTGCAGGTGCTACCGCCGGTGGCCGGCTTCCCCTTCGGCCCGCCCGGCGACTGAATCGACCGGCGCGGCACCGCCGACCGGAATGTCCAGGTCTCAGCGGTCCGCCGGACCGGCGGTCGCCTGCTGGCCGGTCGCGGCGTCCGGTCCGGCGGCGGCGGGCAGGTCGAGGACGTACGCGTCGCCCTCCCGGCGGAACCCGAGCCGGTGGTAGTACGGGGCGACCATGCCGGGCGGGCTGACCACCCGACGGAAGCCGCGGTCGGTGAACAGGCGGCTGCGCCGGTAGACGAACTCGCCCGGGGTGAAGTCGCGGAACCGCTGAGTGACGTAGTCGAGGTCGATCTGGGCCACCCCGTCGGCCTCCGCGTGCGACACCACCACGCCGACCACCTCGTCGGCCCGCACCACCAGGAACGCCGACCGGTCGGCGGCCGGGTCCCAGCGGAAGGCCGGGTTGAACCGGGCGATGTCGGCCTCGTGCACCCGCAGCGTGTGGGCCAGGAACGCGTCGTCGGTGCCCACCTCGACCACCTGGTACGTCTGCTCGTCGTGCCGGGTGGCCAGCATCGCCCGCAGGTACCAGACGTTGATCCCGGCGAGCACCACGTTCAGCCCGACCATCGGCCACACGTGCACGGCGGCGTTGTAGCCGATCAGGATGAGGCAGCCGACCAGGTTGAGGGCGCGCAGCCGCAGGATGCGCGTCTGCAGCAGCGACCAGACCAGCAGCACGGAGCCGGCCCAGCCGACGAATTCCAGCCAGTTCATCCGGGGGAGGGTAGTGCTTCTCCTGCTCGGGCCGGTGGGCGGGATGCCCTGGTGGCGACACCCGGCTCCGCGGGGCCGTCAAGCCGGGGTCGACTCGGTCAGCCGTCCCTCGTCCTCGCGGTACTCGGCCCCGGTACGTGGGCAGATCCACCGGCCATGATCCTTTGCGACGAGCGGCTCCCCCGCCCGCCCCACCCAGCCGACCCGGCGGGCGGGCACTCCGACCATGAGCGCGAAGTCGGGGACGTCCCTGGTGACCACCGCCCCCGCCGCGATCAGCGCCCACCGGCCGATCGAGACCGGTGCCACGCAGACGGCGCCCGCCCCGATCGCCGCACCCTCGCCCACCACCACGCCGACCGCGGTCCAGTCGTCGCCGCTCTTGAGCCGCCCCTGCGGGGTGACCGAACGCGGGTACTCGTCGTTGGTGAGCACCGCGGCCGGCCCGACGAAGACGCCATCGGCCAGTTCCGCCGGCTCGTACACGAGGGCGTAGTTCTGCAGCTTGACGTTGTCGCCCAGGCGGACGCCCGGCCCGACGTACGCGCCGCGGCCGATGATGCAGTCCCGGCCGACCGACGCACCCTCGCGGACCTGCGCCAGGTGCCAGACACGCGTGCCGGGACGGATGGTGGCGCGCTCGTCCACATCGGCCGTCGCGGCGATCTGCACTCCGTCGCGCGGCGTTCCGTGGGCGTCCGTCATCTCTCGTTCCTTTCCGCTGTACGGCGATCTTTTGTGGGGTGGAAACGGTAGACGTTCGGCAACAAGGCCAATGTCAGGAAGCCGACCCAGTGACCACAGAAGGGGCCATTAGAGGAGGGCGGGCAAACCAAACGGACCGGTTGACCCCGGCGGCACCGCCGGATTTCGGTCTCGGCGCTGGCGCACCCGGCGACGACCTCGGTAGCTTCCCGACTGGACGTCGCGACTCGTTTCCCCCCTCGGCGAATGGTCCTGTCCTGACTAGCGAAACGGAATTCCGTGAACTCATCGCACGCTGCCGACGAACCGATCGGCGTAGCCGTCATCGGCGCCGGTTACTGGGGGCCGAATCTTGTTCGGAACTTCCAAAACTCCGCCGAATTCCGGTTGCACTGGCTCTGCGACCTCGATGTAGGCCGGGCCCAACGGGTGCTCGGTGACTACTCCACCGTCCAGGCGACCGACGACCTCGCCGCTGTGCTGGCCGACGACACTGTGCACGCGGTGGCCGTCGCCACCCCGGCCGGCACCCACCTCGAGGTGGCGATGGCGGCGCTGCGGGCCGGCAAGCACGTGCTCGTGGAGAAGCCGCTGGCAGCCAGCGTCGAGCAGGGGCGCGCCCTGGTCGCGGAGGCGGAGCGGCGGGGACTGTCGCTGATGTGCGACCACACCTACTGCTACACGCCGGCCGTGCTGCGCATCCGCGAACTGCTGCAAGCCGGGGAACTGGGCGAGGTGCAGTACCTCGACTCCGTACGGATCAACCTCGGTCTGGTCCAGCGCGACATCGACGTGATGTGGGACCTGGCGCCGCACGACCTGTCGATTCTCGACTTCATCCTCCCGCCCGGAGTGGTGCCGGTCTCGGTGGCCGCGCACGGCGCGGACCGGATCGGCGCGGGCCGAGCCTGTGTCGCCTACCTGACGCTGCACCTCAGCACCGGCGCGATCGCGCACATCCACGTCAACTGGCTCTCCCCGGTGAAGATCCGGACCGCCATCATCGGCGGGTCGAAGCGGACGTTGGTCTGGGACGACCTCAACCCCAGCCAGCGGCTGTCGATCTTCGACCGCGGCGTCGACGTGGCCTCGGTGGACGAGCTCGGCGACGAGCAGCGCCGGGACATGCTGGTGTCGTACCGCTCGGGGGACATGTTGGCGCCGGCGCTGACCGAGCGGGAGGCGCTGCGCACGATGGTCGAGGAGTTCGCACGGTCCATCCGCAGCAGGACGCCCGCCCTGACCGACGGTCGGGCCGGCCTGCGGGTGATGACCATTCTGGAGGCTGCGTCTCGTAGCCTCCACGATGGCGGAAAACTGGTCGATCTCAGCGAATGGACCGAAGCGTGAGCGGGCGAATCATCGAACTTGGTGCGGCAATTCCTCAGAGCGGCACGGAGCGAGGCGAGGTAACGGCATGAGCGCGGTGGAGATCGCCGGGGCACGCGCCCTGGTCACCGGTGGAGCGGGCACCATCGGTTCCCATGTCGTCGACCAGCTGGTCTCCGGCGGCGCGGCCGAGGTGGTCGTCCTCGACAACTTCGTCCGTGGCCGGCGGGAGAACCTCGTCCGAGCTCTGCCGCACGGCAGTGTCAAGCTCGTCGAGGGCGACATTCGCGACGTCGCGCTGGTGCACGAGCTCGCCCGGGGCAAGGATCTGGTCTTCCACCTCGCCGCCATTCGCATCACCCAGTGTGCGGAGGAACCCCGGCTCGCCAACGAGGTTCTGGTCGACGGCACCTTCAACGTGCTGGAGGCGGCGGCCGCCGCCCAGGTCCGCAAGGTCATCCTGTCCTCGTCGGCCTCCGTCTACGGGCTCGCCGACGAGTTCCCGACCACCGAGCGGCACCACCCCTATCACAACGACACGTTCTACGGCGCCGCGAAGGCGTTCAACGAGGGCATGCTGCGCAGCTTCCACAGCATGTACGGGCTGGACTACGTCGCCCTACGCTACTTCAACGTCTACGGCCCCCGGATGGACATCCACGGCCTCTACACCGAGGTCCTGATCCGCTGGATGGAGCGGATCGAGTCGGGAGTCCCCCCGCTGATCCTCGGCGACGGCCTGCAGACGATGGACTTCGTACACGTCGCCGACATCGCCCGGGCCAACATCCTCGCCGCGCAGGCAGACGTCACCGACGAGGTGTTCAACATCGCCAGCGGCACCGAGACCAGCCTCCGGGAGTTGGCCCAGGCGCTCAGTGACGTGATGAAGTCCGACCTTGCTCCCGAGCACGGCCCCGCCCGCGCGGTCAACGGGGTCACCCGCCGGCTGGCCGACACCACCGCCGCCGCCGAGAAGCTGGGCTTCCGCGCCGAGATCGGCCTGCACGAGGGGCTTCAGGGGCTGGTCGACTGGTGGCGGGCCGAGAAATGAGGGCTCCCCGGATCCCGGTCATGATTCCTCGGCTCGGCGAGGAGGAGGCACAGGCCGCCGCCGAGGCGGTCCGCTCGGGCTGGGTGGCCCAGGGGCCACGGGTGGCCCGGTTCGAGCAGGAGTTCGCCGCCCTGGTGGGTGCCGGCCACGGCGTGGCCGTCAGCTCGTGCACCACCGCGCTTCATCTGGCCCTGGTCGTGCTGCGGATCGGCCCGGGCGACGAGGTGATCGTGCCGTCGTTCTCGTTCATCGCCACCGCGAACGCGGTGCGCTACGTCGGAGCCACCCCGATCTTCGCCGATGTGGACATCAGCACGGGCAACCTCACGGTGGCGACGATCGACGCCGTACGCACCCCCCGGACCCGGGCGGTGATCGCGGTCCACCAGGGCGGCGTGCCGTTCGACGTCGCCGCGCTGCGGGCCGCCGCCGACCGCTGGGGGGTGCCCCTGATCGAGGACGCGGCATGCGCCGCCGGGTCGACGGCGTACGGTCGGCCGGTCGGCTTCGGCTCGACGATCTCGGCCTGGTCGTTCCACCCGCGCAAGCTGCTGACGACGGGCGAGGGCGGGATGGTGACCGTGGACGATCCGGACCGGGCCGTCCGGCTGCGCCGGTTACGCGAGCACGGCATGAACGTCTCCGCGGCCGACCGCCACGCCAGCGCGCAGCCGGTGCTGGAGGCCTACCTGGAGACCGCGTTCAACTACCGGATGACCGACATCCAGGCGGCGATCGGGCTGGTGCAGCTCGGCCGGCTCGCGGAGCTGGTGAGCCACCGACGCGCGCTCGCGTCGCGCTACCACGAGCTGCTCGCGGGCATCGAGGGTCTGACCCCGGTCCGCGACCCGGACTACGGCGAGACCAACTACCAGTCGTTCTGGGTCCTGATCAACCCGGAGTACGGAACAGGCCGCGACGAGGTCCTCGCCGAGCTGGCCGCCGCCGGGGTGTCGGCCCGGCGCGGCATCATGGCCGCCCACCTGGAGCCGGCCTACGCGGACGTGACGCCCGGGCCGCTGCCGGTGACCGAGCGGCTGACCCGCGACTCGCTCATTCTGCCGCTGCACCACGCGCTGACCGAGGACGACCAAGACCACATCGTCGCCGTGCTGCGCAAGCTGGCCGGCCGCCAGCTGGTCCCGGCTCCGGGGGATGACCTGCGGTAGTGCGGAAAGCCCAGGGCGGGCGCGGCGTGGACACGCCACCGCCCGCCCAGGGCGGTTTCAGGTGGGAGGCCGCTCATCGCGCCTCCCGTCCCGTGGGCGGCAGGTAGCGCACGAGCGACTGGCGGGTCACCGCCTACGCGGGTCTGGGGACCAACTGCTGAGTGGGGGTGCCGTCGATCGTGCCCACCACGTTGTTCGTCCAGTCGGCAAAGGTGACGGAGCATCCGGACCCGCACTGGCTCGTGTATCCCCAGTGCGTCGGCCCGAAGACGTTGTTGCGCAGTCGCAGCCCCTCGCCGTCCTGGGCGTACAGCCCGAAGGCTCCGAGCGAGATGAAGCTGTCGTGGACCTGATAGTTGCGCAGCGTGGATCCCCCAGAACTCTGAGTGAACAGCACGGCGGTGATCGCCTGCCAGTAGTTCGGGACCGCGGCGCCGGTGTAGGCGTCGACCCCCGGTTCGAGGCGGCTGTGGCTGATTTCCAGCGGGCCGATGCCGCCGTAGGGGAAGACGCCGCCGGTGTGGGCCTGGGAGGGATCAGCCAGGTGGGCGATGTAGTTGTCGTGGAGCCAGCTGTACTCGATGGTGGTGTTGGCCCCGCACAGGCACATGCCGCCCGTGTTCGCCACATCGACGCGACTCAGCCGGATCGTGCAGGTGTCGCAGTCGTTGATCGCATGATCGGTCAATGGGGCGCTCTTCATACCCAGACCGACGGGCTCCGGTCGGATGGTCGTGTTGCTGATGTTGAGCCGGAGGCTGCCCGAGGCGTTCGCGTTGACCAGGATGGCCCGATTGAGCGAACCGGGTGGCGGCGCGATGATCGAGTTCGTGATGTTGACCGTGCCATGGCAGCTCGTGCCGATGTAGATGAACGCGTGGAAGTACTTCCGGTCGAGATTCACCGTGCCGTTGCAGTCGTACAGGTCCCACTCTTTGCTCGCGTTGTTGTGCGGGAACACCTCCTGATAGCCGGCCGGCACGGGCAGCCTGGCGTCGGACTGGCGATACTTGCCGACACCGGGCGCACCTACCGAGAAGCGCTGGGGGTACCTGCCGCCACCGGTGGGGTCGCTGCCGGTCGGGGCCGGTGCGGACGTGGTGGCGCTGGGGGTCGGCGTCGCGGGCGGCGTGGCACTGGGCGGCGTGGCACTGGGCGGTGTTGTGGGTCGGGGGGATGCCGTCGTGGTGGTGGGCCGAGGGGTCGGGCTGGCGGTGACGGGAGTGCCCGGCTTGAAGACCACGTCGACCCAGTAGTTGGTGGCCTTGTAGCCCTGGTTCGGAAACCCGCTGGCGCCGTATCGGTAGACGCCGTTCGCGCCGCGCGCTCCGTCGGCCGGCGCGCGCAGCGGGCCACGGCTGCGACCAGCCGTGAAGTATCGGTCATCGGCCGAGTACTGCCCCACGTTGGTGTGATACGACACCACGTACAGCGCATTGGCCTTCACGGCCACCGGAGCCGCGAAACCCGCGTACTGCCATCCGGACCGGGTCTCGTTCGAGAACCGTACCTCTGCCAGCCGAGTGCCGTTGCTCGCCCAGAGGGTGCCCGTGTGCACGCCGGTGTTCGTCCGTGACTTGTAGAAGCGGACGCCGAGGACGGTGCCGTCCTGCACGGCGGTGAACTTCACTCCCAGTTCCACGGCCTGTGTGTCCGGGTCGGTCACCGTCCGCGGTACGTCCGAGCCGCTCCACAGCGAATACGTTCCGGAGGGTGCCGCCGCGGGCTGAGCGCCGTCCGTGTTGGTGGCTATCCGACCCGCCAGCGCCGTTCCGGAGATCGCCATCGCGCCGGCAACGGCCAACACAACGACAGCTCGTGAATTCCTGACCATGTGGTTCCCTTCTCCACATTCGGTGTCACTCGGACCGGTGCGGGGGAACGCCGGTACGGAAGCTCGTGTCGCGTACCTCGGACGGCTCGGTAGTCACGCACCGTCAGCCGGCGGCGCGGGTGAGACTCATCGCGCCGCCAGTCCTGGCGACCGGCGGACGCGCGCTGTGGACAGCGCCGTGCGCGGAGGTGGGGCCCGGGCGCCGCCGGACCCGCCGACTCGCCCGGAACTGCTGCGATCCTGCCGGGGGCACGACACATAAACGACCCAGATGCCCCTCAAGTCACCCGCTATCGCGGGTGGCCCGCCGGTGAACTGGGTAAACGGCCGAAGCCGTGCGAAGCGGCAGGTGGTCAGCCGGCGGGCCGCTGCGGTGCCGTGGCGACCAGCAGGTTGGTCAGGAAGGCCACCGTGGCAGGGGCCGGCTCCCGCCGCCCGGCCAGCACCTCGTCCAGCCAGGCCTCCCGGACGATGCCGTTGTTCCGCAGCGGTGCGAGGACGTCCGGCTCGTTGCGCCAGTGCTCGGCGACGAGCGCCGCAACCTCGGCCGCGCCCAGTTGCGCCCGGCCGGAACGGCGCAGCCGCTGCCGCACCTTGCGGGAGAGCTTTCGCGCGGTGACCCTGGCCGCCGCCGCACGGTCGCGGAGGCCGCGCTGCCCCAGCCGGGCGGGAACGAGCCCGGAATCCAGCGGCACCGCGGCCAGTGCGGGGTCGAGCCGGTGGATGAGGTGCCCGGTCAGCAGCCCGCTACCCTTCTGCTCCGGCGACACGGCGTGTGCCAGCTGGATGAAGCGCCGGTCGAACATGGGGTTGATGAAGAAGCGATTGACGGCCGCGACCGATCCGTGGGCCCCGGCCCACCGCTGCATCCGCTGGTAGAGATAGAAGTGGTCGGTGGCCCTGAGCCACGGCTGCGGGGCGCCGTCGAAGGACGCCGTGATCCTTGCGACCGCGTCGGTACGGCCGGAGTCCACGAAGCCCGGTTCGAGTGCGCGGGCGTCGACCGCCTCGTTCGCGTAGAGGCGCCAGTTCGCCAGTTGGGCGATCAGGTGGGGCGAGGTGGTCGCGTGGCGGGGCTGGCCGAAGTAGTAGAACCCGCGGCAGGCTTCCCCACCCAGGCCGGAGAGGCGGTGCCCCTGCTCGAGATGACCCTCGGCGAGGAGCAACGGCGCCAGGGCCAGCGGACTCGCCATGCAGTCCAGCGCCGCCGCCGCCACCACCGCCAGGTGATGGGCCACGGCTGGCGTGACCGGAGGCTGCTCATCCAGCCAGTGGACCTGCAGGTCCAGCCCACACATCGCGCTCAACTTCTGCGCGACTGCGGCGTCTGAGCCGCCCCGAACGTCGAGGGTGAGCGCACGGAGCCCGCGGCGGGTCTCCGGTGACAGCGCCGCGAGCAGCACCCGGGTGTCCTGACCACCGGTCAGCTGAAGCACCGTCGTGGGATGGTCGGCGACGTACGCCCGCAGGATGTCCCGCAGCATCCCGGCCATCTCGTCGACAGCCTCGGACAGCGACGGTGCCGGGCCGTCCAGGGCGAGCGACTGCTCCACATAGCGGTGCGTCTCCACCCGGCCCGCGTCCAGCACGGCCAGGCATCCGGCCGGCACCTTCTCGACCTGCGCGAACACCGTGCCGAGCCCCACCTGCCAACCCACCAGGCTCTGCAGGCCGAGCGCCGCGTGGTCCAGCCCCGCCCCGGCCAGTGCACTCAGCGCGAGCGCGCTCGTGGAGACCGCGGCCACCCCGTCGCCCTGCCACCAGAAGACCTGCTGGAAGCCGAGCCAGTCCGAGGCCACCACGACCGGCTCGCCGGGCCCGGAGCGGTGCGCCGCAGCGAACGGCGGCACCAGCTCGGCGAGCGCGGTGCCATCCACCTTGGTCCCCTTGCGCAGCAGCTCGGCCAGCCTGACGGTCGGGACATCGGTGGCGCGGGTGCGAGTCGCCCTGCCCAGACGCAGCGTGAAAGCCGCACCGACGGCGTCGACCCGATCGCCGGGGTCCTCGCCGTGGAACGCGATCCAGCCGTCATCGGTGTGCAGCGTCCGCGCGTCGTCGGCCAGGCAGCTGAGGGCCGCGGCAAGGGGCGCCGGGTCGGTCACGGCCGGCCGGTCCTCGGCGTACGAGACGGCAAGGAACGACTTCATCTCGGCAGCACCGTGGGCGGCGTGGCCGGCTCACCTTGCGCAGACATGGCGGCCAGCGTAATGACCGCCAACCGGCCAGGGAAAGGGGCCCCAATACGGCAAAGGCCATATGGGATGACAGAACCCCGGCCGCTCGATGTCGACTTCCCGACCAAGGAGAGTAGCTACCTTCCTTTCCGACCGTGGTTGACTTTCGCGGTGGCCGCAATCCGAGCGAGGCAGACCCTTGCCGATGCCTTCTCGTCGGCGGACAACAGCTTCGGCTTTCTCCGCCTGATGTTCGCCTTTGCCGTACTCGTGTCCCACTCTCTGCCGATCGGCTTCGGTACGGACGACCCGGGCGGCGGGCTCACGAACGGTCAGACCGGGCTGGGTGAGATCGGAATCCTGGGATTCTTCGTCATCTCCGGCTTTCTGATCACCCGCAGCGGAGCCCGGGTACCGGTGCTTCGATACCTCTGGCACCGCGGCCTACGGATCCTGCCGGGCCTGTGGGTGTGCCTCGCGGTCACGGCCTTCGTCTTCGCGCCGATCGTGTCCCTCTGGGAGCGCGGCACGCTCCACGGCCTCTTCGACCGCTCCGACGGGCCGTTCCAGTACGTCGCCCACAACGCCTTCATCATGATCTGGCAGTACGGAATCTCCGGCCTGCTGCTGGACACCCCGTACGGGCAGCGCACCGGCGCGTCGGTCTTCGACGGCTCGCTCTGGAGCCTCATCTACGAGGTGTTCTGCTACCTCCTGGTCGCCGGGTTGGCGGTCGTCGGAGTGCTGCGCCGGGCCCCCTGGCTGGTGGCGACCCTCGCGCTCGCCGGGGTCGGGGTCCTGGTGCACGACCTGCTCCGGGCACCGCAGATCCCGGGGCCCCAGGGCGTGCGCGGCCCGGTCTTCGGCATCGACGGGCTGGACCGCTACTCCCTCATCTACCTGACCTACGTCTTCCTCCTGGGCGCCGTGTGCCAGCTCTACCGGGACCGGATCGTCCTCCACGACGGTCTCGCCGTCGTCGCCGCCGCCGTGGTGGTCGCGACCACGCAGTTCGGGGCCTTCGCGGTGCTGGGTTATCCGGCCTTCGCCTACCTCGTCCTGTGGCTGGCGGTACGTCTGCCGCGCTGGACCCGCCGAATCGGGCGCCGGCACGATTATTCCTACGGCTTCTACATCTACGCATTCCCGGTCCAGCAAATCCTGGCCCTGGTCGGCGCGCCCCGGCTCGGCCTGATGCCGTACATCGCGATGTGCACCGTCGCCACCGTCGCGCTCGCGGTTCCGTCGTGGCATCTGGTGGAACGGCCGGCGATGGCGCTGAAGGGCTGGTCCCCACGCCGTCCTGTCCCGGAGAGGGACGTCCCGCGACAAGCGCCGAAGTCGGGCACGGAGAAGCTGCCCACCGCCGTCGGGGCACGCGAGGCGACTACCGGACGACCGCCGGCGACCAGGCATCGCGAATGAACAGTTCGGCGACGCCACCGCCGTCCGCCGGCAAGGCCCAGAGGTCGCTCGTGGACGGGCCCTCACCGGCGCGCGGCAGGCCGTAGATCACCCGCGTGTCGTCGAGCCACTCGATCTGGTCGTCGACGCTGCGCTGCTCGGCCAGGATGGTCGCCCGGCCGGTGGCGATGTCGTACACCGCGATCCGCCAGTGGCCCGGCGGCTGCCCGGCCCGCGTCTTGAATGCGATCCGCTTGCCGTCCGGCGAGAGGGATGGGCATTCGGCGTCGTCGCGCAGCGCGACGAGGCGCTGCCCGGCGAGGCTGCCGCGGACAAGCCAGGTCTTGCCCCCCGACGCCGCCGTCGCATAGAAGGTGTCCGCGTCGGCAAACGTCACACCCCAGAAATTGCGGTCCGCGGCGGTCGCCCGCTTGCCACCGATGGTGAGCTGAAAGTGCTCGATGTTGGTGGAACGCCCGTCGGCAACCCGGGTCACCAAGGTCTCGGTGGAGAACTGCCCGGGCGTCGAGTAGCTGTGTCCTGCCACGAAGGTCGTCGTCGCCACGAGCGATCCGTCGCGCGACAGCCGGGTACGGCTCGGCACGCCGGAGAGCGGCAGCTCGCGGGTGGCCCTCCAGTCCGGACCGAGGATCTCGGCCCGGTACGTCGTAACCAGGCCGGGCTTGGCGCGCAGGCACACCGCCTCGCTCCGCCGCGCGTAGACCCGGTCGCAGGAGACCGGGGTGAACGTCCGGGGGCCGGCGGGCTCGCTGAGCGCGAGGACGGCCACCCGGCCGTAGTCGCTGCCGGCCGCGGTGCTGCGGAAGACGACGTGGGGCACCTCGGCCACCACGGCGAGGTTCGTACCCGCGGGCGCCGGCGACGGCGTGGCGACGCCCTGCGTCTGCTCGCGACGAACGGAGTAGACGTACCAGACCGTTCCGAGCAGGGTGACCAGGACGATGCCGGCCAAGGTCCACACCCGCGCGCGGCCGCTCATCGCTGATTCTCCGCCGCCGTGCCGGACGCCATTGCGGCCTCGGCCGAATCGGCGGCGCTCGCCAAGGGGCTCGCCACGGACCCGGAATCCTCCTGCCCGGACAGCAGCCAAGCGGCCATCACCACTCCCATCATCAGCAGAACGGCCAACAGACAGAGGGCCTGCTGGCGGCCGAGGACCTGCCACAGGCTGCCGAAGGTGAGCGCGCCGGCGAACCGCGCGAGCACGACGACCGTCTGGGCGGCAGCGATGCCGCTCCCCCGCGCATCGCTGGTCACTCTGCGGCTGACCAGCGCGGCGAGCACCCCGTCGGTCGCGGCGTAGAACGTACCTAGCAGGGCCAGGGCCACGACCGTCAGCCCCAGCCCGCCCAACGGCGCGGCGGCGACCAGATAGGCGGCGACGAGCGCAAGGTGACCACCGACGAGAACGCGCGCGCGTCCGAGGCGATCGGCCAGGCGGCCCAGCGGGATCGCCAGGGTGAGATAGGCGACGTTGGTGCCGACGAACAGCAGCGGGACGAAGCTCGCGGCGAACTGGTCGCGATCCTGCAACGACAGATAGACGAACCCGTCGCCGATCGTGAACAGCCCCAGCACGCCGGCGGCGATCAGCGGACGCCGGAGCCGGGGACCGGTCAGTTCCCGGAGCACCCGCCGTCCCGGCGGGGCTCCCGGCGGCCGGCTGCGCCGGTCCGGCACGAGGAGGACCATGACGGCGACGCCCAGCACGGCGAATGCGAACGACGCGACGAACACCGCCGAATAGCCTCCCGGCACGAACCACAGCAGCGAGAACGCGACCAGCGGGCCGGCGGCCGCTCCGATGGTGTCCAAGGTCCGGTGCACGCCGAAAGAGCGGCCCAGCGTGCGCGGATCGGACGCCTCCGCGATGAGTGCATCCCGTGGCGCCGTACGCAAGCCCTTGCCCAGCCGGTCCGCGGTCACCACGGCGGTGACCACGCCGAGCCCGTGCGCGGGCAGCATGGCCAGCCGGCTCGCAGCCGAGACGGCATACCCGGCGGTGGCAACCCACTTCGGGCGGTTGGAGCGGTCCCCGAGATACCCGCCGAAGATTCGCACCAGAGCGCTGGCGCCCTGGTAGAGCCCGTCGACAACGCCGTACGCCAGCACACCGAGCCCCAGCTCAGCGGTGAGATACACCGGCAGCACCGCGGCGACCATCTCCGACGAGACGTCGGTGAGCAGGCTGACCACGCCGAGCAGCACCACCGTGGCGCCGACCCGGGGCAGCATGCCGCCCGCCGCGCCCGCCGGATCCGCGCCCGGGTTGTCCCGGACCGACACGTACATGGCTGGGCGTCGAGCTACGCCACCGACCGCAGCGCCGCCGCCAGCGCGTGCGCGACGGCTGCCTGCTGGTCGGCCGTGATCTGCGGGAACAGCGGCAGCGACAGGATCTCCGCCGCGGCCCGCTCGGCGTGCGGGAAGCTGCCCGGGCGGTACGGGAGGTCCGCGAACGCCGGGGTCAGATGGATCGGGTAGGGGTAGTGGACGCCGGCGCCGACACCGGCCTCGTTCAGCCGCCGCAGGACCTCGTCGCGGCGCCCGGCTCCCCCGGGGATCCGCACCACGTAGAGGTGCCACACGTGCTCGTTTCCGGCGAGGACCACCGGACGCGCCACGTCGAGGGGCGCGAGCAGTTCGTCATAGCGTGCGGCGGCGGCACGGCGGGCCTCGTTCCACGCGGCCAGGCGGATCAGCTTCGCCCTCAGCACCACTGCCTGCAGCGCGTCGAGCCGGCTGTTGACCCCGACCATCTCGTGGATGTACTTGACCAGACCACCGTGGCTGCCCAGCGTGCGTACCACCGTGGCGAGCCCCGCGTCGTCAGTCAGCACCGCCCCGGCATCGCCATACGCTCCCAGGTTCTTGCCGGGATAGAAGCTGGTGGCCGCGATGCCGCCGGCGCCGGCGCCGGCGCCGGCGCCGGCGCGGGTGGCGCCCTGGCACTGCGCGGCGTCCTCCACGATCGCGACGTGCTGGCCGGCGAGTCCGACACGGAGCCGCTCCACCGGAGCGAGCTGCCCGTAGAGGTGGACGGGAACCACCGCTCGGGTCGCCGGGCCGACGGCGGCCAGGGCGGCGTCGGCGTCGATCAGGTAGGTGGCCGGGTCGATGTCGACCAGGACCACGCGCGCGCCGATGCGGGCCACCGCCTCGGCGGTCGCGACGAAGGTGTTGGCCGGGAGCACCACCTCGTCGCCGGATCGCACCCCGGCCGCCCGCAGCGCCAGCTCGACCGCGTCCGTGCCGTTGGCGACGCCGACGCAGTGCCGGACGCCGGAGAACGCGGCGAACTCCCGCTCGAACGCCGCGACCTCGTCGCCGCCGACGAACGCGGTGTTCTCGATGACGCGCTTGAAGCCGATGCTGACCTCCTCGGCCACTTCGGCATGGGCGGCCCGCAGGTCGACGAGTGGAATCATCTGGCGCTACTCCATCTGCCGCGAGTGCGGCGAGCAGGGTCGATCACCGACCTGGGCGGAACCAACGGTGGCCGGACGGCGCACAGCCCCCGGTCGGCGAACGATCGGTGCCGGTGGCGGTGCGGCACCGCCGAAACCTGGCAGGCAACGTACCCAAGGTGGGTATTCGACGGGCGGATGTGACGGGTATCCGGCAGAACCATTCTCGTCATGCCCTCACGTCGTACCTACTCGGTTAGTGTGCCAAGCGACGGCGACGCGGCGAAGCCGCCGCACGGTCACGGGCCCCTGTCCATTCAGTCGGATTCCCCCGATCCATGTCGGAACGTGATGGATAAAGGTTTCTCCTGCCGGCAGGATGATGCCCGGTAACGTGGCCGCGGCGGGCCCGGGTCATTGCGGACCACGAGGTGCGTGCAGTGCTGGAAAAGGAAGGCAGACTGTGTCGACGGCAACCACATGGCGCGGCGTGAATGTCGCCGCACCTGATCTCTGGCCGGTGGCCGGTGCTGATGGAAGCGCCTCCCCGTACGCCCCGCGTCCCAGTGACGAACGGCTCACCGGATTGCCCGGCGAATCGGATGACCTTCGCCTCTACCGGCGCATGCGCTTTATCCGCCGTTTCGAGGAGACGCTGCTCGCACTGTTTGAAGAGGGCGTCCTGAATGGCACGACACACGCGTGTATCGGCCAGGAGGCCGACGCGGTCGCGGTAATGGAGCACCTGGTCGAGGAGGACCACGTCTTCAGCAACCACCGCTGCCACGGTCACTACCTCGCCCGCACCGGCGACGCCCTGGGGCTGCTCGCCGAGATCATGGGCAAGGAAGCCGGTGTCTGCCGCGGCATCGGCGGCAGCCAGCACATCTGCGCCCCCGGGTTCAAGTCCAATGGTGTCCAGGGCGGCATCGTGCCGGCCGCCGCCGGGATCGCCCTCGCCGCCCAACTGGACGGCACCCGCCGGGTGAGCGTCGTGTTCATCGGCGACGGCACCCTGGGCGAGGGGTTGCTCTACGAGACGTTGAACATCGCTGCGCTCTGGCGGCTGCCGCTCCTCGTGGTGTGCGAGGACAACCGGTGGGCGCAGAGCACACCGATCGGGGTCAACCTGGCGGGCAGCATGCCGGGCAGGTTCGAGGCCTTCGGCATCCCGGTACGCGAGGTCGACAGCACCGACGTGATGGAACTGCGCGAGGCCGCCGGTGCGGAGGTCCACGCGGTACGCGGCGGCAGCGGTCCCCGTGTTCTGCTGATTCACACCTACCGGCTGTGCCACCACTCGAAGAGCGACGACGAGCGCCCCGCCGAGGAGATCGCCGCACGATGGGCGGTCGAGCCGTTGCTGGTCCACGGCCGACGGCTCGACGACGACGAGCGGCGGGCCATCGACGGCGAGGTGGAGGCCGCGCTGGCGCAGGTGGTGGCGACGGCGAGGGCGCTGCCGTGATCTTCTCGAAGGAACTGAACGAGACGCTGCACACCTGCCTCACCACCGACCCCCGGGTGCTCGTGCTCGGCGAGGACATCGCCGACCCCTACGGCGGGGCGTTCAAGGTCACCCGGGGGCTCTCCACCGCCTTCCCGGACCGGGTCCGCACGATGCCGATCAGCGAGGGCGCGATCGCCGGGATCTCCGCGGGGCTGGCGCTGGCCGGCTACCGGCCCATCGCCGAGATCATGTTCGGTGACTTTCTCACCCTCGTCTTCGATCAGGTCGTCAACCACATCGCCAAGTACCAGGCGATGTACGCCGGCCAGGCGAGCTGCCCGGTGGTCGTGCGCGCCCCCTCCGGCGGTCACCGCGGATACGGTCCGACGCACAGCCAGAGCCTGGAGAAGCACTTCCTCGGCATACCCCATCTGCGGGTGGTCGCCGCGTCCCTGGTGCACGACCCGCGGACGGTCTTCGACGAGTTCCTCTCCCAGGACAGCCCGGTCCTCTACGTCGAGCACAAACTGCTCTACCCACAGCACCTGACCGTGCCCGAGAACGGGCGGGTGGGAGACCTGCTGGCCGCACACGACGCCAGCCCCGGCATGCTGCCGACGGTGTGTCTCTCCGCGGTGCCGCGCGAGGAGTGCACGGTGACCGTCCTGGCCTACGGATACCAGGCCATGCTCGCCGCGAAGGTGATCGACCGCCTCGCTGTCGAGGAGGAGATCTTCGCGGAGCTGCTGATCCCGGCTCAGCTCGCTCCGATGGACTGGGCACCGGTCGAGCGCTCGGTCGGCGTGACGGGGCGGCTGGTCACCGTGGAGGAGGGCAGCGGCGGTTGGTCGTGGGGCACCGAGGCGGCCGCGACCATCTCCCGCCGGCTGTTCCGCGAGCTGCGTTCCCCCGTCGACGTGGTGGCCAGCGAGCCCACCGTCATCCCGTCGTCCAAGGCCAAGGAGAGTCGGATCCTGGTCGGCGAGGGCCAGATCGAGGCGGCTCTGCGCGCCGCGGCCGCCTGAGCCCGACGATCCAATAGGAGGAACGACTAGTGGTTGTTTCCTTTCTAGAGCCGTCTACAGTCGGCTGCGGTGGGCAGCATGTATCGGATCGGAAGTTTGCCGTGCGGGTGGGCCACTCGGTGAGCACGGTGCGTCGGTTGGTGGAGGACCTACAGGCGGTTAGGCGCGCGCTCTCTTCTCGGCTAGATGGTCGGCAGGGCTATGAGAAGGAAGTCCCAGGGACGGCCCTGACCGTGGGGGATGGCCGGTGAAGGTCACCCGGATTGCGTACTCGGCCCAGCTGAACCCGGGCAAGTACGCCGCGTTGGCCGAGCAGGCTCGCCGGCTGGGTCGGGTTCGTAGTGAGGTGTGGCAGCGTTACGGCTCGGTTGGCGGTGTCGGGTCCGGGCTGCGGGACCGGCAGGTGCGGGACCGGTGGTTGGCGGATGACACCCACACACGGTTCGGTGTGTTGGCAAACGCGTGGAAGGAAACCGTCCGCGACGCCATAGCTAACATCTCCGCGAACCGGGAGGCGGCCAAGGTCGAGGTGCGCCGGGCGATCGGCCGGCGCACCGACGATCCAATCGCGCTGAGGCGGATGTTCGACGCGTTGAAGGCCGACCAGTGGACGCAGGATCCGTTCCTGGCCCGGCAGATGCGCCAGCACTGGAAACGTGGCCGCAATCGCACGCACGATCAGATCGTGGTACGCGCCGACCAGCACAACACCGTCACCGACGGGTGCGGCAGATTGTGGCTGGCCGTTCCCGGCCTGCAACGCCGCAGGATGGTCCGGATTCCGCTGTCCACGACGGTCGCGCCGACGGGGACGCTGCGGTTGATCTTGCGGGGCGGCCGGGTGGAGGTGCACTACCAGATCGACGCGGCGCAGATGCGGTCGTCGCAGCGGCCGTGCGGCGAGGCGACGGTCGGGGTGGACAAGGGCTACACCGAAGCCCTGACCGACTCCGACGGCCAGTCCCACGGTGAACGGCTCGGCGAGCTGCTGACCGCCGAGTCGGACCGGTTGAAGGAACGCAACCGGCGGCGGGCGAAGCTGCGGTCGATCGCCAACAACGCCGCCCTGAGTGGTGACCGTGCGAAGGCGCACCGGATCAAGGTCAACAATCTCGGGAAGGTGAAGCGGGATCGGCAGGCGGCCCGGCATCGGGCGCGGGTGCGGACGGAGATTTTTACCGCCGTGCACGAGGTCGTGGACAAGGCAGCCACCGTGATCGCCGAGGACCTCACCAAACGCTTCACCGGCCGCAAGCCGCTCGGTAAGAACGTCAACCGGCGTCTCGCCGCGTGGACCAAAGGAGTCACCGCCGAGGCCCTCAAAAACGTGTCGGAGCGCAGAGGTTCTGCGCTCGTTCCCGTCAACGCCGCCTACACCTCACAAACCTGTCACCGCTGCGGACGGTTCGGCCGCCGTAGCGGGGACCGGTTTCACTGCACCTGGTGCGGGGTGGTGTGGCAGGCCGACGTGAACGCCGCGATCAACATCCTGCACCGAGCCGGCGACCCCGACATCGCCCTGCACACCCCGTATCACAAGGTGAAGCAGATCCTGCAGGACCGGACCGATCGCCACCGGACCAGACTGCCGGTCCAGGACTCCAGCCCGGCCAACAAGGCCAAGCGGAGAGCGAACCATCCGAACCGCTCAGCGTGAGCAACTAGTAGGAAGCAGAGAGTGTGAAGCCGGTAATCGTACCGACCAGCGACGTCAACAGCGATCACGGGATGCTCGTGGCCTGGTTCGTCGACGACGGGGCGAAGGTGGAAGCGGACACCCTGCTCGCCGAGATCGAGACCAGCAAGGCGGTGCTCGAGGTGGTCGCTCCCGAGGCCGGCATCGTCCTGCACCTGGCCGAGCAGCTGCAGGAGGTCCCCCTCTCCGAGCCGATCGCCATGCTCTTCGAGACGTCAGCCGACCTTGCCGAGTACGTGCGGGAACGCGAGGCGCGGGCGGCGGCCGTGGCTGCGGCGCCGGCACCCGTCCGAGCGAGCGTCAAGGCCGTGCGGCGGGCCGAGGAACTCGGCGTGGACCTGGCGGCCCTCCAGCCGGGACGGCTGATCACCGTCAAGGACGTTGAGGCGGCCGCCTGTGCGGGCGGCGTCGACTACGGCTCCCTCCCGGCGCCGCTGACGGCCGAGCCCGGCGTCCAGCGCATCCTGCTCGTCGGCGGGGCGTTGGGTGCCACCCAGGTGCTCGACATCCTGGCCGGCTCCACGCAGCAGCGGGCCGTGGCCATCGTCGACGACGACCCGCAGCGGTGGGGTGCGGACGTGCACGGCGTACCGATCGTCGGCGCAACGGACCGGCTGGCCGCGCTCTTCGCCGAGGGTGCGTACGACGCCGCCATCATCGCGATCGGCACCTCCGTGGAGACCCGGCAGCGTTTCCGGGAGACGTGCGCCGCGGCCGGCATCCCCTTGGCGAACGCTATCGATCCCACCGCGAAGATCGCCACCGACGTGGTCCTCGGGCAGGGAAACATCATCTGCGCCTTCGTGCATCTCGGCACCGGAGTCCGGATGGGAGATAACAACTTCCTGTCCGCCTACACCTCGTTCGACCACCACAGCCGGATCGGCTCCGACAACGCCACCGGCCCGTCGTGCGTCTCGTCGGGCAAGGTGACGATGGGCGACCGGGTGCGGCTCGGCACCGGCATCTTCCTCGAGCCGAACGTCGTCCTGGGTGACGGCGTGGTGGTCGCCTCCGGCGCGGTCATCGTCCGATCGGTTCCGGCCGAGCACGCCGTCAAGACGAAGGTCGTCACGACGACGGTGGTACCGCTGCGGCGGCCCGGACGGTAGCACCGCCCGGGCCGCGGGGTGGTCCCTCAGATGCCACGCCGCTTCCATGACTGCCACCAGAGCCACTCCCGGCCCTTGGCGGCGACCGCGGTGAGCACCAGCGGCTGAAGGTACGGCATGACCTTCGGCCCGATCCGCTTCCGGAGACGCAGGCCCCGGTACTCCGGCAGCGCGCGGTACTCCGGCCAGCAGTCTGCGGCGAAGGCGACCAGCTCGTCCTCGGGCACGCTCGCCGTGCGGCCTCGGTCGTAGGCGCGCGCCGCGCGCCACAGGGCGTAGCGGGCGAGGCGGCGGCGCACCATCGCGCCGAGCCGGTCGGCGTCGGGCAGCAGCGGAGCGCACTTGCTGAGGACCGCGTCGTAGGCGGCCCGCCGCTCGCGCAGGTCGTTGAGGTAGCTGGCGTGGTCGGTCTGCGACATGTTCCTGCCGTGCAACCGGTAGTACGCCTGGTCGGCGCGGACGTACCCGACGTCGGCGTGCGCGGCCAGGCGCATCCACATCTCGATGTCGCCGGCCGCGGGCAGCTCGGGGTCGTAGCCGCCGACCTTGCGCTGCAGGTCGGTGCGGACCACCACCTCCGGCGAGGTGATGCACCCGGTGGCCTCACGGAAGCGCCGCTGCAGCCACCAGTGCCCCGGCCAGATCGTGTGGCCCCCGTTCCCCGTCCTGGCTGGCGGCGGCGGACCGGGATGGGTGAAGTGCACCGGGTGCCCGTAGACGAAGCCGACGTCCGGGTTGGCGTCCAGTACGGCCGCCGCCCGGGTCAGGGCTCCCGGCGTCAACAGGTCGTCGGCGGAGAGCAGGACGGTGTAGTCGCCGTCCGCCCATTCCAGCAGGCCCTCGTTGTAGGTGGCGATGTGGCCGCGGTTCGTCTCGTGGACCCAGACTTCGACCCGCGGGTCCGCCGCCGCGACGGCACGCGCCTTCTCCGCCGAGTCGTCAGGCGAGGCGTCGTCGATGATGAGCACCCGTACGTCCACGCCGGGCTGGTTGTCGAGCACGCTGCTCACGCATGCCCGGAGATAGTCCCCGTACTTGTAGCACGGAATGACCACGCTGACCCTGCTCACTGGCACCCTTCCGTTGGCTCGTCCGCCCCCGCACCTCAGGGCTCGCACCGGCCGGTGCGAGCCCTGAGGCCGTCACGGGGTTGTCGTGAAAATCACATCAACCCAGTAGTTGCCCGAATTCCAGGTGCCCGTCGGGAACGCGACGCCCGGGCCGGTCCGGAACAGTCCGTTGCCGCCGCTGGGCGAGTCGGCAAGCGCCGTCAGCGGATAGGACACGGTCGGTTGGCTGAAGTGGTTCGCGGTGTAGGCGTAGAAGCCCACATCGGTGTGGTACGAGATGACGTACGGTGTGTTGGCGGTGATCGCAACCGGGTGGTCGAAGGTCATGCTCTGCCAGCCGCTGCTGCTCTCGCCAGTGAAAGTTCCGGTGGCGAGTTGGGTGCCGGTGTTCGACCAGAGCGTCCCAGTGTGCGTGCCGGTGTTGGTGCTGCCCTTGTAGAACCGCACCCCCGTCACATAACCGTCGAGCGCCGACGAGAACCGCATGCCCAGCTCGACCGAGTTCGCCTCCGCGGCGCTCGGTATCGCCGGCACCACCGAGTCGTTCCACACCGAGCAGGGGCAGCTGACCGACGTACCGGTCGTGAACGTCCAGGTGTACGGCGCCGGCATGACGTTGCCCCAGGCGTCGGTCGCCCGGACAGACACGGTGTAGGCGGTCGACGGGGTCAGGGCGTTGTGCGGCTGGATGGTCATCCGGCGCGTGGTGTTGTCGTACCGGAAGCTCGCCGCGACGGGGCCGGCGCTCGAGGTGAGCGAGTACTCGATGGAATCCGGGTCGACGTTGTGGCTGAAGGTCGCGCTCGGCGTGGCGTTGCGGGCGACGCCGGACGCATTGGGCGCGGGCGTCGTCGATGTGATCGTCGCCGGTTCGGTTTCCGCCCCCACCGTGTCGATGACCACGTCGACCCAGTAGTTGGTGTTGTTCCAGCTGAGGTTCGGGAAGCCACCGCCGGATCCGTACCGGTAGACGCCGTTCGACCCGTCCACCCCCGACTGCAACAGTCGGACGGCCGTCAGCCCCGCGCCCTGGTCGGCGAAGTAGTTGCTGGTGTACGAGTAGTGGCCGGTGGGCGTGTAGTAGGACGCCACGTAGGTGGTGTTGGCGGCGACCGGCACCGGGTTGGCGAAGGTCAAGGTCTGCCAGCCGCTCGCCGTCTCGTTGGTGAACGTCCCGGAGGCGAGCAGGTGACCGCTCGCGGTCCACAGCTTGCCGACGTGGGTGCCCGTGTTGGTGCTGGCCTTGTAGAACTTGATGCCCTTGACCACACTCGGCGCGCCGGCCCGGAACTTCACCCCGAGTTCGTTGGGTGAGGGATCGAACGAGTCGACGTTGGTCGGCACTGCGGTCGGCGGGTAGGCCGCGCAGGGACACTGCTGCGGCCCGACGGTCACGCTCCTCGTCGCGACCGTCCCGATGTTGAGACTGTCGTCCGAAGCCCGCACCTTGATCTGTACGGAGCCCTGCACGCTCGGTGTCCAGGTGTAGGACCAGCTCGCCTGCCCGGTGGCCGCCGCCCAGGTCTGGCCGCCATCCGTGGAGACCTCCACCCGCCCGAGCTCGCCGCCGCCGACCTCCGTCGCGGTCCCGGTGAGGGTCACCGGCGTGAGGACGGGCAGGGTGGCGTTTGCTGCCGGCGCGGTGATGGTCACCGTCGGCCCGGTGGTGTCGGTGGACTTGGTAGCGGCGACGAGGTTGGCCTGCCGGGTCAGCGGTTGGGCGCCCATGTCTGCGAGCAGGTTGACAGTCGCCTGCTGCATCCGCTGGTCCTCGGTGCTGGGCAGCACGGTGTGCAGGCTGCTGAGCCCCCACGACCACTGCACCGTCCCGGCGCCGAAGACCAGCGCACCGGAGGACTGGTCGCGGTAGGCCACGAGGCTGTGCGTGGCGGTGCCGTTCCCGTAGTTGTTTCCCTCGTCGAGCAGCAGGGTGCCGTCCGTGATGGCCAGCGTCGTCGACGAGAACGCCACGGCGCCCGGCGGGCGGACCGCGTTCTCGACGTCGGAGTCCCACTCGTAGCCGAGGGTGCCGACCGGGAACGTCGCCACCTGCCCGGCTGTCAGGTTCTTGATGGACGGGATGTTCCGCCACAGGCGGAGATTCCGGTACGCGGCGGGAACGGTGATCGCGTCGTTGCGGTAGCCGTTCACCGTGAAGATCGTCCCGGTGAGCTGATTGGGCGGGGTGGCGCCTCCGGAGCCAGCGCCCGCGGAGTCGACCCAGGTGCCGGTCCACTGCCCGCTCGGGTCCGCGATCCCGTTCGGCGGATTCTGCCGCATCTTCGTCATCTTGTAGCAGACAAGGGTGCGGTTGGCCCCTCCATCTGCGATGGAGGGCTCCAGCCGGGTACGCCAGAACAGCTCGTTGCCGCTGAAGAAGGCGAGGTTGACGCCGGCCTTGCGGGCGGCGACCACGTTGTCCCACTGGGCCTGGTTCCAGTACTCGTCATGGCCGGAGGACATGAAGACCTTGTGGTTGCGCAGGATGGCCGGCTTGGTGCTCACGTCGATGCTCGACGCGTAGCTGACGTCGTACCCGTTGCGCTCCAGCCAGTAGATCATCGGGTATTCCGCCGAGAGGATGCCGTTGTCGCCGGCGATGCGCATGGGGCGGTTGTAGCTGACCTTGTAGGCCCGGCCGTCGTACGCCGGCCCGCCACCGCCGTAGAAGTCCTGGCCGCCCCAGTCGTTGTACGCCTGCCAGGTCTGGTCCGAGGTCTGCACCAGGATGTCGGACTGGTACGAATCCTTGGCGACGACGAACGGGACCTGGGCGAAGCCGGCGCCGTCCGGCTGCTCGAGCGTCGCCAGGTAGACGCCGGAGACGGCATCCGACGGCACGGCCCAGGTCGCGTTGGCCGTCCAGTTGCCACAGTCCACCAGCCCGGTGCCGGCGTCGTGGCGACAGTCCGGCTGGGTCCGGGCGGGGAAGCTGCTCGTCGGCGAGGTCGGCATCCGGCGAGCGCCGTCACCGCCGTAGTAACCGAGCCGGTAGATGCCGACGTTGAACGTCGTCGGCGACTGCACCTTCAACCGGAGTGTCTCGCCCGGTTGCACGCTCGTCTGGGTGGCGAATCCCTCGACATCCCCCCAGGCACTGTCGCCGAACCAGTCCTCCTGGGGTGTGCCCGGTTTGGAGTTTTCGCAGACGATGGGGTTGGAGCCGGCGCCGCACGGATCGGACGCGGCAGACCTCGCTGATGCGGGAATCAGCACCAGTGCTGCTCCCGTGGCCGCCACTACCGCGGCCCGAAACACTCGATGCCTCATACCGATCGCCCGCTTCTCAAGAATGGCCGCTGGACGCTACTGAGCGTACGTAAGCGGCATGGAGATACCAGCTCTGCACGTGTCGGTTGCAACACCGATCGGACAGTACGTCGCCGAGTGCCGGCGGACGATCGTTCCGCGCCGCACAGCCATTCGGCTTGACGCGCGCCGCCGACCGGCGGTGTCCGGTCAGGACGGTTGGGGCACCGCCTCACCGGTGGGCGTGCCGTCGATCGCGCCCGCGACGTTGTTCGACCATTCGGTATATGTGACCTTGCAGTCCGACCCGCATTGGCTGGTGTGCCCCCAGTGCGTCGGACCGAAGACGTTGTCGCGCAGCCGCAGGCCGATTCCGTCCTGCGCGTATAGGCCGTACGCGCCGAGGGAGATGAAGCTGTCTCGCACCAGGTAATTGCGCAATGTGGAGTCGCCCTGACTCTGCGTGAACAGGACCGCGGTTATCGCCTTCCAGTACCCCGGCACCTCCTTTCCGGTGAAGGCGTCGACCCCCGGCTCGAGCCGGCTGTTGCTGATTGTCACCGGCCCACTGCCCCCGTACGGGAAAACGCCTCCGGTGTGCGCCTGGGACGGGTCGGCCAGGTGGGCGATGTAGTTGTCGTGCAGCCAACTCCGCTCGATGGTGACGTTGGCACCGCACAGGCACATGCCCCCGGTGTTCGCCACGTCAACGCCGCTGAGCCGAATGGTGCAGGTGGCACAGTCGTTGATCGCGTGGTCGGTCAGGGCGGCGTTCTGCTGCCCGCTACCGACCGGCTCCGGCCGGATGGTCGTGTTCCTGATGTTGAGCGTGAGGCGCCCGGACGGGTTGGCGTTGACCAGGATGGCCCGGTTGGCCGAGCCCGGCGGAGGAGCGATGATCGAGTTCGTGATGTTCACAGTGCCGTGGCAGTCCGTGCCGACGTAGATGAAGGCGCGGAAGTAGATCCGGTCGAGATTGACGGTGCCGTCGCACTTGTACAGGTCCCACTCCTTGCTGGCCTGGTTGTGCGGTTCGTACACCCGGAAGCCGGGCGGCACCGGCAGCTGGGCGTCCGACTGCCGGTAGCGCTCGACACCGGGTGCGCCGACCGCGAACCGCGCCGGGTAGCGGCCACCGCCGGTGGCATCGGCGGCCCGCGCCGCGGCGGGTGTCGCTGCGGCTGCGGCCGGCGCGGGAGTCGCGCCCGCGGTGGTGGTCGGGGCCGGGGTGGCCCCCGCGGTGCCGGCCGGCGCGCCAGCGTCCCCCTCTGCGGCGGCGTCGACGCGGCACTCCGCCGGGCCCGCACAACCCGTCGGGTCAGCCGCGCCGGTGCCCAGCGCCGCGACGATCAGGGCGGCGCCCACCAGCAACGCGCCTGTGGCGACCAGGATCGGCCAGCGCCTCCGACGACGGGACGTGTTGGGCAAGGCTGCGGGCATCAACTCTGACTTCCTTCCGGGCCTGGGATGCGGCGCCGACCCTGGACTCAGGTCAGTTTCCAGGGCGTCCAGTAGCTCTTCGGGTTGATCACGTAGTCGACCGTCGGTTCGGGGATGTGCTCCACCCGGTGCCGCCGGCTCAACCGGTAGATGAGCTCCCAGTCCTCTTTCGGGGCCACCGAGGTGTTGCGGCGCAGCCGGCTGAACATCAGCTCGGGCGTGCGCCTGGCCACCAACGGGTTCGGATCGAGAAAGCACCGTTCCCAGGCCAGCTTCCGATCGAACGGCACGGAGAGGACATCATGTTGGAGGCCTTCCGGCGTGACCCGGCGCATCGCTGTGTAGACCGCGTCCGGCCGCGGGGAGTCCGCGCCCTGCAGCCGGGCGAGTGTGGTCTCCAGGTGGTGCGGGTGCCAGAGGTTGTCGTCGTCCAGGAACGCGACGAACTGCGAGTCGGCCAGGCGGATGCCGATGTTGCGGCTCACCCCGGGCACGTTGATGTTGCGCCGCTGGCTCACCACATGCAGGCGTGGATCGGCCGGCAGCTCGGGAATCTGCCCGCCGCCGTCGTCGACGACGATGACGACCTGGTCGGTCACCGTCTGCGCCAGCACCGACTCGACCGCCCGCCGCAACACGTCCGGCCTCCGGTAGGTCAGGATCACCGTCGCCACCAGGGCCTTGGGCTTGACGCCGCCGGGCAACGTGGCCAGGAGCCGCGCCGCCTCAGCCCGCTCGAACCGGTGGAGCCCGACCGCGGTGTGACCCAGCAGTACCTTGTTGCGCAACTCCTCCAGCGGCAGCCAGCCGAACCTCGCGCGGAGGCGCCGCTTCACCCAACCCATCACTCGGTCTCCCCGCTCAACGTTCCGCGACCGTCGCGAGCGGCTTCTCGCCTTCTGGCTGGACCTCGCGAGCGGGCTGCGCCGTGCCGGCTCGGCCGCGTCGCAGCAGCGGCAACACGAACGGCAGGTACACGGCGAGCGACGCCAGCCCGATCACCGTCAGCGCGAGGAAACCGCCACCGAGGAGACGTCCCATCCCCCAGGCCAGTACGCCCATCGCCGCCCCGCCGAGCGCCGGCCGGACACAGGCGCGCAGTATCAGCGCGGGCCGGATGCCCAGCCGGGCCAGCACCACCACGAACACCGGCGTGACGAGGAGGCCGGCCACCACCACCTGCCCGGCGGCCACGCCCGCGATTCCGAGCCAGTGGCCGAACAGCAGGAGGATCGGGGTGAGGCTGAACAGCCACCAGGCCTGCATCACCATCAGGGTCTTGCGCACCCGGGTGGCCAGGCAGTCGTACGCCAGGTCGACTGCGACGCGGATCAGGCCCAGCGCCGCGAGAAGCTGCAGCGGCACGGCCGCACCGGCCCACTGGTCGCCGTACACCAGGCGGATGACCGGGTCGGCGAGCACCCCTAGCAGCACGCAGAACGGCACGGCGGCGGCCAGCACCATGGCCAGTGCCCGGTGGAAGCCGGCGGCGAAAGCCTCCGGGGAGTCCGCCAGCCGAGAGAAACCGGCGTACGACACCCGACGCGCGGTGTCCGACACGATGCGGACCGGCCAGCTCGACATGTTGAAGGCCATGGCGTACAGACCGAGGGCGGCCGGACCGAGCACCGAACTGACGACAACCGAGTCGACGTTGACGATGCCGAGGGTGAGCAGACTGGCGGAGGCCAGGGGAAGCCCGAACCGCAGCAGCTGCCCGGCCTGCGTCCGGTCCCAGCCGAATCTCAGCATGTCCGGGGCACAGAGCGCGAAGCCGACCAGCGCCACGATGTTGCCCGCGATCGAGCCCCACGCGAAGGCCATGGCGCCCATTCCCATGGCGGCCAGGCCAACCGTGACAGCGGTGTTCACCAGCAGGTTGGCGACCTCGACAATCGTGCGCCGGAACTGCTGGAACTCCCGGTTGAGCTTGCCGATCGGCACACAGGCGATGCCGTCGATGATCACGGTGAGGCAGAGCAGCCGCAGCATCGTGGTCGCCTCGGGGGACCCCAGCATGCGCGCCACCGTCGGCGCCGTGACGAAGAGCAGGAGATAAAAGGCGCTGCTGGAGACTGTCGACAACGTCAGGACGGTCGGCGCGAACCGCCTGATGTCGCCGTCCCACCTCACCAGGGCCAGGCTGACGCCCATCTCGTTGAACGAGAGCAGCATCGCCAGGACCAGCAGTCCGACGGCGTACAGCCCCCACTCGTACGGCCCGAAGAAGAGCCGCGCCAGCACGACACCGGTCGCGAACGTGCCGACCCGTCGCACGATTGTATTGATCATGCTCCAGCGGGCCGCCGAGGCGACCTTCTGGTTCAAGTCCGTCACGGAGCCGGATCTCCCCTCTGGAGCTCCTCTGTGCGGGCGATGCCCAGGTACGCGCCCGATAGACCGAGAAACAGGAAGGTGGTCCCGGCCACCATCGGGAAACTAAGCGTGTCGAAGGTGAACGTCACCACGAGCATCACGAATCCGACAGCAACGAAGCCCTGTCCGGTCTCCCGCCGGGCCGGATCGGTGAACCGCCGTCGGCCGGCACCGCCGCAGTGCAGCGTCGTGACGTAGATGACGACGATGGACAGCACCCCCACCACGCCCATCTCCAACAGGGCGAGCAGGTACTGGTTGTCGGTGTAGCGGTAGATCAACGGCAGGAAGGTTCCGAATCCCCGGCCCGTCCAGGGCCGCTCGGCGATGTAGGCGTTCACGCTCGCGCTCGTCGCGGTGCGGGACTGGGTGCTGTTGTCGCCGCCGTCGAACATCGCGGTGAAGAGGCCGATGATCGTGACGGCGAGGCCGGGCAACACCACTCGGGCCACAGCCAGCGCCGGCAGCACGACAGCAAGGGTCCCACCGGCCCGACGCGCGCTCCACGTGGGCAGCAGCACCAGCATCACCACGACGAGACCGACGACGGAGGTCCGCGAGACGGTCGTGATGGCGCCCATCGCGATCAGCGCGACCGGCAGCCAGCGCCGCAACGCCCCCCGCTCGCCGCCATGGAACGCCTGCTTGAGGGCGAATGGCAGCGCCGTGGCCAGCACGGCGGCGAGTTCGAGAGTGTTCGCGGCGGTCGCGGTGGGCCGGACGAAGGCACCCCTGGTGACCAGTTCCTGAGGGCCGCTCGACATTCCTGGGATCTGGATCCAGGCGGTCAGGCTCATCCCCAACACGAACTCGCCGATGGCGACCGCCGCGATCACGGTGCAGCACCGGACGAAGATCCGCAACACCCGGTCGATATGGTCGTAGTCCCGGACCGACGTGGCAAGGAGCACGATCGACGTCCACACCAGGAGCTGGATCAGTCCCCGATCCGCCGCGCTCACCTCCAGTGGGTCGGCGTCCCGTCGCGCGGCGGCTATGTAGCTGAGCAGCACCGCCACCGCGATCCCGAGAAGCGCGAGACGGGGCGGCCGGGTGAACGGTGCCGACTTGATCCGCCTCATCAGCCAGCTGGCCAGGAACCAGACCAGGCCGACGAGGACGAACAGGTTCGCCACCGTCCCGCTCGCCCCGATGCCCGGGAACACCAGCCGGGACGGGACCAGCATCAACAGCACGACGTAGAGGGTGAGCAGCGACTGTGGCCCCAGGTTGGCGATGCCCTGCTGGGAGAGATAGATGCGGCTGCCCCGTCGGGGCTCGGGGACCGCGGGGTGCCGCTCAGCCTCTGTTACGTCGGTCGGCACTCTGGCCTCTGGGGTGGGACCTCTCGTGTGACCGGTACGTGGTCGATGGTGCGCTCGGTGGGGCGCCGACCGGCCATCCTGCGCCGTCCCGGCGCGGGATCGGGCCGGACGCCGGCCGCACGTTGAGAATCAGCGTCTCCTCCGACCCGACGGCCCCGCCGCGGCGCTCGGCGCTGGCCACGGCCGGCTTGTCGGGTGTGGCAGCGCCATTGCGGGCGGCGTTCGGCGGTTGATGCGCGGGCCGCGCAGGCGACGGTCGGACGGGTACGCTCGCCGAGCCCCCGGCGGCCGAGGACGTGGTGGCGGCCGCCGGCTGCCGGCGCCGCCGGCGGGACCGCGCCACGCTCTCCACCACGAACGTCAGCAGCAGGGCGAGGGCCGTGGTGCCGCCGCCCGCCGCGATCACCATCTTGAGCTTGTCCTTGAGCTGCGCTTCCGGCTTCTGCGGCGGGATGATCTCCGTCAACCGGATCATGTCCTGCGGCTTCACGCCGTTCACCGCCTGGATCTTCACCAACCGCTCCTCGGCGTACTTGGCGATCGTCGCGGTGGAGGTGAGAAGGTGGGCCTGGTCCGTGCCCGTGACGGTGAAGGTCAGGAACGGTCCCTGTGCCCCCTCGGCCAGGGCGACCTCGAAGTCCTCGGTGACCCCCATCTTGAGCAGCTCCGCCTGCGCGTCGTTCGACTGCAGGCTGCGACCGAGGAAGTCGGCGGTGGCGACGAGCGAGCCGTTGAAGTTGAGGAACGGGTTGTCGTTGTTCTCGCCCTCGGTGGCCGCGGCTGTTGCCGACTGCGAGTTGAGCAGGCTGACAGTCGTGGTCGACTCGTAAGAGGTCGGCACCATCACGAAGGCACCCACGCCCAGCCCCACCGCCAGCAGCAGCATGGGCAGCAGGATGTACCAGCGGGTGCGAACCACCGAGAGGATCTCGCCTAGGTCCACGACGCCCCTCCAGATCTTTTTAGGACGTCAGTCGTCGACTACAAATGAGCTACCCACGACACCGCGGGCGATCGGCGCCACGCCTAACCAAGGTATACGGACCGTACGCACGACGGGTACTGCCGATCCGGTCGAGTTCCTGGCTGCATTCGTCCATGCTGCGTGGCATCCTGCACCACCGAGCTACCGCACAGCTTAAATGGCAACGCGTTGCCGGCGGACCAGAAAGGACCCGAAGGCATGTTTTTGCCCGATCTCTTCGCGAGGTTGCGCCGGCGCTGGTACCTCATCGCCGTCGGCATGGTGGTGACCGCCGTCGCCGGGCTGGCGGCCACGCAGGTCACACCTCGCTACTTCGCCTCCGAGGTCGTCGTGATGCAGCCGCCCGTGTCGCCGTACGCACCCAACCCGATGACGGGGCTCTACCCGTCGATGGCGGTAACCGGGGCGGCGGTGGCGCAGCGGCTCAGCACGCCCGACGCGCAGGCACGGTTCCGGGCGGCGGGCGTCACCGGGCCCTACGACTTCCAGCCCCGCAACACCGGCACCAACCAGGAGCCCCGGTATGTGATCGGCTCAATGACCGTGACGACGATCGCGCCCGACGAGGCGAGCGGACTGCGCGCGCTCACCATCCTCACCGACGCCTTCGAGCAGGAGCTCAAGAGCCTGCAGGACCGGTGGAAGGTCGCCCGGCAGCTGCGCATCACCATCGCCGTTCTCGTGCCGCCGAGTGCCACCCTGCAGCCGCACTCTCCGGCGCGGGCCCTGGTCGGCGCCGGACTGCTCGGCACCGTCGCGACCCTGGCGGTGACGCTCTGGACGGACGAGTTCCGCGGCCGCCGCCGGGTGTCCGGGCAGCGCCGATCCCTCGCCCACGCGGCCAGGTAGCCGACCGTCCATAACGGGCCGGACATTCGGCGTCCTGCCGCCACCGAAACGGTAATGGGCTTATTCGCAGGTCAGCCGCCGGATTTCAGGATCTTCGATGCCCTTTGTAAACATCCCGACACGTCGGGCAACCCAACGGTTGTTGTTTCACCTTCCATCGGCCGGGAGCGTACGCAGGAAATCAGCTCGAGACGTGAACCGAGGTGACCCCGGACGTGCGTACTTCCCGGCCCCAGATCACCATCCTCGTGGCCAATCTTCCCGCCGAGCGTGATCGTCGAGTTATCAGGGAATGTCTGAGCCTGGAGGCGAGCGGCTTCGACGTCGCCGTCATCGCGCCGCGCGGAGACAAGACTTTGCGCGTACTTCCGGGGAGTCGAAACACGAGACTGCGGCCGTATCCGATCTTCGTGTACGGCCACGGGGTGCTCTCGTACGCCGTCGAGTTCGGCTGGTCGTTCCTCTGCATCGCGGTCCGGCTGATGGCCGAGGTATTCAGCGGACGGGCGCACGCCGTGCAGGTGTGCAACCCGCCCGACGTCTACTGGCCACTGGCGCTGCTGCTGCGCGCCCTGGGCCGCCCGTGGGTCTTCGACCACCACGACCTCTGTCCCGAGGTCTACGCGTCCCGCGTCGGCGCTCCCAACAAGTGGGCCTTCCAGTTGCTGCGCGCCTTCGAGTGGCTGACCCTGCGTACGGCCACCGAAGTCGTGGCCACCAACGAGTCCTTCAAGGACAACGCCGTTCGGCGTGGCGTCGCACCCGAGCGGGTGACGGTGGTCCGCAACGGCCCGACCCGGGGGGAAATAGCCGAGCCGTGCGGAGCGACCGACCCGGCCGGATCCGATCACCGGGTGGTGTATCTCGGCGTCTTCGGTCCCCAGGACAACGTGGAGGGCGCGGTGCTGGCCGCCGAGGAGCTGACCCGCCTCCGGGGGCGCACCGGATGGCGCATGGTGCTGGCCGGCGACGGTGAGAGCATGCCGGCCCTGACCAGACTGGCTGCGGACCGGGGCCTGACGGACGTCGTGGAGTTCACCGGGTGGCTCGACGGAGCCGCCGTCGACGAGCTGCTCCGCACCGCGACCATCGCGATCCAGCCCGATCTGCCGACCCGTATGAACCAGCTGTCCACCATGGCCAAGACCGTCGAGTACCTCGGCCGCGGTGTGCCGGTCGTCGCGGTGGACCTGCTCGAAACCCGCCGCAGCGTGGGTGAGGCGGGTGTCTACGTCCCCACCGGCGCACCGGAGGAGTTCGCCGCGGCCATCGACGAGCTGCTGGACGATCCCGCCCGGCGGGCGCAGATGCGCGCCACCGGCCTGGCCCGCTTCCAGGAGAGCCTGGCCTGGGAGCACCAGGCCGACGCGTACGTGGCGGTGTGGCAGCGGCTGCTCGCCAAGCGACTGCCCCACGGCGGTCCGACGTCCGCGCTCCCCGCTGGTGTGGGCGCCGGTGTGGTCGCTCCTCCAGCGGGCGACGACGCGCTGGCTCACCGCCACGCGACGGCGGAGTCCGAGGCGCGGGCAACGGCACGGTGACCAGCATCGTCGTCGCCGCCCACAACGAGTCCGCCGTCATCGGCCGCTGCCTCGACGCCCTGCTGGCCGAGGCCGGGCCGGGCGAATTCGATGTCACCGTCGTCGCCAACGGCTGCACCGACGACACCGCCGCGATCGCGGCCGCACGGCCGGAGGTGCGGGTCATCGAGCTCGCCGAGGCCGGCAAGACGGCCGCTCTCAACGCGGGTGACGAAGCCGCCCAGGGATTCCCGCGTATCTACCTCGACGCCGACATCGTGCTCACCACGCGGGGGGTCCGGGCGGTCGCCGCGGCACTCGAGGGACCACACCTGGCCGCGACGGTCCGCCGGGACCTCGACCTGATCGGCCGGCCGGTGCTGGTGCGCGCCTATTTCGGCGTCCACCGTCATCTTCCGGTCTTCCGCGACGGTCTCTTCGGGCGCGGGGTGATCGGCCTGTCCGAAGCCGGGCGACGGCGCTTCGACCGGTTTCCGGCGCTCGTCGCCGACGACCTCTTCCTCGATTCATTGTTCGCAGCGGCTGAGAAGCGGCAGGTCGACACGGTGGGCTCGCGGGTGGCGACGCCGCGGCGCACCCGGGACCTGGTGCGCCGGCTGAGCCGGGTACGCGGGGGCAACTCGGCCATGCGAGCCGCCGCCGACCGGGGCCGGGTGGCCGCGGCCGTCCGTCCCGCGGCCCGCCTCTCCTGGCTCCGTCACGTCGTCCTCCCCCGGCCCTGGCTGGCCCCGGCCGCGTTCTGCTACGTGGCAATCACCGCCCTCGCGGCGCTGTCCGCTCGGCACAACCGCAACGGCGCGGCCGGCTGGTCACGCGACGACTCATCCCGACAGGAAGACCGGCATGCCTCAGCCGAACGGTAGCCGCCTGGCGACCGACTCCACCGTCAACATCTGCTTCCACGGCATCGGCGAGCCACGCCGCGAACTGGAGCCCGGCGAGGAGCGCTACTGGATCCACCGGGACCAGTTCCAGGCCATCCTGGACGAGTTGGCCACCTGGCCCTCAGTGCGGATCAGCTTCGACGACGGCAACCTCTCCGACGTGCGGATCGGCCTGCCCGCCCTGGCCGCACGCGGGCTGTCGGCCGAGTTCTTCGTCCTCGCGGGGCGGCTCGGAACGGCCGGCAGCCTCGACGCGGACGACGTGCGGGAGCTGCAGGACCAGGGCATGGCCATCGGCACCCATGGACTGCGCCACCGCTCATGGCGGGGCATGGACGAGCGGACGACGTACGACGAGCTCGTGGCAGCCCGCAGCCGCCTCGTCGAGGTGGTCCAGCAGGACATCACCACGGCCGCCTGCCCGCTCGGGCAGTACGACCGGCGAGCGCTCGGCGAGCTCCGGCGGCTCGGCTACACCGCGGTCTTCACCAGCGACCGGCGGCCGGCCAGGCGAGGAGCCTGGCTGCAGCCGAGGTTCAGCGTCCGCCGCGACGACACCCCCGCCTCCCTGCGCGAGGCGGTACGGGCCAGCCGAGGCTGGCCCGCGCAGATCCGGACGGGGGCCGTGGGCCTGGCGAAGCGCTGGAGATAAACGGCCTCATCCGACGGAGTGCACAGTGGCCGGTCCCGGCACCTCGCGGATCTTCGCAGGCCTCAGCAGGTCCCGCACGGCCGCTCGGCTGGTCTCCCTGCCGAGGAGAGCCCGGCTGACCTCACGACCCAGGAGCACGAACCAGTAGGCGGCGGTACGCATCAGGCCGTGCCTGCGGCGAAAAAGGCGCACGCGATTGAGGGTGAGCAGCGCCCACAGCTTCGGCGAGTGCCGCGAGTCACCCTCCAGATGGACGGCGCGGGCCGCCGGAACGAAGCGGGTGGCAAAGCCCGCATCTCGGGACCGTAGGGCGAAATCGGTCTCCTCTGAGTAGAGGAAGAAGGATTCATCCCACGGCCCACACTGCTGCCAGCATTCCCGGTTGATCAGCATCGTGGAGCCCTCGGCCCAGTCGATCACCGTTTCGCGGGCATACCGGCGATCGTCGGTCACCACCTCGCCGAGGATGGCGTAACGGCCGGCTCTGCGTGCCCCGAGAACGGCGTCCCCAAGGGCACGGAGGATGGTGGGTTCGCGGCGCAGCGTCGGGATGAGCGCGCCGGCACCGTCCACGATGTGCGGCACGGCGATGCCGGTGCCGCTCGTGGCGAGGGCGGCCAGCAACGTCTCGACGCAACCCGGCTTGAGCCGCACGTCGGGGTTGAGCACGAGCACTGCGGCGTGCGGCGGCGCGGCAGCGACGGCGGCGTTGATGCCCGCGGCATACCCCGCGTTCCGCCCCATCTCGACCACGGTCGCGTCGGGAGCCAGGCGGCGGAGGGCGGCGACGGTGCCATCGGCGGACGCGTTGTCGGCGACCGTCAGATGCCAGGACAGCCGGCCCAGGCCCGGACCCAGTGCGCCGAGTAGTTCGGGCAGCAGGTGCTCGCTGTTGTAGGTCACCACCACAACAGCAACCGTTACCCCGGAAACGCTCATCAGATTCTCCCAGCCGTCAAGATGTCGCCGGTCACCGCTCGTGCACACGTGCCCGGAGACCGCGAAGGAGCCGGCCGGTCCGGCCAGTGCGGAGTCGATCACCGACGGCGCCGGTGCGCATGGAGCGCGTCAACGCGGATTGCGCCCGCCGTGCACCGGCCACCGCCCACGAGCGGCCCACGCGCCCCTCGGCCACCGGCAACCCGTCATTCGTCAGTCGGTTCTTGTAGAGCGCCTCGGACTTGCCGAGATCGATGTGCTCGATGCCGTCGGCAGCGCCGGCTTCCGCCATACGCAGGCAGAGCAGAATGCCGGCGGAGTGCCGCGCGAGGTCCACGTCGTACGACGGGAACCAGTAGGCCAGCACCGACCGGCTCCGGAGGCCCAGATGGGCGGCCACGGGCTGATCGCCGGCGTAGATCGTGGAGACCACGGCACGGCAGTCGGCCGCGGACGAGTGGCACAACTCCTCCAGCACCGCCTGGATCCACCGCGTCCGGAACCGGTCGAACTGCTGCGTCCGGCGGTACTGAGCCGACTTCCAGCGGCGGAGCGCGAGCATCGCGTCCTCGCTGCCGTCCTCCCACTCGAACCGCTCCTCGCCGAGCTCGCGCACCATGCGGCGCTGCTTGCGCAGGGTCTGCCGGATCAGGTTGCCATCGGTCATCCGGTCGTCGACGTAGCTCTGGTAGCCCTTCGACAGATCGATGATGGGAGACTTGGCCACCCGTGCCTGGTACGGCACGAAGGGTGACTGATCCGCCATCAGATGATCGAACTCCCACACGGCCAGACCGCATGCCTTCAACAGGCGGATCGGGTCCCAGTGCAGGCCGGGACGGTGCACCATGCCCTGACAGTCGGAGATGCCGGAGCCGATGGGCACTCCGATGACCCGATGCCGCACCTCGTAAGGGAAGAAACCGACGATCTCCGGGCCGTCCTGCAGCACAGCTACCCGGGCGGTGGGGCGGTGACGACCGACCGCGCGGGCGAATTCCGGGGCAAGGAAGGGGTTCTGCAGCCTCGGCTGTACCTCCTGCATCTGCCGCCACTCGGCGAGCTCGGCCGCACCGAGCTCGCTCGGACGGACAACGGAGATCTGCATCAGTCGCCTTCCCAGGACAGGGCCGTTTGCCGCGTCTCATCGTGCCCACAACCGACGCACGAGGTGAACCGTGGTCGGTGTCGGTTAGCCGTCTCCACAAGTGGACCCATGGCGGCCCGTCAGCGCTGTTCGGCTGACCGGACCTGACCGGCCAGGCGACCGCCTGAGGGACGGCCGAGGGCCCGGTACTCCCAACCCGCCGCACGCCATTGTGCCGCGTCCAGGGCGTGCCGGCCGTCGACGATGCGCGGCTTCGCCACCACGGTACGCAGCGCCGCCGGGTCGATCTCCCGGAACTGCGACCACTCGGTCAGCAGCACCACGACGTCCGCGCCGGTTGCCACATCGAAGGTGCCCTGACCGTATTCGAGCGCCGGATACGCCCGGCGGGCGTTGTCCATCGCCACCGGGTCGAAGACCCGCACCCGTGCCCCCAACTGGTGCAGGGTACTCGCCACGTCCAGGGCCGGTGCATCTCGGATGTCGTCGGAGTCCGGCTTGAACGCCGCACCGAGCGCCGCCACTCGGACCCCGTCAAGGTCACCGCCGGCGAGCTCGCGTACCAGATCCACCGTACGCGCCCGGCGGCGCTGGTTGATCTCGTCGACCTCGCGGAGGAACGCCACCGCCTGTCCCACGCCCAGTTCGTCGGCACGGTGCAGGAATGCGCGGATGTCCTTGGGCAGACAACCCCCGCCGAAGCCGAGGCCGGGCCGCAGGAAGCGGCTGCCGATGCGCTCGTCGAGGCCGAGCGCCACGGCCAGGTCATGGACGTCCGCTCCGATGGCCTCGCACACCTCGGCCATCGCATTGATGTACGAGATCTTCGTGGCGAGGAACGAGTTGGCCGCCACCTTGACCAGCTCGGCGGTCTGCGGATCCGTCACCAGCACGGGGCTGCCCCGGTCGATCACGGGCGCGAACACCTCGCGCAACCGGCGCTCCGCCCATAGCGACGCAACGCCGAACACCAGCCGGTCCGGGCGCATGGTGTCGTCGATGGCAAAGCCCTCGCGAAGGAACTCGGGATTCCAGGCCAGCTCCACGCTGTCACCCGCGGGTGCCACCGTCCTGACCAGCTCGGCGAGACGAGCCGCGGTGCCCACCGGCACCGTTGACTTACCCACGACCAGCGCTCGCCGCCGCAGGTTCCGGGCCAGTGCGGTCACCGCGGCGTCGACGTAGCTCAGGTCAGCCGCGAACGACCCGGCCCGCTGCGGGGTTCCACGCAGACAAAGTGGACGTCACCGAACTCGGCCGCCTCCTGGTAAGAGGTGGTGAATCGCAGCCGCCCCGAGTCCAACGCCTTGCGGAGCAGCTCAGGCAGCCCGGGCTCGAAGAACGGCACCTCCCCGGAGGCCAGGCGCGAGATCTTGTCGGCGTCGACATCCACGCCGAGAACCTGGTAGCCCAGGGCTGCCATGCACACCGCGTGAGTGGCCCCGAGGTAGCCCGTGCCGATGACGGTGAGCTTGGGGCTGGTGGTCGTGACCGGTTCGGCGAACTCGGTCGTCATGCTTCCTCCAGACGTCACGGTCAGTAAGCTCCGGAGCTGCGGACGACAGCGCTCAGCGTGCGGACCAGGATCGTCAGGTCCATGGTCAACGACCAGTTCTCCACATACGACAGGTCGAGCCGGATGGACTCCTCCCACGACAGGTCGGATCGGCCGGAGACCTGCCACAGCCCGGTCAGGCCCGGCTTGACCACCAGGCGCCGGCGCATGTCCGATGGATAGTTGGCGACCTCACGGGGCAGGGGTGGCCGAGGTCCGACCAACGACATGTCACCCTTGAGCACATTGACCAGTTGCGGGAGCTCGTCCAGCGACAGCCGCCGCAGCCACCGACCGATCGGGGTCACCCGAGGATCGTGACGCATCTTGAACAGCTCGCCGCCGGTCTCGTTGCGGTCGAGCAACTCCGCCAGGCGGTCTTCCGCGTCGACGTACATCGTCCGGAACTTGTAGATCACGAACGGGCGGCCGTTCTTGCCCACTCGGACCTGGCGGAAGATCGCGGCGCCACCGGCACCCCGGGCCTGCCGGATCAGGACGGCGATCACCAGCAGGAGCGGGGCAGCGGAAACCAGCAGCAGCAGCGCCGACACGCGGTCGACGACCTCCTTCAGGAAGCGCCGGCCGCCCTTGAGGCGTGGGTGCTCGACATGCAGCATCGGCAACCCGTCAACGGGGCGAATCGTGGTGCGGTCGCCGGCGACATCGACGAGGTTGCTGGCGACGATGAGGTCGATGTCGTCGCGTTCGAGCTGCCACCCCAACCGGCGCAGGGCGGCTCCCGCCATCTCCGGGCAGGAGAGGACGACGACCGTGTCGGCGCCCGCCCGCCCGGCCGCGGTCGCCACGTCCTCGAACGTGCCGAGGACCGGCGGCAACGGGCCGACGGCGGGCCCCTCTCCATGGCCGGCCGGTGAGTACGGCAGGCAGGCGCCGACCACGCCGAGTCCGTGGAAGCGCTCGCGGCGCAACCGCCTGGTCATCTCGGCGACGGCGCGCTCGTGGCCGACGAGGACCACCCGGTGCAGCCGTTCCCCACACGCCCACGAGCGGTGCAGGTTGTATCGGACCAGGTACCGCATCGCGACGCCGGCGACGGTGACCAGCGGCATAGCGATGAGCAGGTAACCTCTGGCGAGCCGGAATTCGAACGCGAGGGAAATGACCGCCAAGGTGGCGGTAAGGGCGATACCAGAGCGAAATACCCTCGCGTACTCATCATTTCCCACGAAAAGATAGCGTGATTCATACGCTCGGTTGAGGGTGAGAGCCACCATCCAGACGAACGGCAGCACAACGGTGAGCCAGAGATAGCCACGGTTGTACGGCTCGGCCGTCGCCGAGCCGAATCGAAGGGTCAGGGCCACGACCGCCGACGCCAGTCCGACCAGGAGGTCGACGAGGCACAGGGTGGCGATGTACCGGGTCTGCCAGCCCGTTCGCCTCGGCGCTACCGAGCGTCCTGACGGCGCCGTCGCGCCTTGTCGGATTGCCGTGTCGTCAATGACATGCGCGACTTCCACCAGTGCACACCGCCCCCACGTACACAGGACGACCAGCCGTTTGCCCCGACGGCTTGTCCTCCGGCTCGAACTGCTGCGGTGCCCGCGAAGACCGTGCATCCGGGCGCCCCTTGCCCGGGATGCGTCGGCGGGACCGACTGGACTATGAGCATGCTGACCATGGACTCGACGCGCCAGCGTCGTTTTCGGTATTTCTGATCCAAAGTCGAGTTACCGACAATGCGCCGCCGCCCGGTGATCGACGGGGCGCTGAATCGCCGTTTCACAATGGTCCATCCAGTTCCCGGAGGCAGCCGATCGAGGCGGCCCTGCGCGACCTTCGGGCGTTGCCAGAATCGTTCGGTTGTCGGTCATCAACCGGTGCTGTTCGCCGGGTAGCCTCCCGCCATGCGCGGAATCATTCTCGCCGGCGGCACCGGCACTCGGCTGTGGTCGATCACCCGTGCGATCTCCAGGCCCGCCGGGGAGGTGCGGCGATGAAGATCCGGCCACTGAGCATCGACGGTGCATGGGAGATCAGCCCCCAGCAGTACGCCGACCCACGCGGGCTGTTCCTGGAGTGGTACCGCTTCGACCGGCTCGCCGCCGCGGTCGGGCATCCGCTGCGGCTCGCCCAGGGCAACCTCTCGGTCTCGGCGCAGGGCGTCGTCCGGGGCATCCATTTCGCTGACGTGCCACCCGGTCAGGCCAAGTACGTGACCTGCGTACGGGGAGCGGTCATCGACATGGTCGTGGACGTCCGGGTCGGTTCACCGACCTTCGGCCAATGGGAGGCGGTCCGCCTCGACGACGTCGACCGCCGCGCCGTCTACCTCAGCGAAGGCCTGGGGCACGGCTTCTGCGCGTTGACCGACGACGCCACCCTGAGCTACCTCTGCTCCACCACCTACAACCCGATCGCCGAGCACGCGGTGCACCCCCTCGACCCGGACCTGGCGATCGACTGGCCGGCGGAGGCGCCGCTGCTGTCGGTGCGGGACGCCGCCGCGCCGAGCCTGGCCGAGGCGCGGGCGGCAGGACTGCTCCCGGACTACCGGACCTGCCGGTCGCTCATGGCCAGCCTGAGCTCCGGCGCAGCTCGTAGCTGGGCGGAAGGCGGTCAGCCGTGAGGATCCTTGTCACCGGCGGTGCCGGATTCATCGGGTCGGAGTAC
>NZ_JBLROB010000042.1:0-42609 GCF_047921475.1 Micromonospora sp. SL4-19
GAAGAAAAGCCGATGCTGCCGTCAAGCCGCTAAGTAACGTCGATTTCGGTCGCCTGCGACCAGCGCACCTTCCACAGTCCACCGTCCCGGTCGCGCCGATAGCAGTCGAGGTGCCAGCACTCCAACAGTCCCGCCTGCTGCCCCCAGACCGCGATGTCGATAAGTGACTGGTAGCGCAGAACGGCCAGGTCGCCGTCCACCATCACGTCAATGTCCGACACCGCCTCGAAGCGGCGGTAGTTGATGTCACCTGACGCGATGCCGCCGAGGTACTGCTCCTTGGACCAGGTCCCGCCGTTGGGAGTCACAAGCTCGAAGTCCGGGGCGTGCAAGGCGTCCGCATCCTCCAGTCTCACGTCGACGAGCGCCCGGAGCCGCCGCCGTTCAGTGTTCGCCAACTCCGTCGCCAGGGCATCTGCTGTCACGCCGGCAGCTAACCACCTTGGTCGCCGCCCGTGTGACCGTCCACATCTCGCCCCAGGCAGGCGTTTCACCGTGGCACACCATCGGATAGGCACGAGGACATGTCGTCGGTGCGCTACCCGCCCGGCTCGTCCGGCGTGGCACCGCCCTACGCCCGGCCGGACATGATCGTGGCGAGCCGGCGCGCGGCCTCGGCGAGCCGGCTGCGCCCCGGCTTGGCCGCCAGCTCCGCCAAGCCGGGCAGGTCGGCTGTATGCCGACCGGCGCGGGCGGCGTTGCCGGCGAGCGTGAGGACATCGGCGAGTCCCGGCCGCTGGCCGGCGGCCAGGAGCGCCGGCAACGCCGTCGACGTCAGCTGCCAGACCGCGTCGTGCGCGCCGGCCTTGGTTGCCTCGGTCAGTGGCCGGACGATGCGTTGCAGCACGATCTGGTTGGCGCAGGCCAGTGTGCCGACCTCGGCACCGACGCTGGTGCTGTCCCAGTCCGGGCGTTGGGCAAGGGTGATGAGTGCGTCGCCGGCTGCGAGGCGCACGGTCTCCCGGTAACTTGCCAGCGCGTACGCCAGAGTCAAGGACATCGCCGCGCCGACCGGCCCGTCCGCCGCCGCGAGACCCTCCAGGAAGCCGGCGCCCGGGTTGCCCCGGTCGACCGTGGCGGCCACGTACGGCTGGATGTGCGCGGCGGCCACCTCGCGGTGTGACGGCGTCACCATCGGCCACAGCGCCAACGTGGGCATGCGCCACCCCGTGCTGGCCCGCTCGGTGGCGGTACGCGGGTCGGCGAGCTCCGACGGAAGCTCCACCGGGTCCAGCATCGCGATCCGGCGACCCGAGAAGTAATGGCTGCCTTGTGCGTCCTCGACCCAGGTGCGCGGCTCCGCACCACCTACGAGCCAGTCGGCCAACCGGCGGCCAGCGGGAGACACAAGGCGAGTCGCCGCCGCGCGGACGGCGGCGTCAACCACGCGAGGCAGGCGGAGCAGGGCCTGGGTGAGATCCGCGTCGCCGGGCTGCCAGCCGTCGCGCTCCGCCTGCTGCAGCAGGCTCAGCACCCGGTCCGGGTCCACGTGACCAGCGACAGTGGCCGGCGTGGCCAGCAGCGCCGGCGGCGGATCGGCGGCCAACCGCACGGCCAGCTCGGCGCACCGGCGCTCCACGAACAACTCCAGCGGCGCACCGGATATCTGGTACGACGCCGGGCGGCCGATGGTGGCGCTGATGAGCGCCTGCCACCGGCCCGGCCACTGTGGCATCACCGGCTCCAGCACCCGAGCGACGGCGGCACGGTCGCCACGGGCCGCCCGCACCAGGCCGTCCAGGATCTGCTCATGGCGGACGGGATCATCGTCACCCATGCGCAGAACCGTCGCCAGCTCACCGGCGAGGGCACCCAGGTCCAGCGGTGGCGGCAGCTCGGCCGGCGGGCCCGTGCTCAGCACCGGAGCGAATGCCGGCGCCGAGTACGTCGTGCCGAGCTGCGTGGCGAGTCGTTCCGCAACGACACCCTCAAGCGCCGGCAGCTCGGAGCGCAGCCGTTCCCGGAACGCCTCCGGCAGCACGAGCAGCCGCGGCGCGATGAGGTCGAGCGTCCGCTCGGCGAACTCGGGTACCTCGTGGTGCAGCCCGATGACGAGCCCGTCCACGACGTCGTCAAGCGGCAGCGAGCGCAGCCAGCCGAGGTGGGCGCGGACCAGCTTCTTCTCCGGCCGCGAGAGCATGCTCTGGGTGATCTCCGTCAAGGTGGCCGGGTCCAGCGGAGATCGCTGGTGCAGCGCCTGCAGCGACGTGTACGCGAAGTCGGCGACCGTGGACATCGGCGCCGTCAGCAGCCCGACCAGCTCTTGGCGGTGTCCGGCCAGCTCGTCGGTGGCCGGTGCCAGCTGCTTGAGCATGCCGAGGTACGGCTGGAGCAGGCCCTGCCGTCCACCGGAGCGGAGCCGGCGCAGGCACCCGGCGATCACCACCGCACGCTCGACGCGCCCACGCTCGGCAAGCTCCACCACAGCGCTCGGCCAGGCACGACCGCCCCATCCGGTGAACGCCGCTGCGACCCGGTCGTCGTCGAAGAGGTACGGCAGCACGTGATCGAACCAGGGATCCTCGGCCAGGATGTCGACGAGGGGCCCAAAGCGCCGATTCGCCACGTACTGCGCGACGGCGCCGGGCGTGTCCGGTGGCCCGGCGCCGACGGCCCGCATCAGCGCCTCCGTGAAGGGCCACGGCGTCGCCCGGCCCCGGGCTCGGCGCGCCATGCCGCGGGCGAGGGTGGTGCACCAGGCCGTGCCCCGAACCCGGAGCAGACCCGGCACCACTTCGGGAAGCGCGCGCAACGGCGGCCCCGCGGACCACGGCCGATGCAGCCGCTTCACGGCGTCGGTGGCCGCGGGCGTGCACGCGAGAGTGGCCAGTGCCAGACCTGCAAGCCGAAGCTCGGTCTTCCGCCTCGCGGCCTCGGCGGCCTGCCGCTCGAGGTGCCGCCGTTGGCTGGTGCGGTCCCGCTCCCGTTGCCGCAGTCGCTGCCGGGCGAGGTACGCGCGGATCCCTTCGAGGTCTTTCGGCGGCTCTCCGTCCGCCGGCGAGTAGAAGAACGCGAACCCGCCCGTCGTCGGCAGCTCGGGATCAGGCTCGGGTTCCAGCGGCGGCAGGACGATCGGCTCCGGCGTCGCGGGTGTCGGGGTGTATCCCTCCAGCAGCGGCAGCAACGCCGCCCGCTCCTCGGCGTCGATCACTGCAAGCGCCTCGGCCAACACGTCGAAGTCGGCATCGTCGATGCGCTCGCACACCTCGTGCCAGACGTCACTCATCCCGCTGTCCCGTCTGCTCGGTGATGACGGCCGCCACGACGTGCTTGCACGGGCCACGCCGGCCGTGGTGTTCCGCCCACCACACGCAGGTGCAGGCGTACTCGTCGCCGCGGCGATGGACGAGGTACGTCGTCTCGCCGGACGTCACCTCAGCGCCCGCCGCGGTCACCGTCACTCGCCCGGTGTCGGCAAGGATCCGCGCCGCAGCCAACCGGGGGTGCAGGGCGGCGACGGCATCAGCCCGGTACGGCAGCGGGCGGCGGAAGGACGACGCTGCAGCGATGTCGTAGCCCACCTGACCCGCTGTCGCCAGCGCCGCCAGAGCCGACGTGACCCGGGCGGGGCGCCAACCGGTGCGCACGGCGATCGACGCGCGGTCGACGACCGGCTCATCGGCCAGCACCATGTGCAGCGCGTCGGCGTCGGCGACCGCGGTGTCGGCGCTGAGATCGGCCAGCAGCTGCCCGTCGCCGGCGAACCCGTGATTGACGGCGGCCGACAGCAGCAGCGTGAACCGGGCGGTGCCGAAGTCCAGTACCCAGCCGCTCACCTGGGCGGACGCCCCGCTGACCGGCGGTGCGTACAGCGCGACCGTGCGGGCCACAGGAAGCAGCGGTCGCAGCACCGACAGCCGGAACCCGTCCGCCACGCAGATCGCACCCGGAACCGGCCGCGTCGTCGAGCGCCACCCCGATCCCGCCGGCACGAGCCAGCGGGTCTGCCGGCCGTTGCGCGCCGACATCTCGGCCAGCAGAGCGACGGCTCGGCCGGCGGGGATCTCCAGCCGCAGGTCGAGAGACAGCCCCCGAGCCGCCACCTCGGCCAGCCCCCGCAGCCACCGGGCCGGCAGCGGCACCTGCTTCTCGACGATCCTGCCGTCCAACGTCGCGACCGCGAGCTCGTCGGCCCCGACCGACAGGCGCAGCGGGTCTGCGGCGCCGACGCGCGTGAGCGACTCGTACAACGGCGGGTTGATGTCCACGTTGGTCGTGCCGTGGCCGGTCCACGCGCCGTCGAGCTCGGCGGCCGCGAGGTCGAGCCGCCCGTACAGCCCACCACACGTCGACAGCGCCTCCAACCGCAAGCGTTCGCCGTCACCGGTCACCACCGGATCGCGGCCCCGTGACATGTCGGCGCGGGCCTGGCGGAAGTCCGCACGGGCGATGTCGGCCAAGGCCAGTAGGCCGCCGGCGACCACCCGTGGCGTCCGTACGAAGCCGGCGAAGTACTGCTGTTCGTCGACGCGGTCCGGCGCGGACGTGGCCAGGGCGAGGTGACCGCCGGCAAGCGCGGACGCGTACGGGTACACGCGTTTGTCCACAACGGACGACGTCGCGTTCAATCGCTGGTCCTTCCGTCCCGTTCAGCGGTCCAGCGCATCGTGCCACGTGATGACCACGTCGTGGTGCCGGAGCCGCGGTGGCGGGCATCTGGCGTTGCCGCCAACCGACCCGCAGCTCAGTTGTCGGCACTTCCGAGCCGGGCGACCACGAGAGAGTTCTGCTCCGGCTTCTGCGGCTCCGCGCCGAGCTTCGACCAGGCGACGTAGTCACCTGCGGCGTACACCATGCTGAGCCCGGGTGCCTCGCCGAGTCGCCACAGCCGATCGGTCTGTAGGTCTAGGGCGTACTGGCCGGCGTCGCCGCCACCGCTGCCGTTGCTCCAGCAGACGTACCGCGGTGACGAACTCAGCATCATGGAACGGCCGTCGTCGCCGAGCGCGACCTGGATGGCCTGGCCCGCCGCCGGGTCCAGCACGTACAACGAGGCCGGCGGCTCCGGCGCCGACACGATCCACGAAACCCGACCGGGCTCTGCCGTCAGGGCGGTGACCTGCTGCTCCGGTGCCAGTGGCCCGGAGGCAACCACGTCGTCCCGCCCGCCGGCCACCTTCCGGATCTCGTAACGGCCGGCCGGGAAGCCGGGCGACACGTCCTCTGACCGCACGTAGTACAGAACAGTGCCGGCCGCGGCGGGCAGCTTCGCCCGCTCGGCCACGACCTCCGGAGCCCGGCCCCCGGTCAGGGCTCTGCCCATGATCTGCGCGCCGAACTCACGCTGGCCGGTGGTGGGCACGGCCGTGGTCCAGTAGACCCGGCCCGCGCCGACGGAGAGCATCGACATCCCGGGCGGGATCGGCATTCTCTTGCCCTTGGACACGGCGGCGGAGTCGCCGAGCAGCACCGTGCGGGCAGTGTGCCGGTCGAAGCCGTACACCCGCCAGTCCATCTGGTACATGTCGGTGCTGGTCGTCTCCATCCAGGCCACGGTCCGCTCGTCGGCGTCCGCGTAGATGGCCTGGCGCGCTGCGCCGCGCGACGGCGCCGACAACTCCCGCACCCCGTCGCCGGTGTAGAGCCCCACCCGGCTCTGGCCGATGACCAACTCGCCGTCACGGTTTCCGGGGGTGGGGCTGGCGGCACTGATCACCTGCCCGTCGGGCGTCAGGCCGAGATGGCTGAGCGAGCGGCCCGCCGCCGCTTTACCTTGGAGGTCGAAGCTGACCCGGAGGTCGCGGCCCGGCACGACGGTCACCGCGTCCGAGGCGGAGCGCCGGGACCCGACGCGGAAGGACAGACCAGCGCTGCTGGCGGCGCTGCTCGGCGAGACGCTGGGGGAAGGCGCATCCTGATGGCCGGAAGCGCCTTTCCCCTTTCCACCGTCACAGGCACCGACAGTGAGAAGAACCAGGGCCACTGCCAGTGCCCGACGCACGACTTGTACGCGATCCCGTTCGACTGGAGGAAGCGGCTGGCGAAGGAGGCTCGATAGACGGGCACCTCCCCAGGCGCCCGTCTCACCGCTGTCGCCTCGGCGCGTACAGATCTTCATCCGGCTTCCCTCTCCGCAACGCCGCACTGAGTCCACCGTGCCATCCCGGCGCCGTCGATCCGCCCCCTGGGGAGCGGGCCGCCGCCCGGTCCACCATGTCAAGCGGACCTTGACGGATCGTACGGACGCTGGCGGGTTGGCGGTGGTCTGCTCGGCTCGCCCCTGAGCAACCACCCTCGTGCGCTCCCACATCATCAGCAGCCTCGGTGCGAGGAAACTGCGGGAGGATGCCTACGGATTTCGTTGCCGCAACCCCATACGACCACGCTATCCGTGCGTCCCCTAGACAATCTAAGCGCAATCAGTAGTCTGCCATTAATCATCGTCTAACCAACGGGAGGAACGCGGTGCCCGAACGGTCCGATAAAGAACTTGGGATGGGACGTAACATCACCCGCCGTGATTTCCTGGACGGGGTCGCCGTCACCGTGGGTGCGCTGGCTCTGGGTGGTCTGGGCGGAGCCACCGGCGCCCACGCCGCACCCGGGCGCGGCCCAGGAGGCGGCGAACCTGCCCCGTACCCGCCAGCCCTCCAGGGCATGCGCGGCTACACGAGCGACGCCATGGTCGTGCCGCACAAGCTGCGCGACGGCACGTTCTGGCAGGGTGCCGGCCAGCCCCGGGACACCCGTGAGCAGTACGACCTTGTGGTCGTCGGCGGTGGGATCAGTGGCCTCGCGGCAGCCCGCTTCTACCAGCAAGAGTTCGGCCACAATGCGCGCATCCTGATCCTCGACGCGCTCGATGACTTCGGCGGGCACGCGCGGCGCAACGAGTACGAGACAACCGCACGGACACTGGTCGGGTACGGCGGCTCCCAGTCACTGGACACCCCGTCGACGTTCAACAGCCCGGCGCGCGGAATGCTCGACGATCTCGGGATTGACGTCGAACGGTTCGAGAAGTACTTCGACAGTGGCTTCAACAGCAGGTACGGCCTCGGGCGCGCGCTGTTCTTCGACAAGGAATCCTGGGGACGCGACCGCTTCGTGGCGTACCAGCGTGGGATGAAGTACGCCGACATCCTCAAGAACGCGCCCATGGCCGAGGAGGCCAAGGCCGATCTGGCCAGGATGTACGACGCGCCCGAGGACTGGCTGCCGGGCATGACCGATGCGCAGAAAAAGGACCGCCTCGCCGACATCACCTACGGCACGTATCTCACCGAGCACGTCAAGGCACACCCGGACGCGATCAAGTACCTGCAGACCGTGTCCAACGGCAACTGGGGGTACGGCATCGATGCCGTCGGCGCGCTCGACGCGGCCGCCGAGGAATACCCGGGCTTCGACGGGCTCGACCTCGCCATGGACGATCCGGATCCGAGGATCTCACCGACCGGGCACAAGTTCTGGTACGCCGAGGACGACTACATCTACCACTTCCCAGAGGGCAACGCCGGTGTAGCCCGAGCCCTTGTCCGCAAGCTGATCCCCGACGCGCTTCCCGGGCACACGATGGAGCAGATTACGACCACCCGGCTGCGCTACGACCGGCTGGACCGCAACGGAAGCCGGGTTCGCATCCGGCTCAGCGCCCCAGTGGTCCGGGTTCGCCACAACGACCACCCCGTACGCGCCAAGCAGGTCGAGGTCGCCTACGTGCAGGCCGGTGAGCTTCACTCGGTCCACGCCCAGCACGTCGTGCTCGCCTGCAACAACCAGATGATCCCGTACCTCACCGACGAGATCTCCGACGAGCAGCGAACGGCACTCGAATACGCCGGCCGGCTCGCCCTGGTCTACACCAACGTGCAGATCCGCAACTGGACGTCGTTCGCCAACCTCAAGATCTCCAGCATCAGGTACCCGACCATGTACTGGAACAGCGCCAGCCTGGACTTCCCGGTCAGCATGGGCTCCTACCGCTTCCCCGACGATCCCAGCCAACCGATGATCCTGCACCTGAGCAAGGCGGCCTGCCAGCCCGGACTCTCACCGCGCGATCAGGGCAAGGCCGGCCGGCGCCAGTTGCTGGCGACGTCGTTCCAGGAGATGGAACGCGCGATCCGGGACCAACTCGCCCGCGCTCTCGAGCCGGGCGGGTTCGATCCCGCCCGCGACATCGAGGGCATCACGGTGAACCGCTGGGCTCACGGGTACGCCTACGAATACGCCCGGCCCTGGGATCCCTTCTGGCCCGACGGTGAACTCCCCAGCCACACCGCGCGCCGGCCCTGGGGGCACGTCGCGATCGCCAACACCGACTCCGCCCCGCGCGCCTACGCGGACTCGGCCATCGACATGGCCTATCGCGCGGTCCGGGATCTTGCTGGCAACCCGAGCGACGAGGTCTCCCGCGGCGTGGACGGTGTGCTGCCCTAGTGGCTGCTTTGCTCGTCCTTGTGCCTGGCCGGCAGCCGCGCGTGCACGACTGCCGGCCACGACCGCCGTGCTGACGGGAGCGCGCCCTGTCGATCCAGTGAACCGTTGGTGATGGCTGCTCGGCACTGCGGCCAGCCGTCAAGGGGTAGTGGCTCCCCCGATGGCTGCTCATCGCTGGTGACGGGATGGGGGCTACTGAGCGCCGCGCCCTGACCGACAAAGGTCACGTGCGTGAGCGGTGCGCCGCGCCGCTCACGCAGCGTGAGAGCAGGGCCCAAGCCGCTGCACGGAAGCGGAAGCGGTCAATCTCCAACGAAATGCAGGTAGTGATCAGAGGGATCCGCAGCGCATCGGAGGGCTAGTCCCTCGAGGCTTGCGAGGAAGCTCTTTTCGGCTTGGGTAGCTGCGGCAACGACGAGGGCCGGCAGCTCAGCAAGCAGCTGAGTCATGGCGTCGCCGGCGAGCACCAGGTCGCCGTACGGGTCAATCCTGTCGAACGTCGGTGTCCGGCCCTGGTTGTAGACCTTGTTCAGCAACCCGACGAAGAGATCGTCCCAATCGACGATTTCGTCCACCAGGGTGGTCTCGGCCCGCCCTTTACGTGGCCGTGGTCCGTGCTGACGGAGTTCGACGTTGACACCCACCGACGAGACTACGCAGTCGCGGCGTCAGCCGATTGCTGGCGCCGCTGCTACGGCCACTTGCGCTTGCGCTACCCGCAGAGCTGTGCGTGGAGCGTGTCGTAGACCCACTGTTCCCAGCGATCCTGGGTCCAGCCCCGGTCGCGGACGAAAAGCAGATACAGCTGCGGACTTAGCAGGCCGAACAGCAGGTCGGCAGCGTGCTCGACGGACAGGTCGGCCTTGGCGCCGGGCTTGGCCACGAGGCTGCGCGCCGCGACGGTCTGGACTTCGAGGCGCGGATCGCTGTCCTGCGGCCACATGCTGGCCAGGCTCAGATCCTGAGCGGCAGCGGCGCGTAGCACGTCCATGATCGGCGCGACCCGCTGGAGCACCTCGCAGGTGCCTCGCACGTGTGCCCGCAAATGCGCCTCGGCGGTGTCGGTCGCGAGAGCGTCGATGAACCAGGCCCGCTGCATCGTGGGGATCGGCTCGTCGTCGCCGGCGATGGTGACGTCAACCAGCTCCTTGAGCAGCGAAGGCTTGTTGCCGAAGGCGAAGTAGATGGTCTGCACGGCGACCCCGGCCCGCTCGGCGATGCCCTGCAGCGTCGTGGCCCCGTACCCCTTATCGACAAACAGTTCGTACGCGGCCTGCAGGATCCGTCCCCGAGTCTGCCGCGACTTCTCGCCCTTCTTGCCCGTGCTCTTGACCAGTTGCATGCCTGCACTGTAACACTAGAGTTCATCTCTAATAACCAACTCTAGAGAAGAGGTACGGAAATGGCTCTCATTCGGACGACGCGCTTCACGGCCGACCCCGCGGACGCCGACACCGTGCTGGAGCGGCGCAGGAACCTGCTCGCAGCGGTCAGGGCGGCGTTCGCCGGTCCCACCGAGACCCGACTGATCCGTGTCGACGAGCGGACGTGGGTGGACATGTGGCGGTGGGACTCGCCCGAGGCCCTGCAAGCGGCCCTCGCCGGCGCGCCGGGCCTGCCGGAGGCCGCTGCGGCGTTCGCCGTCGCCGGTGATGTCAGCGCGGAGCAGGGCGAGCTGGTCGACGAGGACGGCTGGACCCGATGACGAACTCCAGCCACCTGGCCGTCGAAGCTACGGGCCTGGTGAAGACGTTCGGCACGACCCGAGCCGTGGACGGTATCGACCTGAGCATCCCCGCAGGCTCGGTGTACGGGTTCCTCGGCCCTAACGGTGCTGGCAAGACGACCACGATCCGCATGCTGGCCACACTGCTGCGCCCCGACGCGGGTAGCGCACGGGTGTTCGGCCACGACGTGGTCAGCCACGCCGCTGCGGTACGCGACCGGATCAGCCTGACCGGGCAGTACGCCTCCCTCGACGACGGGCTCACCGCACGGGAGAACCTCGTCCTGCTCGGTCGGCTGCACGGCCACTCCCGCGCTGGTACGGCAGCCCGCGCCGAAGAGCTGCTGAACGCTTTTTCCCTGACCGAGGCGGCCGACCGTCTGGTCAAGACGTACTCCGGCGGCATGCGGCGCCGGCTGGACATCGCCGCCGGCCTCATCGTCACCCCCGATCTGCTGTTCCTGGACGAGCCCACCGCCGGGCTGGACCCACGCAGCCGCAACGACGTGTGGAACCTGGTCCGGGTCCTCATCGCCGAGGGCGCCACGGTCCTGTTGACCACCCAGTACCTCGACGAGGCGGACCAACTCGCCGACCGCATCGCTGTCATCGACCACGGCACCCTCATCGCCCAGGGCACCAGCAGCCAACTCAAGGCATCGGTCGGAGGTGGCACCCTGCACGTCCGTCTGGCCGAACCTGACGACCGGGCCACCGCCGAACGGGTGCTGACCCGGGCGCTGCACGGGCCTGTGGCGCTCAGCTCCGATCCAGCCGCCGTGACCGCACAGGTGCCGGAAAGCGGGCCGGCCGGCGCCGCGGCAGCGGCACATGCGCTGACCGAGCTATCGCGGGCCCAGGTCGAGATCACCGAATTCACCCTCGGACAGCCCAGCCTCGACGAGGTGTTCCTCGCCCTGACCGGCCGTCCGGCCACTGCGGACGCCGCACCGAAGGAAGAAGACTGAATGACCACGCTCAACACCGTCACAGGCGCCCGACGCCCCGGCGCGGTGCTCGCCGCCCGCCCGCGACCGTCCCAGCCCAGCACCCTGAGCGCCAGCCTGACGTTCACCCGGCGGGCTCTGCTGAAGATCAGGCGTACCCCCGTCCAGATCTTCGACATCGCCGTCCACCCGGTCGTGTTCACCCTGATGTTCACGTACCTGTTCGGCGGCGCGGTCGGCGGATCAACCGGCAAGTACGTCGGCTACCTGGTCCCGGGGATCCTCGTGATGACCCTGCTGGTGACGACCGGCACCACCGGCGCCACGCTCAGTATCGACCTCGCCAGCGGCGCATTCGACCGGTACCGCACGCTGTCGATCCGACCCGCCGCCCCACTCATCGGGGCAATGCTCAGCGACACCGTACGGTACGTGCTCGCCTCGGCGGTGGTCGTGGGGCTCGGCCTTGCGCTGGGGTTCCGCCCGCACGGTAACGTCCTCGGTGTGGCGGCCGCAGTGCTGCTTGTCGTCGCCTTCAGCGTCAGCCTGTCCTGGGTGTGGGCGGCACTGGCGCTACTTATGAAGTCGCCTGGCGCCGTGCTCGGCGTGTCCCAGGCTCTGCTGTACCCGCTGTCGCTGTTCAGCAACATCTTCGTCGACCCGGCCACGCTGCCCGGATGGCTGCAAGCCTTTGTCGATGGCAACCCGGTCACCCACCTGGTGACCGCCGCGCGAGAGTTGATGGCGGGCGAAACGCCCGGCCCTCAGCTCGCCTGGGTCCTGATCGCCTGCACGGTGCTGGCGGTGGTCTTCGCACCGCTATCCGCACGCCTGCTCCACACCAGATGATGACACCACGCGGCCGAGGGGTGCCAGCGGCACCCCTCGGCCGCGACTCGGCTTCCTCACCGCCCTTAACGCGTGGGCCGAGCGGGCCGGTTTGGGGCAGCGAGGAATCGACCTGGCGGCGGCAATCGACAACAACTGATCACGACCGTCGCGATTTCGGCAACCTGGCTGCCTCACACATGGATCGCCGGCGGTCGCCGAGCGATGATGGCCGTGCTGCTGCGATTGATGCATCTCGGAGTGGCGAACATCTTCGCGGCACTCCGACTGCAGACGACGAGCGACCGGACCGAGGACATCGAGATCCTCCCCCTGCGACGCCAGATCATGGTGCTGCAGCGCCTGCTCGGCGAGCAGCGTCCGCAGTTCGCAACCGTGACAGCAACCCACAGGAACAGCCACGCCCAGTGGCGCACAACGGAGTGGAGCCACCACCGACGGCAATGGCTCCACTCCGTTGTCAATGTGCCTCACACCCCGGCGGCCGCTGACCCCGAGTCGAGGCATCCTGCCACCGGGCATACCCTCCCGTGCGCGCGCGGACCTTCCGGTTCACATGCGTCACACGATGGAGATCGACCGCACCTGGGTGTTGCCCTTGGTGTCGACGAATACCTTGTAATCGCCGACGGTGTAGGTGCCGGAAGCGTTGTTGTCGATGGTGACCGTGGCCGTCACCGGAGACTCGCTGCCGTCGACATGGGTCTGCTTCACCGTGATGGTCAACTCGTTCGTGTCGCCCTTCAGCTTCTTCACCACCGCCGACGGCTTCGCATCGACGACCGCGTTGGCGACTGTCACGTAGACCGCGTCGGGTGAAGAGAACTCCGCGTTCTTCTGCCCGTCACCGAACACGAAGAAGCCCCGCTGTTCGATGGCCCCGCGCCCGGGGAACGGATCCGGGTTCGAGGCCAGGTACGTCGGATTGACCGTGTACAGGTCCGTCTTGGAATCCGCGAGCTTGGCCTGCACCCCGGTGTACGGTGCATCGGTGATCGCGAGGTTGACCGACAGGTAGATGGCGTCGGGGTTGTTGGCCGAGATGCGCGAGGAGAAGTACTTGTCCGCACTCTGCCCCGCAGGAACGGCCAGCGGCACAACCTTGTCGCCGACGAGAATGTTGAACTGGAAGTCGCCGTAGCCCCCGGCGACGAACTTCGCCCAAGCCGCGTCCGACATGTGATCGGGACGCTCCACCTTGAACTCGAGACGCATCGGCGCCACGTACGTGGAGTTCAGGTACTCGGTGTCGGTCAGGGGCAGGTAGACCCCTCCCGGGGCGTGTCCCAGTTCGAAAGCCGACGCCGTCGGGGTCGAGTTGCCGCGCCCGTTCCACATCGGGATGTTGAACGAGGTGGCGCCGAGCAGGGCCTGGTTGCCCAACTGGCTCGTGCCGACGGCGGCCGACGCGTCCTTGTAGGTTCCGATCGTGACGTCGAGCAGGTCGAGGTCCGCCCGGTCCGAGTTCAGCCCCGGGATGTCTGCCGACATGAACTTGGCACCGGCGGGCCCGGAGTACCGGGCCATCTCCAGCATTCCATCGGCCATCATCTTGGTCATCTGCACTGCCGAGTCGATCTTCATCCGCTCGTTGGCCGTGTGCCACCAGCGCTCGTTACCCGGGATGACGGCGCCGAAGGCGGTCATCTTGTTGCGGAAGCTGCTGGCCAGGGTGCCACCGGTCGTGCCCTGCGGATAGACCACGTCCCTGAGGGAATGAGGATCCGCAAACTCCTTCGGGTTGTGGTTGATCGAGGCTTGGTAGCTCCCGAACTGAAGAGCCGTCAGCGGGTTGTCGTGAGTGACGTACAACCCCGCGCCGACGGGCGAGCCGAGGGTCCCGATGGTGAACCCCTTCGCCTGGAAGGCGGCCGTGACCGCCGCCGTTGCCTGGCCGGAGTCAGCCGCGGTGACGTGCATGCTGCGCACATACATCGGGATGCTGAGGCTGCCGGAGGCGTCCGTGTAAAAGCTCGTCGGGGTCTCCGAACTGATGCCTCCCATGAGGGCAAAGGTCAGGTTTGGCGTGCCGTTGCTCGGGTTGCGCAACAGGTTCGCCGGAATGCCCATGTACTTGCCGATATAGGCTTCGCCTTCGACACCGTCGCGGAAGAACAGGTCGGTGATGCCGTCGGCGGCCTTCTTCACTTGCATGTCGGCGGCCGTGGTTCCCAGTGCGCCGAGTCCCTTGGAGAGGAGGAACATTCCCCACACGACCGCATTCTTGCCGTACTGCGGGGTCGGCATCTCCATCGCCACATCGGTGTTGATCTCCAGCGTGAGCGAGTCGCCGGTGATCGTGGTCTGCACCTTGGGCGTGGTGCGGGGAGCAGCCGGGAGCCAACCCTTCGTGGTCGCGGCAGCGGTGATCGCCGACACGAATCGGTCGCGCTCGGCGGAGCCGGCCCCCGCCACGTCGAGGGTGAAAATGGCCCGCGAGGCGATCTGCGTGGTGCTGCCGTAGGCGATGTCCTTGAGCGTCGGGTCGCCTTCGCGCAGGGTGACGCCGGCTGTGGCAGCCGTAAGCCGGAAGGCCTTGGTGCTGTCTGCGGCCAAGCTCATCGACACCGACGGGGTCACCGCTCCGGAGTTGCCGACGATGACCGGGAACCGCGAGTCGGAGGTGTAGGCCGCGATCGGGATCTCTTCCCGGTTGAGGTTCTTGTAGGCCCAGTTGTCGTAGAAGCTCGGGTTCGAGTTGTACGGGATGGACTGGAAGGTGGCGGTGTTCGTCGTCGAGGGCGTGCCGGGACCGCCGTCTTCGTAGATTCCCATGACGATGCGGATGCGTCGGTCGAGGGGCAGCCCCGCCTCGAGCAGCGCCTTGGCCGCGAGCAGCGTCGCCAGCGTCGGGCCGCTGTCGTCCTGAATGCCCGCCCCGTAGACCGAGCCGTCCTTGACATAGGGCGAGTGGTACGCACCAGGAGTGCCGTAGTTGCCATCGGCGTCCCGCCAGCGCGCCAACTGGGCTGCCGAAACAGAAGCCGTCGGCGAGTCGAGGTGACTCAACGCCATGACCATCTCTGGGGCGTCCGGGTCACCGATCTCTGCGTAGACGTACTTGTCAGGCTGGCGTTGGACGACCACCGGGAAACCCAGGTCGGTGGCCAGCTTGACCACCCAGGCGAGCTTGGCGACCTTGCGGTCGTACTCGTACTGGTTGGCCGCGGTGTTGCTGACCGGGAAGGGGTACGCCGTCGCGGCCGTGCCACCTCGGGAGATGGAGTCGTAGCTCGACCCGTCCAGCATCGCCCCGACCAGACTGAGCGGGTCGTAGGTGCCGTCCCCCGCCCGCGCGCTGTTGACGCGTCCAGCCAACGCCTCGACTTCCGCGTGGATCGCGTCGCGCTCGGCGTCGGTCACCGACAGATCGTAGGTGACACTCGGCTGGAAGCGCTCCTCGCCGGAGCTGGTCGCGGACGCCTTATCCGCTACACCCGTGGACAGGAGCAATGACATGCCAAGTGTCAGTGCAAGCGGTTTTTTCCGCATCGCCGTTTTCTCCCTGAATGGTCACCCAAAAAAACATCGGATGAATTTTGTTGTACGCGAGACCCTTTCAGGCCCTCCCCACCTTGTCAATGAGCCTTCCGAGTAGCGGTTCGTGGCGCTCCGTGATCAGGTGGTGCGGTAATGTCCGAAGTGAAGGGCGACGAGCGGCGTTCCATCGGCGACCGGTCGATGGCCTGCTCGTCGACGAGCAGCCACTTGAAGAACTGCTGCAGTCTCTTGTGCTTGTTCAGGGCGGTCGACGCGGATCTGGCGTCGATCATCCAGGCCTGGAACGCCTCCACGTGCGCCCGGGTCACCGCGCACGGGTCGTCGGCCGCGTCATCGGCGTCCGAATCCGGTGCCGCACTAGTGTGACTGGATGCCACTCTCATAGCCCAGCACGACGAGCTGGATGCGGTCGCGGGCGCCGAGCTTGGCGAGCAGCCGGGAGACGTGGGTCTTCACGGTGGTTTCGCCGACGTAGAGTTCGGCTGCGATCTCGGTGTTGGACCGGCCGGCGACGACGAGGCGCCACACCTCGACCTCCCGAGCGGTGAGGGTCTCCGCGCCAGGCACGGCGCCTGCGGGCGGCTTCCTTACATAGGCATCAATGAGGCGACGCGTGACGGTGGGTGCGAACAGGGCCTCCCCGCGGTGCACGGACCGGAGGCCGGCGACCAACTGTTCGTCGGGGATGTCCTTGACCAGGAAGCCGCTGGCCCCGGCGCGCAGGGCCGCGTAGACATACTCGTCGAGATCAAAGGTAGTGAGCATGACGATGCGGCTCGCGGTGGTGGGGTCGGCGAGGATCTGGCGGGTCGCCGCGACGCCGTCCTGGCCGGGCATCCGGACGTCCATGAGGACGATGTCGGGGCGCAGCTCGCGGCAGAGCCTAACTGCCTCGGCCCCGTCCCGCGCCTGGCCGACCACCGACAGGTCCGGCTCGGCGTCCGCCCGCAGCAGCTGTGCTCCTGGGCCGGGCTGACCCCACGCCACCGGGAATCCGACAACACCGTGCACCGCGGCCAGATCACCAAACAAGGCAGTCCCCTGCTGCGCTGGGCTGCGATCGAGGCGGTGCAACCGCTCAGCCGCGGCCCGGTCGGCGCGACCCAGATCCGAGTCGGCGCCCGCCGGGGATCCAACATAGGCAAGGTCACCGCCGGCCGAAAACTTCTCACGCTGGTGTTCTACGGGCTGCGCGACAGGCATATCCGCGCCCTGAGCACCCGACCGGCGTGAGCCTGATCCGGACACAGCCAGGACCCGAGGTCGCTGGGGGTCTGACCCTCCCGCACGCGGGACGCGGTCGAGCGTTACTTGATTGACCCGGCCCTGGCTGTGGCCGCACCACTCCATGCCGCACGAACAGCGGCGAAGGGATGACCGGCAACCGGATCACAACCAACCGGCATGCCGCACATCCATTCAGGACATCGGAGAAGACGGCCCACACAACCTCATAGCCCGCTCCCGGCGCCGCCATCGTGCGATCGCCTCGGGATCGGCGTCAAGGCCACACCCGCTACGCGGGTCGACCTAAAGGTCGAGCCTGGACCCCGACCCCTCACCGACGCCTGCCCACGCCAATCCCGGGAATCCCCCATAAACCGGTCACAACCGGTCCAGCGTCCGCGCTTGACACGACCCCACCTCTTCAGGGATGACCCCCAGGACGTTTCGCCACACGTCCACGCACGTCACACACGCTATTCCCACAATCATGACGTGCCGCCGGTGTCGACCTGTCCTACGCGCGCAGGCTACCGAGGTTGCTGCGCGACGCGGGACTGGCCGATGTTGAAGCCGACGCCTTCTTCCCGATGACCGGTGTCGCCTGCGCCCTGCTGGAACAGGCCACCATGAGGCAGATCCGCGACCGGCTGATCTCCGCCGGGTTGGCCACCGTCGATGATGTCGACCAGCATCGCCACAACATCGCGACAGGGCTCCTCGACCTCGTCACCTCGCCCATGATCTCGGCTTGGGGCCGGAGACCTGCCTGAACCGCTCCGCTGCCCGCCGAGGCGATGTACTACGACCTGCCTCGGATGAAGGTCACCAACGCGCGCGTCAGGTCGACCTGTCAGGCGAGGCACCGGCCGTCGGGTAGGGTGCCGAGGACTCCCTGTTGTCCGGCGCCTTGGCCGCTGGCGGCGAGATGCCCCACCACGCAACCGGTACCGATCGGTACGGCGTAGACGATGGTGTCTCGTGGTGCCGGATCCGCCTGCCCGGCCGTTCGTACGGTGACGTCGGCGAAGCCCGCAACGGTGAGCGCCTGCCGGACTTGTTCGACGGTCCGCGCCGGTCTGTCCGTCGCCGGCATGATTCGCCGCCGGGCTTGCTCCGCCAGGCACTCCTCCGTGACCGGTTGGGCGCAGTCGAAGGTCAGGTGGTCGATCGCTTTGACGACGGCTTCGACGGCGGCCTCTGCATCAGCGCGCTGGTCCGGAGTGAGCTCGCTGCGGCGTAGCTCGTCGTCAACCACCCGCTGGCAATAGGTGGAGTCGTGCTGGCCCCCGGCGGGGCCAGCCCAGCTGCAGCTAATGGCCCTACTGGACGCATGGGCCGGTTGTGATGAGCCTGAGGCATCCTGCCACTTCGAGTCGGCTGCAGCGGTGGACTCGGCGCTCGGTGTCGACGATGGCGAGCCGCACGAAACAAGTGTCACGCTGGCGAGCACAAGCATGACCGACGCGTAGGAGCCACGGGTGATCGGAGCCGGCAGGGGCACTCAGTGAGCATAGATTAGCGACGGCCGCGGCCGCGCAACCCAACGAACGAGCACGTCGTGGAACGCCCCGGGTCGGGACGGCAGTGGCCGCCAATGCCTTCGACGTGGGGGGCGCAACAAGGTGTGGTGTCGGATCTACGACAGATCAATCCCTGTTCGGTATCTCATCGCCAATCATCGATGCTACGCGTGCTCCTCTGGGTCGAGCACGCCAACGGGGATCGCGGTCGACCGCGCGGGCTACGCGCGGCCGTCCTTTTGTGACTCCCCAAGTCTAGGCGAGGCCCGCCATGACTGGCCGATGTGGTTCGCCACTTCGGCAGACGGGAGAGCAGATGACAAAGACTCAACGATGGTGGGCGGCCGCCGTCGCGGCGACCGTCGCCTCGGCGGTGCTCGTACCGCCGCGTGCCGCTCAGGCGACAGAGCTAGAGCCGAAGGCGGCGTCGACCAACCTCACCATCACCGCCAGACAGCTCGGATCGGGCAAGGGTGCCGGGTTGAGGTCGACGTCGGAGATTCCGCCGACGCCCCCCGACGCCTCGCCGGCGCAACTGCGGGATCTGGCCCGCAGCCGTGCCCTCGCGTCCGGGCAGGACATCGGCTACGACGTCGCGCAAGCATCCATCGAGGAGCGGAACCGGGCGCGTGGAACGGCTGCCGCGGGCGGGGATGACACCGACGTCGGAATCCTGCGGGAAGTGATGACTCCCCCCGCCGCGCCGGACACCGATTTCGCGCAGGAGTGCGAGACCAGCCCAGCGGCGGCAAACGACCGGTACGGCTACATCAAGAACCGCATGCAGTGGTGCGCGACCTACGTGCTCACCGCGGTGGAAGTCGACCCGAACCGCGAGCGTTTCGGGGTCATGAACATGACCTTTGTCGTCGTTGGCTACGGGCGTGACGACGGCACCCGCAACATCAACCTGTTCCTGCGGCCAATGAGCGTGTTGTTCTTCGGCAGCTTGACGGCCGCGGACAACGTGTCCTTTGGCATCGACTGCTACCACGACACGCCTGGCTGCAGCGTCAGCGGTGACCACCGGCGAACCCTCGCCGAGTGGCTGAGCAACTCGCTGACCGGCACATGGTCGTCGTTCGTGCTCTCGTCGGACGCCAACACCGACCAGCCCGACAAGATGCGCTTTCACCCGTTCGCCATCGAGTACCAGCTCAGGAACACTCCCTCGGACTACGTCCGCGACGACGACGGGACGCCGCTCGACTACTTCGTCCGGTGCGACTCCGCCGACTACTTCGGCAGCCGGACGGCGGCGTGCATCTTCCACGACGTCGTACCGCACCTGATCTACCCCGTGCTCAACGCCGACGGCTCCAACAGCCCCGTGAAGGAGGTCGCCGAGCACATCCGGGACGCCTTCGCCGACCCGAACAACACCCGACCGCTCCGACTCGACGGAGACAAGCGGATACCCGGCAACTATGACGCCCGCACCGAGACCAACTATCTGCAACGAGTGCCGTACGAAGGCCCGGAGTGGACAGAGAACGAGGGCGAGAAGAACCGGGCATGCCAGGGAACATGGCCCTACCTGGAGACGGGGATCCCACCCGAGGATCGGCCACTCTTCGACGAACATTGCGACGAATACCCCTTCGCGAGCACCCTCCAAGGCGCGGCTGCTCGGCGTCTTCGGGGAATGCCGGTGGACTTCTCAGTACGTGCCGTGCTCGCCGATGACAACGTGAGGGCCGGCGCGCAACTGCCCCCGTTCTACCGGGATGACCGGATCCTCTACCGGGACAACGACTGGTTCTGGGTGCAGATCCTGCCCCGCGCCGACGCCGGCGCGGCCAACGGCCCGCTCGTCAATGTCTCCCCCAGGGTCTACGGATCAGAGGGACAACCCATCCAGCTTTACGCGACCCTGCAGACCGTGGCCTCGGAGACCGACATCACCTGGACCGTCCAAGGGTCGGACGAGAACGACCCGGGCGCCACCTGCTCCTTCGACAACCCGCACAACCTGCGGGCGAAGATCACCTGCACCGACGACGGCACCTACATTGCCACCCTGACCGTCAACGACGGGATGCATCCACCCGTCTCGGCTTCTACCGAGGTCAACGTCTACAACGTCCCGCCGCAGGTGAGCATCACCAGCCCCACCCCCTGGCAGGTGTTCCGCGTGGGGACCCCGGTGCAGCTCAGCGCGCCGTTCACCGACGCCGCCAACGACACCCACACCTGCAAGGTGTCGTGGGACGACTCCACCACCACCCAGTCCACCCCCACCGACCACGTCTGCAACCAGACGCACACCTTCACCAGCGCCGGCATGTACACCATCGAGGTGGCGGTGACCGACGACGACGGTGGCACGGGCACCGCCGAGGTCATGGTCATCGTGTACGACCCGAAGGGCGGGTTCATCACCGAGGGCGGCGTCATCTCCTCACCCGCCGGGGCCTTCCCGGCGAACCCCGAACACATCGGCAAACTACACGCCCAGGCGACCGTCAAGTATCTGCCGGGCGAGAACGGCCCGGTGCCCGGCAACGGCCGCATCGCCGCCGACCTCGAAGGCGGTGAAATGAGGCTGCTCTCCACCAGACTCGAATGGCTCGTCGTCACACCCACGGGCAAGTTGGCGGCCAAGGGCGTCGGCACTGTCGGCGGTCAGGCCGGGTTCGGGTTCCTCTTCTACGGTAAAGACAACCCCGACGGCCTTCGCCTCGTCGTCTGGCGGCTCGGCGACAACACCATCCCCAACGACCAGATCATCTACGACAACTATCCGAGCAGCTACGACCTTGACAAGTCCAGCCTGACGGCCATGACGTCCGGCTCGGTCCAGATCCACTTCTGACGAGACAGCTATCCTTGCGGGGCCGGGCGAACGCCCGGCCCCGCAAGCACTGCGAGGGGCGATGACTGGACCGCTGGCCAGCGTCGAGGCGCTGCTGGCACCCGCGAACCGCATCATCATCGTCGCGGGTGTGGCCGCCGAGTTCCTAAACAGTGCGTTCTCCGCCAGGGCGCTCTGCTATGCAGGCGACGACATCCTGTACCTGTTGAGCGCCTCGGGTGCCTACCACCGCGCCCGCGTCGTGCTTGAGGCATGGGCCGCCGCCCCGCCCGACAACGACCAGGACGCGGACGCTCAGCAGCGGGTCACCCTGACCCTGAGCGACGGCACCGTGCACGTCTCCGGCATGTTGGAGTTTCCGGCGAGCCCCACTCTGGCCCTCGGCCCGCCCGGCCCTTACCACGCCCACGTGAGCGTTACCGGGCGTGCCGAACTCCGCCGGATCGAAGCCCAGCCGGACCACCCCATCCCCATCATGGACGTGGAACGATTCCGGGTCCGGTTCTGGGCGGCCGACAGCTGATTCAAGGACCCGCTGCACGTCCGGGCCTCAGCTCACCGCCTGCTTCACGAGCGCTGTACCTGCCGAGAACGGCATCCGTGCAGGTCGCTGGCCCTCTTGGCGTCCAGGCCCGACCTTGATCTGATCCGGGGGCGTCGCCCGCACCCATCGTCACCGATGACTACGCGATGATGCCGGCTCATGCTGTTGCGACCGGCATTCCTGCTGGTCAGGGCTTTTTCTTTGTCGGGACGGCCGGATTTGAACCGACGACCCCTTGTCACCAACCGTAGCCACCCCGAGCTTGTCATCGATTGTCAAAAGTAGGCATTGAGCAGCACAGACACTACCGGGCGATGACCGCTTCCTGTCACTGTTCGTCAGCGTCGAGCCAGGGTTTTCGGGGGGTAAACGGGGGCCACCGCCAGGACGAATCCAAGCATCACCGCACCCGCTCCCCCACCACGGGGACGCACCCCCATCGATTAGACGACCGACTTGCGAAGAGGTTGAAGGTGGTCTCGGACAGTGCGCCGCTCATCGCCGACGAGGCCAGCATGGCCGGGGCCACGAACGTCGCGTACGCCACCACCCGCTCGCCGGGGCGCCAGCGGAATCTCGCAGGGATCGAAGGCTTCCACCGCGATCAGCATCGCCGGCATCTCGGCGCTGCGTACCGGCGAGGTCATCGCGTCGACGTACTCAGCCAGCGTTGGAAGACCGTACTCGCCGGCGCTGTCGGCGTAGCTGGCGACCTGGTTCGGGACGGGCTGGAATCGGGCGGCGTCGTAGCCGAGAGTCGGCCGGCCGCCGGGTACAAGAGCGAATTGCATCCCGTCACGGTCGAACAGCGCCATCCGGTGCGACCGCCCCATGTACGCCGTGTTCTTCAGGCCCACCACAGTCAGGTCGTGTCGGTCGGCGATATCCTGAGCCATCCGGCGGGCAGCGCCGTCAGACAGGTCGCTCCACGGCTCCAAGCTGAGGTCGGCGTACGGCACCGCGCAAGGATAGAACCGAAGGCATCGATCCCGATGATGGCCGGCGTCCTGCTGTCGTCGATCGTCGCCGTCACACATTGGGCCGGCCTCAACACCTGAACCACCAGGCGCACGAGGCGACACTTGGAGATCGCTGTGACTCTCGGTCGTGAAGGGACCTCACTTGCTGGGGCGGCTGCTCGCCAGCCAGCCGGCGAGCAGCTGACTGGTCTCCTCTCCGAGCGCCACCGCCGCTCGAGCCGCCAATGCGACCAAGCTCAGCGTGCTCCGCCACGGTGGTCCGCAGCTCCGGCCGAGGAGCGTAGCGCCAGGCGACTCGCGCCGCATCACGGGTGAGTCGGGTGACATCGGCCCTGCCCCGTTCGGCCAGCGCGCGATGAAGGCCGCCGCGAAGAGCGCCTGAACCGGCGTGCGAGAAGCAGGCCGCGGCCGCCGGGAAGGGACCGGAGTGCGATCCCGCTCTTTCGACGTGAGCCGGCTCAGCTCCCCGCGAGCAGGCTCTCGACGACCGGCCGGTCGGGGTAGGACGACTGCGCGCCGCGCGCGCCGACCGTGATCGCCGACATCGCGACGGCAAACCGCACCGCGTCCCGCAGCGGGGCTCCGTGCGACAGCTCGCACGCCACGGCGCCGACGAACGCGTCTCCGGCCCCGGTAGTGTCGACGACCTCCACGACACGACCCGCCTCACGATGGAGCCCGTCCGGATCGGCGACGAGCGCTCCGTCCACGCCGAGCGTGATGACGACGGACCGCGCACCGGCGTCGAGCAGTCCGCGGGCGAGCTCCTCGAACCCCGAGGCATCGCGGCCGAGCACGATCCGCGCCTCGTGCTCGTTGACGATGAGCGGGTCGCACGCGCGCAGCGTGCCGGCCGGCAGCTCCCGTGCCGGGGCGGCGTTGAGCACGACGCGGATGCCGCGCGCCGCCGCCGCCGTCGCGACGTGGTCGACCGTCGCGACGGGGATCTCCATGCTCAGCACCACCACGCGCGCCTCGGTCCAGCCCGCGTCGGGCCGCTCCACGAGTTCGACGTCAACCGCGCTGTTCGCACCGGGCGAGACGACGATCGAGTTTTCGCCGTCCGGTGTGACGAGGATGATCGCCGTGCCCGTCGGCCGCTCGACGGTGTGGACGTGCTCGACGTCGACGCCGGCGTCCTGCAGTCCCCGGCGGAGGAACGCGCCGTGGTCGTCGTCGCCGAGGCATCCGACGAGCCGCGTGGCGGCGCCGGCCCGAGCCGACGCCGCCGCCTGGTTCGCACCCTTGCCGCCCGGGTGCAGGGCGAGGTTGGAGCCGAGTAGCGTCTCGCCGCCGCCGGGGCGCCGCGGCACCTCGACGACCAGATCCGCGTTGGTGCTCCCCACGACCACGACCTCTGCCATGCCTATCCCTCCGACCGCCGGTCCGGTCAATCCTGGCGCAGCGACGCGTCGAGCGCCGACAGCCGCGAATCCAGCAGGTCGCGGAACCGCTCGACGTCGACCTTCACCGCGACGTCGCAGTTCGGCTCGCCGCTCTCGCAGGCGCGGTCGACGAGCGTCATCCCGGACGTGAGGCGTCCGACGTTCTCGACGTCGACGAACGCCGGCACCGTCGTGAACACGTCGGGGTCGATCACCCCGGCGACCGCGAGCGAGTCGTGCTGCGGCATCGCGGCCTCCATGTCGACGCCGACGTTGTGGTAGCCGGCGAGCAGGTGCCCGACGATCTCGGCGACCGGGCCACCCGAGGCGAACAGCCGCGGCAGGTGCTTCCGCGCCACCGTGGCCTGGTGCGTCGCGTTCAGCCCCACCATCGTGATCGGGACGCCGAACGCGAAGACACGTGCCGCGGCGTCCGGGTCGAACCAGATGTTGAACTCCGCGACGGGCGTGACGTTGCCGAGCACGTCGAACGCTCCCCCGCCCATGATGACGAACCGCTCCACCTTGCGCGCCGTCTCGGGGTACTCGTTGACGAGCATCGCGATGTTCGTGAGCGGCCCGATTGGGACGATCGTGATGGGGTCGGCGCTCTCCTCGATGAGACGCGCGAGTAGGGGGACCCCGGGTTCGAAGCTCCGCGTCGAGACGGGCAGGCTGTGGCCGGCGAAGCCGTCCTCGCCGTGCACGTCCGGCGTGAAGTCGATGTCGCGCCGCCACAGCGGCCCCGACGCGCCCTTGCCGACCGGGATGTCGAGCCGCAGCAGGTCGGCGAGGGCGGCCGCGTTGCCCGACGTGTACGGGAGTCCGACGTTGCCCGCCACTGCGACGAGCCCGCGCAGGTCGACCTCAGGACTCGCGGCGGCCAGCATGATCGCCAGCGCGTCGTCGATGCCCGGGTCGGTGTCGATGACGATGGGGCGGGCGCTCATCGGATCACCGTCGCCTTCGTCGGGCCGAACCACACGACGTCCTCGCGCTTGACCCCGTAGAGGTGGTTGCCGATGAAGGGCTCCACCGCCCACGCCCCGCGCATCACGGTCTCGTTGGAGGCGTCGATGTACCCGTCGTCGTACGACGAGTTCGCGGTGAGCGAGTGGCCGATGTTGCTCAGGCGATCGAGCAGCACGTACGGGGTCTTCGCGAGCTCGTCGCTGAAGACGCCGAACCAGTCGCACGCCCGCATCCCCGGCTCCGCGGCCGCGAGGACCGTCGCGTGGATGCGCTCGATTGTGGCGAGCGCCTCGCGCTGGGCGTGGTTGTCTCCCCGCTGGAAAGAGCGCGTGCAGTCGCCCCACCATCCGTCGACGGTGACGGGGTGGACGTCGATCATGCCGAGATCGAGGTTCCACAGTGCGCGGTCGGTGGGCACGTCGGTGGGGAAGCAGCTGAGCGTCCCGATCCCGAAGCCGACCGTCGTTGGCGTCCACGTGCCGACCGCGCCGGCGTCCAGCACCATCTGGTCGATGATGCGGTGCAACTCTCGCTCGGTCTGCCCTGCGACGGCGGCCTCGGTGCCGGCCTCGGCAACCTTGATGGCGATGCGCTGCGCGGCGACGAGGCCGGCAGGCGGCTCGTCGGTGATCTCGTGGTCTGTCATTCCTTCTCTCCTTCTTCCTCGCCCGCGAGCCAGCCGACCATGTCCTGCCAGAGGGCGTCGAAGCCCTCCCATGCGAGGAACTCCGGCGGCAGCCAGTGCGGCCCCATGTCGCTCGCGAACGCGGCGACCCGCCCTTCACCGTGGCGGCCGACGACCAGGAGTGGGCGTCCGTCGACGGCGATGAGCGTCTCGGCGGCGGGACGCATCCGGAGTCGCTGGTAGCCGAGGATGGCGGGCAGCTCTTGCGGGACGTGCGCGACGGCGGCGTGCCGCTGGACGACGCGGGGGCGCACGCCGTGCGGCGTCTCCTCGCGGTCGTCGCCGACCTCCATGTGGACTGGGAGGATGGCGGCGAGTGCGGTGCCGCGATAGTTCGCCTTGGCCTCGATGCCCTGGAAGCTCAGGTACCCGCCCACCATCAGCAGCGCGCCGCCGCCGTGCACCCAGTGGGCGAGTGCGGCCAGGCGGTCGGGTACCGCTTGGCCGCGGGTGAACACGTCCGTGGGCAGCAGGATCGTGTTCGCACCGATGTCGCTCAGCACGATCACGTCGTACCGGTCGAACTCGGCGGTCGTCGCCGGGAACTGCGCCGACGCGACGTGGTTGGGCATGAAGTCGACCTCGTGGCCGCCGCGCTCGAGGGCCGCGATGAAGGCGCCGCCGCCCTCCTCGTAGGTCGACGTGAAGAACGAGTCGAACCCCTTCGTGTGGATCGAGGTCGTGGACCACGACTCTCCGGCCAGCAGTACTCGTGCCACGGAATCTCCGTTCGTTCGGCGAGGGGCGAGGGTCAGTGCGCCGCGCGGGCTGCGGCGACGAAGCGGGCGACGTTCTCGGGGGCGACATCGCCGGTGTCGGCAAGCGTGTCCTTCAGGGCACTGCCTACGACGACGCCGTCGGCCTGGGCGAGCTGCTCCGCGGCGTTGTCGGGCGTGACGCCCGCGCCGACGATCAAGGGGAAGCCGGGGCCGACGATGCGCCGGAACTCCGCGATCTTGTCGAGCGGCGTGATGAGTCCCGTCCCGTCGCCGGTGACCACGATCGCGTCGCACCGCCCGACGGCGAGCGCGAGGTCCTCCTCGAGGGTCCGGCCGGAGCGGTACGGCTGGTACTTGAAGCGGACGCCGCCGAAGACGGATGCCTCTACCCCGGCGCGCATCTCGGCGAGCCGCTCGGCGAACCCGGCGTCTTCCTCCGGCGAGAGGTGGCCGGCGACCGAGTCGAGCTGCAGGAAGGCGATCGGGTACCTGCCCGCGAGCTCGAAGGCCCGCGCGTCGTCGTTGAGGACGTTCAGCCCGATGACGACCTCGGGGCGCTCCGCCACCAGGTGGTCGAGCACCGCGATGACGTCCTCGACCTCGCCGAAGTAGTTCTCAACGATGATCGCGTCGACGCCGTTTCCCCATAGGTCGTCGATCTCCTGCTTGGCGCGGCGGAGGCGGTCGACCGCGTCCTCGCCCTTCAGATGGAGCATCGCGAAAATGGGAGTGCCCGTGGGGAAGACGGTGCGGAAGGGCCTGCTCATGGAGTTTTCTCCGGATTCGGGTTCGGGTTCGGGTTCGGGTCAGGGGACGAGCTCGACGACGTCGTCGACGGTGAGGGCGCGGCGGCTCAGATTGAGGTCGCGTGCCAGCTGCGCGGCATCCGGCCGGCGGATGCGGGAGCGCCGGAGGATGTCGTCGTCGAGGAAGACGTCCCTGCGGTCGCCGTCCGCGATAACCGCACCGTCGGCCATCGCGACGACGCGCTCGAACGCGTCGATCACGAAGCGCATGTCGTGCGTGATCGTGATGACGGCGACGCCCTCGTCGCCGAGCCGGTCGAGCATGCCGTGCAGGAGTGCGAGCCCCCGGGAGTCGAGGCCCGCCGTGGGCTCGTCGAGGATCACGTACCGGCACTCCGACACGAGGATGGCGGCGATCGCGACGAACTTGCGGATCGCGCTCGGCAGGTCCTTCGGGTTGGTGTCGAGGTGGTCGCCGATGCCGGTCAGCTCGATCGCGCGGGCGCAGCGCTCCTCGCGCTTCTCGTCGGGCCACTTGAGGTACTTGGGTAGGTACTCGATCTCGGAGCGGACGTCGGCGGCGAACAGCTGGTCGTCCGGGTTCTGGAACACGTACCCGACGTCGCGGGCCACCTGCGCGGTGGTGCGCTTCGCGGTCGATGCCCCGTCGACGAGCACCTCGCCCTCGGTCGGCAAGAGCAGACGGTTCATGAGCTTGACGGTGGTTGTCTTGCCCGCCCCGTTCTGCCCGACGATCGCCAGCCGCTCCCCGTCGGCGACGCGGAGGTCGACGCCGCCGATCGCGCGCGAGCCGTCGGGGTAGGTGAAGCCCACCCCGTTCAGTTCAATGGGCATGCGTGCTCCTTCCGATCCGTACGGAGATTTCGTCGAACGCTTCGGCCCGCTTAATCGGCAGCCGGTCGAGCGGTTTCCCTGCGGCGGCGAGCCTGCGGCCGAGCTCGGTCACCTCTGGGGGGACGACGCCGTACGTGCCGAACTCGTCCGATCCGACGACATCCCTCGTGGGCCCGTGCATTACGACGGTGCCCTCGTTCATCACGGTGATGGTGTCGGCGTACTGCGCGAGCAGGTCGATCTTGTGCTCCGCGAGCACGATGGACTTGCCCCTGTGCTTGAGTCCCTCGATGATCTCGAACACGGCCTCGGATGCCTCGGGGTCGAGCTGGGACGTCGGCTCGTCGATCACGACGACCGGTGCGTCCATGGCGATGATCGACGCGAACGCGACCTTCTGCCGCTGTCCGCCGGAGAGCTCGTTTGGGTTCTTCTCCACGATCGCCTCGATGCCGAGCTGCTCGACCACGCCTTCGACGCGCTCGATCATCTCGTCGCGGGGCACGCCGAGGTTCTCGAGCCCGATCGCGATCTCCTCGAACACGGTCTCGCGGATGCCGCTGATCTGCGTGAACGGGTTATCGAAGACGCAGCCGATAGTCCGCGACAGCTCGGCCGGGTCCCAGTCGAGCAGCGGCCTGCCGAGGATGACCACCTCGCCGGTGAGGTCGCCGTGGTGGAAGTGCGGGATGACGCCGCGGATCAGGCTGCACAGCGTCGTCTTGCCGCTCGAGTTGAGCCCGACCACGCCGTGCAGCCGGCCCTCCTCGAGCTGCAGGTCGATGCCGACGAGCGCGGGTTGCTCCGCGTAGGCGTAGGTGAAGCCCACTCCAGTCAGTGAGGCTAGAACCATCCGAGGATCCCTCCGGTGACGGCGGCCGCGGCCACGACGAGCGAGAGCACGACGAGCACGGTGTCGACGGCGGTCAAGGGCTTGAGGTTGAGGAGGCTGGTGTGCCTGCCCGGGTTGTTGAACGCGCGAGCGTCGAGCGCGATCGCCCGCTCCTCGGTCGCCGTCATCGCCGTCAGGAACACCGGGGCGAGCACCGGGAAGAACGCGCGTGCTCGCACGAACACGTTCCCCTCGGCCTCGATCCCCCGTGCCTTCTGCGCGTCGAGCACGACTCGGGCGGTGGCGCCGAGGTCGGTGATCGCCTGGAATGACGCCAGGATGACGTAGCTGACGCGCGGGCTCACGCCGATCCGCTCGAGGGCCAGCATCAGCCGGCGCATCGATACGATGGCGAAGAATAGCGTCACGCCGCCGCAGATCACCATCACCGCGGTGGTGAAGCGCAGACCGTTTTCGATGCCCTCGCGCGTGATGGCGATCGGCCCGAGCGGGACGAGGACCGTCTCGCCCTTCACGAGCAGGGCGCGCAGGGCGAACAGGATGAGCCCGACCGCGATCCAGAGTTTCAGGATCGTGACGAGGTAGGACGGACCGCGCCCCGCGAGGTACGCGATTCCGACGAAGAGCACGCTGACCGCCAGCGGCACGATCCACCCCGCGCTCGCCAGACCCACCACGATCAGCGCCGTGATGCCGGCGACCATCGCGACGGGGTGGATGTCGAGGACGGCGTTCCCCAGTGTCATCGGCTGCCGGTAGCGGTCAGCGACGGCGGCCACCGCGTTGTTCGTCATGACTGAGTGGCGGTCGTGGCGACCGGCTTCTTCGCGCGCGGATTCGGCTGGCCGAGGTACACCCGGCCGAGCGGCAGCTTGACGAGCAGCCGCTTCGGGATGCCCTTGATGATCGCGTACACGATCAGCACTGTCGGCACCTTGTCGAGGACGTCCATCGGCAACTGGGCGGCGAAGTTTGCCGTGTTCAGGTCCATGCCCATCGCCGTGAGCGCGCCGACGACGATCGCGCCGCCGCCGACGGCGAGCCCGTCAAACACCCAGATCGTGATGAGGGCGCCGCAGAAGCCGCCGATGAAGGCGAACGGGAGCACGGACAGCAGCGTCTTCCACCAGGTGCGGAACACGCCGACCCGGCCGAAATAGCCCGCCAGCAGACCGAACGCGACGTTGAGGATCGCGAACGCGAACGTCGGCGGCGAGGTGATCGAGTTGATCCCGTTCGAGATGAGGCCCACGAGCGCGCCCGGAAGGCCGCCGCAGGTCGCTCCCACGAGGATCGTCCCGATGCTGTCGAGATAGACCGGCAGCTTGAGGAGCAGTGCGATCTGCCCGCCGACGAAGTTGATCGCGATACCGATCGGGATCATGAAGATCGTCAGGCGGCCGTAACCGCGCATGAATGTTGCGAATCGACTGGAAGCCATCGTCGGCGTCCTTTCTTGTTTTTGTGCGCCGAACTCAGCCTCGACGGAGTCACATCGTCGTCGACGTGGTCGGTGCGAGCGATCGGAGGAAGCCGTCGACGTCCTCGCGCGTGGTCATGCCGGCGCGCGCGCCGATCTTCCCGACGGCGAGGGCGGCGGCGGCGTTGGCGAACTCGGCTGCGGCGACGGGGTCGCGGCCGATCGAGAGTGCGTAGAGGAAGGAGCTCGTGAACGTGTCGCCGGCACCCGTGACGTCGACGACGTCGACGGGAAGGCCCGGCACCGCGACCACGCCGTCGCGGGTGTGCAGCTCGCAGCCCTCGCTGTCCTTCGTGACGACGACGGCCGCCGCACCTCCGACGAGGAGCTCAGGGATTGAGCCGCCGGTGGCGGCGAAGCGGGCCTCGCCCATGGCGTTCATGAAGACGATGTCGCAGTGCTCGATGAGTCCCGTGCCGTGGTTCTCCTCGTTGTAGACGTCGAGGTCGACGACGATCTTCGCTCCGCGGGCGCGGAGCGCCTCGAGCACCTCGTGCGCGCCGAGCTCCCCCATCCGGAGCGGCTTGGCGTCGGTGAGGGTCGTCACGATGAACTCGGCCTCGGCGAGGTGCTCGAACGTCTCGGGAGTGATCTCGGTGCGCGTGATGCCAAGCGTCGGGATGATCACGATGTGCTGCTCGCCCGAGATGAGGACGATGCAGTGCGAGTCGGGAACAGTCTCGTCGAAGATCACGAACCGGGTGTCGAGTCCGTGCTCGCGCAGCTGCGCGAGGAGCTTCTGCGTGAGGGCGCCGGAGTTGAGCTGGCCGATGAACGACGTCGGCATGCCGTAGTGGGCGTAGATCGACGCGGCGTTCGCGATGCTTCCCCCGAACTCGGGTTCCAGCGCCTGCACGATGACCTTGTCGTTCGCCTGCGGGAAGTGCGGCGTGACGTAGTACTCGTCCTGGGCGACGTCGCCGAGGAACACGGAGTGGCGGGTCATCGGCGGACCTCCCCGGTCGAGGCGCGGACGATGAGCTCGACCGGGATGGCGATGCGGCCGGGCACGAGTTGCTCGCCCGTCTCGAGTGCGTGCAGCAGGGTGCGGGCGGCCAGGGTGCCGAGTTCCTGCGTGTCCTGGCGGACGGTCGTGAGCGGCGGACAACTATGCCGGCTGATCGACATGTCGTCGAACCCGACCACCGAGACGTCCCTCGGCACGTCGAACCCCTTCGCGCGTAGGCCTTCGATCGCGCCGAGCGCCATGAGGTCGTTGTGGGCGAACACCGCCGTGATCTCGCCGGCGGCGAAGGCATCAGCGAATCCGTCGACCGCGGGGGGCCCGCTCTCGACGGAGTAGTCGCCGGACGTCGTGAACACCCGGCCGCCGGCCGGCTCCCACGCGCTGGCGAACCCCGTGCTGCGCAGGACGCTCGTCACCGGTGCATGTACAGGCGCCCCTTGGATCTCGAGCACGCTGCGGTGGCCGAGGGATAGCAGATGCTCGGCGACGATTCGGCCGCCCGCCTCGTTGTCGGAGACGATTGTCGGCAGGTCGACGATCCCCTCGATCTCCTCGTCGACGAGGATCACGGGGAGACGCCCGTTGAGGGCCGCACGGGCTTTCGCGCCCAGCACGGCGCCCGAGGCGTAGATGATCCCGTCGACCGCGCGGGAGGCGATCATCTCCAGGTAGCGGCTCTCCCTCCCGGAGTCGAATCCGGTCGTCGCGAGGAGCATGTTGTATCCGCGTTCCATTGCGACGGACTCGATCCCCTTCGCCAGCTCAGCGAAGTACTCGATCGCGATGTCGGGGACGACGACGGCGAGGACGCCCGTCTTTCCGAGCGCGAGGCTCTGCGCGGCGCGGGTCGGGACGTAGTCGAGCTCGGCCATCGCCCTGCGCACCTTCTCGCGCACCGTCTCGCTCACCTTGCGCTTGCCGCTGAGGGTGTGCGAGACGGTCGTCGGGCTCACGCCCGCGTGCCGGGCGACATCGGAGATCGAGACCATCCGTGCGGCCTCCTCGTCGTCGGGGCGCGATGCTGCTGCGGGCACGGCGCCGTACCTGGCGGCTGGCTCGGGTGCGCGCTGCAGATCTTGCAAAGCGCTTTGGCAAACCGCTTTGGCGAGGAGTATGGGCCGGACCTCCGGCCGAGCGCAAGGGTTTCGTCAGCACCCGTTGCGGTTCAGCCGCGGACGCATTCTTCGAGCCAGCGCGCGACGCCGTCCTCGTCGTTCGAAGGGATGGTGCGCGTGGCGAGGGCCCGCAGCTCCGGCACAGCGTTCGCCACCGCGCACGATTCGTCGGCCACGCCGAACAGCGGCACGTCGTTCACGTTGTCGCCGAAGGCGATCATTCGCCCCGTGCGGAGCTCGTCCGCCAGCCGCCGCGCGGCGAGCGCCTTCGTCCCGCCCGCGGCGTGGATCTCGAGCCAGTGCTCCCGGGTGTAGCCGTCGACGGAGAGGAAGTGCGCGGCGCCCGCGAGCACCTCGGCCAGCGCGACACGCAGCTCCGCCAGCCGTTCCCGCTCCGCGATCAGGGTGGCGTAGAACACCGACGCGGGGTCGAGCTCGTCCCACCCGTCGAGCGGCAGCAGCCGCGGGTCGCCCTCCCGGCGCGTGACGAACGACTGCACGCCGGCCGACGGGCGGCCCGGATGCCACCTGATCCGGTCGCGGCCGGCCTCCATCGCGAAGACCACCGGCTCGACGCCGACTTCGCGGGCCGCCGACAGGATCGTGCTCACGACCGCCGCCTCCATGAAGTCGACGCGGAGCGGCTCGCCACTGTCGGGATCGGCCGTGACTGTGCCGCCGTAGGTGATCACCGGCAGCGTGAGCCGGAGCTCTCGCGTCACCGCCCGCGACGAGCTGAACGACCGCGCGGTGGCGTAGGTGAACAGCATTCCCTCGGCGACGAGCCGGTTGATCGTGTCGATCGTGCGCGGACTCAGCGTGGCGTCGCGGCGCAGCAGCGTGAAGTCAAGGTCGCTGACGAACAGCGTCCGCGACCCGCCGCCCTCCACAGTCGTCGCCTCAGGCATCGCGCAGCCGCTCGGCGAGGTACGCCTCCACGGTGGCGAGCGTACGCTCCTACCCCATCGAGTCGCGGTCGCATACCGTCACGGAGTCGTCCTCAAGCGAGTCGAAGTCGACGGTGACGCAGAACGGCGTGATCCGCCATAACCGGCACCGGGTGTCAGTGGGCGCCGATACTCTTCACCGCGCGGAGGACCGGGGTCCGATGGACTTCGGCACGGGCCGCCCCAGGCAGTGAACCGCCGAGGGCAACGACCCCGGCCTTCCGTCCAAACCTTGGTCCGGGCACGGCCCTGCTGCCGGACGCCGCCAGATTCCTTCACAACGTGCGGCGCCTGGCGCTTACCGGATCCGCTTCGCGGCGCACGCCTTGCGCCTGCGCGGCTCACGCCTGCGGCGACCGCGTCACCGCAGTCCTCGAGCGCGAGCCCGCGACCATCACTCGGCCGATGCCGGCGGCGATGTCGGACAGTCCTCTTGGACACTCCAGCGAGGAGGTCACCAACACCTACTACAACCGCGCGGTCAACCGGGCGATGGCGCGAGACAAGGTCAAACGCAACGTCGTAGCTCTCTGCACCGTTCCAACCGGTCGCACCGGGCGACCGTCCAAGTCGCTGGCCTTCAACCAGGCCAAGGCGCTCCTGGTCGCTGCCGAAGACAGCTCCCTGCACGCCTACATCGTGGTCTCTCTGCTGACCGGCGCGCGCACCGAAGAACTGCGCGCTCTCATCTGGGCTCACGTCGACCTCACCGGCAAGCCGGACAACGACCCGCCCATGGCACCGTCCATCCAGGTCTGGCGCTCGGTCCGCGCCGACGGGGACACCAAGACCAAGAAGTCGCGTCGCACCCTTGCCCTGCCAGCCCGATGCGTCACCGCGTTCACCACCCACCGCGACCGCCACGGCCGCCCGCCGCCGACCGCTCGTCTTCCCCTCCGCCGCTTGGACACTCCAGCGAGGAGGTCACCGACACCTACTACATCGCCAAGCCCGTCCAAGCCCCGGACGTTTCCGACGTCCTTGAACGCCTCGGCGCCAACCCGAACGGATAGCACCCACCAGCAGCGCACAACGACGCACACCGATGACAAACCTGGTTGCCGCACCCGGTAAATGAGGGGTTTTCGGGGGGAGGTTCAAAACTCCATAGAAGAAAGTCAAAGCCCTGACCATCATTCCTACTGGTCAGGGCTTTGACTTTGTCGGGACGGCCGGATTTGAACCGACGACCCCTTGACCCCCAGTGAACTAGCGGGCCTACCGGCGTCTGCCGGACGGTACCGGCTCGTGCCGAAGGTGCAGGCCAACGGCCAGGTGGCGGTTCGAGGCAGGCCGGGCTCTATCGAGACTTCCCGGACCGTCCGTGAGACGGCTGTGAGAACTCCGTGGCCCACGTTCATCGGGCCGCATCCCGCTGCGGGTATGCCGCCGGGCGTGCCCGGCCAGATGACCCGCTCGGGTCACCGCGGCGTAGGGCTCAGCCTGGTGCGGCCCGTCGCCGGGCGCCTCCCGCCCGGGACTGGCTGCCCTCCCCGTACGCGGGAGACGGAGACCAGCGGTTGCCGCCGGCCGGCTGTGGGCCGGCGGCAACCGGGGGCGGTCAGGAGTGTTTCAACGTCAGCATCCAGTCGCGTAGCTGGCGGGCTTGGCGGTCGAGTTCGGTACGCGCCGCCTTGCTGCCGGCGGCGGGTTTACCGGCGATCGCGATGATCCGGTTAAGCGAGGTGGTGGCGGTGTTGTAGTCCCGTGCGAGGTAGGCGGCCTGGGCGTCGTCGAGCAGCGCGGAGGCGGCGTCGGCCGACTCGGGGTCCAGGGCGCCGTTGGCGGCGCCGGTGGTGATCAGCGTCCGGGTCTGTCGGTAGGTCGAGCAGTTCGCCTCGGTCTGGTCGGCGGTCCAGTGGATGCCGGCCAGCAGGATCCGGGTGAACGGGTCACGGTAGTACTGCGCGCGGTCGTGGCCGAGGATGAGGGAGAATTCGCGTCCGCCGTCGTACTCCTGGCACCAGGCGATCGGGTGGTCGCCGTTCATCAGCCGCAGCGGGTTGATGGCGGCGTTGCCACTGTTGAGGCTCCGCTGGTAGGACGACTCGTCGAGGCTGAGCAGCGTGTGCACCTCGGCGCGCGGGTTGTGGTCGAAGTTGTACAGCTCGTCGATGGTGAGCCAGGCCTTCGGCAGGTGCGCCACGGCCGGGTTGGCCGGGTCCTCGGTGTTGACCCGGACGTTGATGCAGCTGCCGCAGGTGCCTTCGCCGTTCTGGCCGCCGGGGTGGTTGGTGAACCACGCTCCTACCAGGTCGCGGTACCAGGGCACGTTATGGATCGCGTCGGAGGCCCCGTGCAGCCCGAGGTAGCCGCCGCCGGCCTGGATGTATTCCTTGAAGGCGGCCAGCTCATTGGCGGTCAGGGCGTCCTTGTCCGGCGTGCTGTTGGGGTTGGTTCCGTCCACCGGCGAGGAGAAGATGATGGTCTTGTACCTCGCCAGGTCGGCGGCGGAGGTGAACGGCGTGCTCCGCAGCGAGTTGGGGGCCAGGCTCGGATCCCAGATGTCGACGTCGAAGCCGTACTGCTTGCCCAGTTGCTGCACGAGCAGGGCGGTGTCGGCGATGTGGTCGTGGCGGAAGCCCTTGGTGGCCGAGAAGTACAGCACCCGGTAGCTGGCGTCGGGGAAGTTGGTGGATGCCGCGAGCGGTGTCGCGGCGGGGATCGGGTTAGGTCCGGTGGCCGGCGTGACGGTCATGCCGGTCGGCGGGTCCGCCGGCAGCGTGCCGGTGACCTGCTGCTTCAGGTATCGGGCGTCGCTGACCAGGGTGTCGCGGGTCGGCCCGGAGTTGGTGGCGCGTTGCGCGGCCGCGACGAACTGGTTGAGCAGGGTGGCCGCCGCGTTGGTGCCGCCGGTCTCGGCGAGGCTGGCAGCCTGGGCGAGGGTGGCGCGCAGGCTGTCGCCGGCGGCGGCGTCGAGGGCGCCGCTGGTGACGTAGCCGGCGATGAGGTTGTCGAGGTCGGTGAAGGACGTGGTGACGACGAACGCCTGGTCGAACCGGGCGGCGTTGCCGGCCGCGTCGCTGGCCACCACGCTGATGGTGTGCCCGCCGGTGGCCAGGGTGGAGGTGGTGACGGGCAGCGGGGTGACCTCGGTGCCGTCGAGCCACATGCGGTGGATGAAGACGCCCCCGGAGCCGGGCGCGGGATCAGTCCGGGTCGGGATCAGCGTGGCGGTGTGGCCGACGTGCCCGTCGACGATGCCCGGCCAGCTGACCACCGGGGCGACGGTGTCGATCCGGACGGTGATGGTGCGGACGGACTCCACGGAGCCGTCGCCGCCGACCGCCCGGTAGCCGACCGTGGTGGTGCCCTGCTGGGTGATCTGCACCGAGCCGGTCAGGTTGGCGGGGTACGGGGCGGGCGCGGACGCCGCGGTCTGGAACGGTGCCGAGTTGCCGAGCCGGTACTCCAGGCGCTGGACACCGCTGACGTCGTCGGTGGCGGACAGGTTCAGGGTGACCGGGCCTCGGTAGAAGCCGTTGGTTCCGGTCGGGGCGGTCGGGGTGAGAATGGCCGGTGCGCTGGTGGGCGCGGCCCAGGCCGGGGTGCCGACGGCGAGCGAGCCGACGGACAGGGACGCGGCGGGTAGGACGGCGGCGAGCAGGAAGCGCAGCAGTCGTCGGCGGGCGTCTGCGCCCGCTCGGCGGGACGGGTGTGCTCTGCGGGTTCTTGCTGGCAGGCGGTGGCTGGACATGCGGTTCCTTTCCAGTTCCGGCCCGGGGAAGCGGGGGCGAACCTCGACGAGCCAAGGGGACGCGATGCGCTCTCGGGCGAGAGGCTATCGCCGGCAGCAACATGAAGCTAGATGCATCACTACGAAACTTTGAAATGAATCAGCAAAAGTTGCGCGCAGGGAGTCCGAAGCTCGCGCAGAGCACGACGGGACGGCGGCCTGCTGGCCGCCGCCCCGCGCGGGGTCGTCCCTCAGGCGGCCGGCGTGCCTTGATGCAGCGGGGACCCCCGGTGCCGGAACGTTGAGTGGCTGACCTGCACCTGGAGACGGGGATTGATCAAACAAAGCGTGCATGCCGCCAATGCGACGAGAATCGGGCGCGCCGCGATGCGGCGGTGCACGCGCTGGCCGCGATGCGAGCGGCGGCTCGGGCGCCAAAACAGTCACACCCTCAGTCATTACGATCTTGGCTCGACTCGGACAGCGATAGTCGTCAAGTCGATGGCCAGATCGACGGCAGGGCGGAAGACCTCCGGGATCAATCGTTGAGCGGCGTTATGGACCCTGTGCCTGCCGAAAGATACGTCCGGTCTGGTCAGAGACTGTTCGGGCCTGGGAACGGATCTTGCCTTGTTCTCCGACGCGGGTCCTGCTTGCCCCTCTCCGTTGATGGCTGCGCGATGATGCCGTGTCATGCTGCTGCGACTTGCGTACCTGGGCCTCACGAACGTCGTCGCACTGCTGCGGCTGTTGCCAGGCAGCGACCGGGACAAGGACGCGGAGATCCTCGCGTTACGCCACCAGCTCGCGGTGCTGCAGCGCCAGTGGGACGCCGCCCGCGACACCGACGACGATCTGCAGCACCTGCTACCGGCCGATGTGGAGTGGGCGAACCGGTCACGCACCGCACTACCGAACGGGCACTGCGGGCTTCCGCGCCAGCAGACCTGCGACCACTCCAACAAGTGCCTGACCTGCCCGGTGTTCATCACCACCAGTGAAGACCTCCCTGCGCACGAGGCGCACCGCCACCGCACGCTGACGCTCATCGCCCAACTCGAGGCCCGAGGGCAGACCAAGCTGGCCGACCAGAACCGGCTCGTACTCGAGCAACTCGACGCGCGTATCGCGCAGATCAAGCAGGCAGTCGCTGCGGGCGGAGCGCACCGCGATGCCAGTTGATGCGTCAGATCGGCTCATCGCGGCAGCGCGCCGGCGACACGAGCAAACCCTCGCCCGTGCCCGCACAGCACTGCGCCAGTTCGAAACCACCGGCGAGCCCGTCACCTACGCCAAGGTCGCTGCGGCGGCGAAGGTAAGCCGGGCCTGGCTCTACAGCCAGCCTGACGTCCGAGCGGCAGTGGAACGGCTACGCGATATCAACAACCGCTCCACTGGCGTCGCCGTCCCCGCCAACGCACCAGCGAAGCCAGCCTGATCCGCCGCCTTGAGACGGCGCACCGCCGCAACCAAGAACTCACTCGGCAGATCGCCGAACTGCGAGAGCAGCTTGCCGCCGCGCATGGCGCGCTACGCGACAGCTGCGCGGGACGATCGGTCGACGCCGATTCGTCGCAGGGGTTGGAAAGTCTTCTGCCGTGATGGTGTTGAACCTGACGGTCATGGTCTTCTCCCGCGCTGGGGTAGCAGGTCCGGAGCGACGGTGACCCGGGCGAGAGCACCGATTTCTAATGCCACCCAAAGCGCGCCGTCGGGACCGAGGGTGATGCCGTGCGGCTCGGAGCGTGGTGTCGGCAGGTCGTGCAGCTCGACAGCACCTCCGGGAGCGATCGAACCGACGCGGTTGCCGCCCCACTCGGTGAACCACAGGTTGCCATTGCCGGCGCTGGTGATGGCGTTTGGTCGGCCGGCGCGGTCGGGCAGCGGAAACTCCAGGATCGTGCCGTTGGGGGTAATCCGCCCGATCTGACCGGCGGCGATCTCGACGAACCAGAGGGCGCCGTCCTGGCCCGCGACGATGCCCACCGGCGCGGCGGCCGCGGTCGGCAGCGGGTGGACGGTGACCGCGCCGTCCATGCCGATCCGCCCGATCGCATTGGCCTGGTTCATGGTGAACCACATCCCGCCGTCGGCTCCGGCGGTGATCGCGGACGGGAATGCTCCGGTGTCCGGGAGCGGGAACTCGGTGACCTGGCCGTCGGTGGTGATCCGGCCGATGCGGTCGGCGGTGGTCTCGGTGAACCACAGGGCGCCGTCGGGGCCTGCCGCGATGCCGAACGGTCCGCAGCTCGGGGTGGGCAGCGGGAACTCGGTGACCTCGCCGTCGGTGGTGATCCGGCCGATACGGTGCGCCTGGTACTCGGTGAACCAGAGCGCCCCGTCAGGCCCGGTGACGATGATCGTAGGCCCGGACGCCGGATCGAGTTGGTGGCTGGTGGGCTCGTCGCCGGGGACCAGCCGGCCGATCCGCCCGCTGTGGACCATGGTGAACCACAGCGCATCATCGGGGCCGGTGGTGATCGCGTACGGACCGCTAGCAGTGTCGGCCACGACGTGCTCGTGGATGGATCCGGGTGTCACGGGGTTTGCTCCAGTCCGTTCTCTTTGGCGATGCGTTCGATGTCGGCCGGCGTGCCGGCCATGATCGTGTGCGTGTGCTCGGTGACCAGGTCAACGGGCCAGTCCCACCAGGCGGCGCGACGCAGCCGGTCGATGTCCGCCTCCTCGAAGCGGCGCCGGATCGCTTTGGCTGGATTGCCGCCGACGATCGTGTACGGCGGCACGTCGGCGGTGACCACCGCACCGGCCGCGATGATGGCCCCGTCGCCGATCCGTACGCCCGGCATGACGGTGGCCTGGTAGCCGAACCAGACGTCATTGCCGACGACAGTGTCGCCCCGGCTGGGCATGGCGGTGACGATATCGAGGGTCCGCTCGGTCCACTCACCGCCAAAGATGGTGAACGGGAACGTCGACACGCCCATCGTCGGATGGTCGGCGCCGGCCATCAGGAACCGGGCGCCTGCGGCGATTGCGCAGTACTTGCCGATGATCAGCCGTTCCGGGCCATAGCCGTAGAGCACGTTGCGGTGCTCGAAGCCGGTGGCACCGTCGGGATCGTCGTAGTAGGTGTACTCGCCCACCACGATCTTGGGCGAGGTGACCAGCGGCTTGAGGAAGACCACGCGCTCATGCGCCGGCAAGGGGTGAACGGCCATGGGATCAGGTGTCAACTGGAGCTCCTGTCGAATCGAAGGTCTTGCTGATGGGAGCAGGCTGTTAGTCGAACTGGTCGGCCAGTACAGACGTGTGTGGAGTGCCGAAGGTGTTCATCTTTTGGCTTCGATCTACCGAATGCGCTCCCAGGCCAGCCTGCATTTCCCGTGGACGCGCCGAACTGGGTGGGCAGGCGGACTCTCCGAAGCATCGGTGTTGGCACTCGCCGAGGTCGGACGAGCAATAGTCAAGACCTGTGGAGAGGTGAAGTTATCGCCGGAGGCTCCGGCGCCATCGAATCTCGCCTTCGTGCCATTCGTCGCTGGCTGAGAGCCCGGCAGCGGCGGCCACGGCAGCGGATGCCTGATGGCCGGGGTGGATGTGGGCGATGATGGTCGGGATCGGCTGCTGGCTGAGCCAGTCGACGAGCCCGTGGGCTGCTTCGGTGGCGATGCCTCTTCCCTGCCACGGAGTTCCGACCACCCAGGCGATCTCGGCGATGGGGCCGTGGCCGGAGGGGTTGATCGTGGCCTGGACTGTGCCTGTCAGGCAGTCCTCGTCACGGAGCCGGATCACCCAGTTCAGCCAGGAGACGGCCGGATCGGGGCAGCCTGCGGTCATGCGCTGGTAGCGCGAGCGTAGGGCTTGCTGGGTGTCCGGAGTGCCGCCGGTGAAGGTGTGCAGCGCTGGATCGGACAGGACCGTGACCATCTCTTCGGCGTGCTCGACGAGAAGCGGCAGTAGGTCCAGCCGCCGTGTGGTGATGGTCTGGGCCGCGATGGTGCTCACGCTGCGACCGCCTCCGGGCGTTCGACCAGGTGGCCGCGTGGCCGCCTCGACGACTTCCTCGGTGACAGCGGGAGGTGGAGCTGCACGGAAGTTGCCGAAGCCGATCCGGTTGACCGTGCGGTCGCCGAGCTGCCAGGTCCCGGCCGCCGCCGCGTTGATCGTCCCCGTGGTCAATTTCTCTCCTCGACCGCCGAGTTCCCGTCGGGGACATTGAGGCCGAGCAGCTCCTCGGCCGTACCCGCGGACACCGCGTCCAGCGCGGCGACCAGCGTCCTCTCCTCGTAGGTGAAGTGCGACTCCAGCAGCGCGGCGAGGCCGTCCAGCTCGGCCCGGACCGCCGGGCCGGCGACCGGGCCGGAGACCAGTTCCTCGACCCGGGTCAGGATCGAGGCGACCACCCGGTGGTCTTCGCTCAGCGTGGCGAGCACGGGCCGCAGCTCGGGCACCTGCTCGGCGAGGACCTGGAACGCGCCGGCGTCCTCGCCGGTATGGTGCCGGTGCAGCGCCGCGCAGAAGCCGACGCAGTGCGCCCGCAGCTCGCGGGTCAGGCCGCCGGGGGAGTCGAGGCTCGCGCGGAGCCGGACCAGCTCCTCGCGGAGCCAGTCGTGGATCTCGATCAGTTGGGTGCCGAGGGCGGTCAGCCGCGCGCTCGGCGAGAAGGGTGGGTGCACATAATCCCCTGCGTTTCCGCGCCTCCATGCCCACGGCGGTCTTCGTGCCGGGTACACCGCGACGCTAGCTGCGGATCTTACACCGTTGACCCGATCGGGTGGTCGCCCCGGCCCTGTGCCTGCCGAGAAATACGTCCGGGCCGCTCAGAGGACGTCTGATTCACGAATTTTGCGAGTGATGTGATCTTCAGATGTCTCGCCAGGTTGGGGTGGTTTCGTCGGTGACCCGTTTGGTGAGGTTGTCGATCATCGCGATGCGGATCATGCTGGCGAAGTTGTCGGGTAGGGCTTCGTAGCTGGCGTCCCGAAGATCACCGTCCACGACGCCCGACGCACCTGTGGTTCACTGCTGGTCGACCTGGACATCCATCCCCGGATCGCGATGGCGATCCTCAGACACGCGGACTTCTCAATCACGATGGAGATCTACAGCCAGGTCTCATCCAAGGCCACCCGCGAAGCCCTGCGGAAGCTCGGCGAAAGCCTCGACCAATGAGCCGTTGCTGTACTCGCTGCTGTACAAGATCAGAAAAGGCCACCCGGAAGATCCCGAATGACCTCTGACCTGCGTCGGGGCGGCCGGATTCGAACCGACGACCCCTTGACCCCCAGGCAACAAACACAGCGCTCTGGCCTGCCGTTTCATCGGCGTTGAGCTGCCGGAACTGTCCATTAGCGTCTCTGCTCGTCGCTGGCGTCCGTCCCGATCGTCACCCGCTTAGGCACCCGCTCTCCACTGAGGATTCGATGGAGGTGCCAGGCGGAACGCAGTGCCAGACACGTGGCTCCTTGCCCCATGTGCACCAGAAGATCACGCCAGGTTCAGCCAGAGCGACAGCCCGAGCACTGGCCTCGCGCACGGGGCGGGCGTCTTGCCGGCGAACCCTGCGTACCCCGGCCTCCCGAGCTGCCCGCGCGGCATGGGTCGCGCGCTTCGCAGCAACCAGTACGTCCATAGGTTCGCACGCATCGGCCGGAACCGGCACGCGGAACAAGTAGACCTCCACTGCCTGATCGTGACGGGCCACCTCGCGACCTGCAACAGCCCCAGCCGTCTGACAAGAACCGTCAGTTTGGAAGG
>NZ_JBLROB010000043.1:0-39546 GCF_047921475.1 Micromonospora sp. SL4-19
TGTGCGTCGCCACTTCCTGCACAAGGTCGCCAACCGGCTGGTCAAGACCCACGACCGGCTGGCTCTGGAAGACCTGTACACCGCCGGTCTGCTGCGCAACCGGCGTCTGGCCGCCGCCATCTCCGATGCGGGTTGGGCTGACCTGGCCCGCATCATCAGCTACAAACAACGCTGGCGGGGCGGGCAGGTCGCCCCGGCACCCCGCTGGTACCCGTCCACCAGAATGTGCAGTGCCTGCCGCACCATCGGCCCGGCCCTACCCCTGTCCATGCGCATCTTCCGCTGCGACGAGTGCGGGCATACGGCGGACCGGGACGTCAACGCGGCGGTCAACCTCGCCGTCTGGGCCGAGCAATACCATGCCCGGACCCGGGACCCCGAAGCACGAGGCCCGGTCACCAACGCCTCCCGAGGGGACGGCTCTGGCCAGCGCTCACGCGCCGGTGAAACCAGCCCTGATGACGGAGGAACCCTGCCGCCACGAATATCCGTGACGGCAGGGACGCCCGAGAAGGGCGGTGTCTCATGACCCAACGGACTATTGAGACACGCTGTAATGCGAGACCGGTGCGAGGGCACAGCGCCGGTACAGGTCCGCGAAGTCCGCGCTCCCGTCGTCCTCGCGTACCGCAAGGTCCGCGCCGGGCTGCTGGGCGGGCACGTTGCCGGCGCGGCAGTCCGTCCACATCTGTTCCGCACTCGCATAGCTGCGGCGGCGGCCGCCGGGCCACGCGATGGTCAGGATCCGCCGGGGGTACCGGATGGGCGTCGCGTCGGGCACCGAGAGCCGGTGCACCGCTTCCTCGTCCACCGACACGCCCAGGCCGGGGCCGTCCGGCACCCGCGCGTACCCGTTGCGGATCTCGATCGGCGCGCGCAGCAGGTCCTCCGACCACGTGTTCATCGCGGTGACGTGCGGCCACACGGCGTGGCTGAGCACCGCACCCAGCTGCAGCGCCAGCGCGGTGGTCAGGCCGGTGCCGCACATCTGCAGGAAGAACGGCCGGTGCACGCCGGCCGCCTGGGTACCCGAGGCCAGCAGTCCGCCGACGCCCTGCCAGGTCACCACGTAGCCGTCGAACGCCTCCTGCGCGACGTTCGCCGCGAACGGCGTGTCCAGGAAATGGTCGGCGACCGGACGGGTCAGCTTGCCCCGTAGCGCGCGGTATCCGGCGAGGTCGTGGTGCGGCAGCGGGGTCTCGAAGATGCCGACCCGTCCGGTGCGCTCCAGTGCGGTCAGCACCGGGGCGGCGGTTCCGGCGTCGCGGAGCATCTCGTTCCAGTCCAGGTCCAGCTGGTAGTCCGGTGGGGTCACCGCGGACACCGCGTCGACCTGTTCGTGGACGTCGAACCAGGGCCGGGCCTTGAACTTGTGCGTACGGTACCCGGCGGCCACCGCGTCGCGCGCCTCCTGCGCCAGCACCGCGGGCGGCATCTTGGTGTTCCACCACGAGATCGGGCACTCGTCGCGGACCTGGGCGAGCGGCAGCAGGGACCGCACCGGTACGTCGAGCGCCTTGCCGACCGCGTCGTAGAGCGCCATCTGCAGGCCCGGGCCGAAGTCGTCGCGCGACAGGCACTCGGCCGGGTTGCGGCCACGTACGTAGGCGACCGCCTCGTCCGGTACCGGCGCGTAGCAGTAGTCCAGGATGGTCTCGCCCCAACCGGTCACGTCCGGGTCGTTGGTGGTGACCCGGATCAGCTCGATGAGCCGCCACTGCCCGATGAGCAGTTCGTTCCACGGCCGGGCCCGCGGGCTGAACGGCACGTCCAGCAGGATCCGGTCGACCCCCGTGACGGTCAGCCCGCGCGTTGATGTCATCAGTCCACCTCAGGCCGGGTCGTCGATGTCGGTCGCGCCGGCGGCGACGAACTCGGCGTGGTCGTCGGGCAGCGTGCGCTGGCCCTTACGGTTGACGATGAGCACGGTGGTGCCCGGCTCCAGACAGGTCGGGCTGTGTCGCACACCGGCCGGGATGACCACGCCCTCGCCCGCGCCGACCTCCACCGAGCCGATTTCCGAGTCGACCCGCATCCGTCCCTGGTAGACGAACCAGGACTCGTCGCTGTCGTGCCGGTGCGGCGGAAAGGTCTCGCGGAGCTGGGCGATGCGCATGGCGTAGGCGCCGTCGACGAAGGCGACGTTGATGTTGGTGCGGGCGGGGTGTCCCTCGAGCCGGCGGTCGATGCTCCAGGCGGTGAGTCGCTGATCGGTCATGTAAGTCCCCCGGGCGTGACGGTGGCGAGGAATGCGTGGTCCATCTGGTACCCGTCGCCGGGCCGGAGTTCGACCAGCACCGGATTCGGCCCGTGCGGCGGCACACGCACGCTCCCGGAGCTGGCCCCGGCCGGAATCGTGAGCTGGGCGGTGCGGCCACCGGCGACGTACGCGATGGTCAGGGACCTGCTGGTGTCCACCGGCCCACCGTGGCTGGATGAGCGAGTGAAGGTCACCGTGGTGCCGTGCGCGGCCAGGTTGACCAGCTGGACGCCAGTGTTCGAGAAGTGGACCGTCGACCAGTCGGTCCAGTCCGGTACGTGCGCGGGGTCGTACGCCGGGTTCACCGGATACTGCCCGGCCACCTTCGGCTGGTCCAATAGTGAGGGCAGGTTGCCGTTGCGGTCGACGTTTCCTCCGTCGGCCCAGTCGATGGTCTTCCATCCGGCGCCGGGATCGGCCGCGTTCAGCGCGTTCGGATCGGGGACATCCGGGTTGGCCTTGCACTGGCCCTGGTAGCGGTACGGGCTGTGGTTGTCGGCGGGGTGCGCTATCCCGGACAGCAGCTGCCCGGCGAAGGTCACGTCGTTGAAGGTGACGTTGCGGACGGTCTGCCCCGCGCCCTGGTAGTCGCTGTGGCTGACCAACTCGTTGGGTGCGATGTGCGCGCAGTCGGTCGGCGTGCCGATGCGTACGTTGTTGAAGCTGACCCCGTCGATGCCGCCCACGCGGCCGCCCGCAGCCTGCCATGGCTGATAGTTCCAGTAGGGGATCTTTGACTTGAGCGTGATCGGCACGCCCAGCGACGGGTTGCTGGTGGAGCCGGTGATGTACGGATTGAAGTTGTTCATGTCCGGCACGACCTGCTCGACGACGAGGTTGTTGACCTGGAAGTTGCGGTACACCCCGCCGAACACCGCCAACGCCCGCCACACCTGGGGCGCGGAGATGATGACGTCGTTTTCCCATCGGGCGCCGTTGATGTCCGATCCGGCCGAGGTGCCCGCGGCGTATCCGGCGCCCGTGCCGTTGTTGATGATGACGCTGTTGGTGAACCAGTAGTCGCCGCTGGGGTAGCGGGCGTCGTTGGCCGGGTCGGGTGCGCCGTCGAAGCCGCTGAGCGCGCCGGAGGTGGTCGGGCCGGAGCCGAAGTTGCTGGAGTCGTCGGTGGTCTTGCCGAACGAGTTGTCGACCCCGCAGTGCCAGCAGTTCCAGAAGTTGACCAGATCCGACTCGGCGGCGCCGCTGTTGGTGTCTTCCTTGAAGTTGGTGAACCGGACGTTGCTGCCGTTCTCCTGCCACACGTCGCCGCCGGCGGCGTTGAAGGAGACGATGTCGTTGACGGCGACGTCGTTGGCGTTGTGCATCAGGATCATCGTCCACCAGGCGAAGTCGTGCCAGCGGTTGTACTGGCCCTGGCCGTTGAGCCGTCCCCGGCCGTCGATGGTCACGTGGTCGGCGTTGATGACGTTGATCATGTTGTTGGTCGAGGTCAGTTGCGGCTCGCCGTTCACGTAGTACTGCTTGGCCTGCACCAACTCGGAGCCGGGTGCCAGGTAGAAGCGCATGTTGCTCTTCAGGTTGATCGAGTGCGTGATGAGGTAGCTGCCCGGGCCGAGGTAGAGGGTGCCGCCGGCCGGCACCCGGGCGATGGCGGCATTGATGGCGGCGGAGGCGTCGGCGTGCCCGGTGTTGTCGGCTCCGCTGGCCAGCGCCCTGACCACGCCACGGCCGTGTGGCGAAGCGGGGTCCGTCTCCAGCGGATCGGCCCAGATCAGCAGGTTGTCCGGGTCGTCGTTCTTGCCGAAGTGGGTGCCGGCCTGGTCGTTGCTGCCGATCACGTTGCTGTCGGCCGAATTCACGTTGTGCAGCTCGATCTTGAGTGGCTCGGTGAGGTCGAAGCTGATCTGGTTGCCGCTCGCCTGCGCGGCGATCCCGTAGCTGGCCGGACTGATGTCGTAGGACTGCACCTTCTCCTTGTAGGTGACCACGACGTGGGCGGTACCGGAGAAGGCGAAATGAGCGTAGGGCCAGCCGTTGTCGTTCATCGGGAAGTCGCTGGTCTCGCCGTCCGTGTAGTGCCAGTGCAGGCCGTGCACGTAGATCGGCGTGCCGTTGACGCTGACCTGGTAGTTGGGGTCGTCGACGTCAGTGGCGAGCTTGGGATAGGCCACGACGGTCGACGGGGCGGCGTCGGCGGGGGTACCGGTTGCCACCAGGGATGCGGCGACGAGCAGGGCCGCGCAGACGTAGGCGAGGACACCCTGGCGACGGTTCATCGGTGGTCTCCGTGGGGGGTGAGGCGTGCGGCATCGTCAGCCGAGGGGGTATCGCGCCAGCTGTGCTTCGGCGTCCAGCCGAGCCGCTGCGCGGCGTGCGAGCAGTCGAACGGGCTGCGGTACGGGTCGTCGCGGGTCCACTCGGCGAGGCTGCTGCCCGGCCATGGCACCGCCGGCGCGTACTGTTCGATGATCTCGGCGGTGGTCAGGCGGTCGGTCGAGATGTCTCGTGCGGCCAGCAGGAAGCCGTCGTGGTCGATGCCTTCGACGGCCAGCGCGAGATCGATGGCGGACAGCAGGTCGCGCCGGTCGATGTAGGCGCCGAAGTTCGCGGCCAGCCGCTCGTGCAGGTGCGGGTCGTCGCCGCGCCACAGCCGGTACGTGTGCGGCGCGACGGCGACCAGTGTCGGGCGCAGACAGATGGTGGGGATGCCGCAGCGGCGGGTGTAGGAGCGGCAGACCTCCTCGGACAGGTGCTTGCCGAGCTGGTAGATGGAGACCGGGTTGCGCGGGTGCCGGTCGGTCAGCGGCAGGAAGTCGGGCTTGTGCTCGTTCTTGATGGCGCCCAGCGCGTTGACGCTGGATACGTAGACCACTCGCGACACGCCCGCCTCCACCGCGGCGGTCATCACGTTCCAGGTACCGCCGACCGCGATGCTCAGCACCGCGTCCTCCTCGCCGGGCTCGCCGTCGCCCGGGTAGGTGCCGGCGTGCACGACCGCGTCAACGCCCCGCATCGCCTGGCGCACGCCGAGCGCGTCGCGCAGGTCGCCCGTGACGTGTTCCCAGGCCAGGTCGTGCGAGGTGACCCGATCGAAGGTCACCACCTCGTGGCCGGCCGCGGTCAGGTGCGCGGCGGCGGCGCGGCCCACGTTGCCGAGCCCGCCGGTGATCAGTAGACGCATCGCGTTCAGTCCCTGGCGTACAACGGGTGGGACAGCGCGGCGAGCCGGTCCTCGTCGAGTGTCACGCCCAGGCCCGGCCCGTCGGGCGCCCAGGCGTGCCCGTCGGCGTAGGGCACCGGCTCGGTCGTGACGTCGTCGAGGTACAGCAGGGGCCCGACCGCGTCGCCGGGGTGGTCGATGTTCGGCGTGGCCATCGCGACGTGCATCACCGCCGCGGTACCGATGGACATCTCCTGCGTGGTGCCGAGAAGGGTCGGCGTGGCCGTGTGCCTCGCGAGAGCGAACAGTTCGACCGCGGCGGTGACCCCGCCGAGCGCGGCCAGCGAGATGTTGAGGACGTCCAGCGCCTCCGCGTCCAGCAACCGCAGCGCCTCCGCGTAGCTCCACACGTGTTCGCTGACCGGCACCCGCAGCGCCCGCCGCACCTCGGCCAGCGCCCGCGGGTCGGCCCGCCGCACCGGGCTCTCCACCATCTCGGTACCGGACAGGTCGACCAGTCGGTCGGCGATCCGTAGCGCGGTCTTGCGATCGAAGCGTGCGGAGAAGTCCAGGGACTTGATCTTCGGAACGTCGCCGTGGCGCTCGCGCAACTCCCGGAAGAACCACTCCTCGACCTCGAGGTTGCCGCAGATGTACACGCGGAACATGTCGAAGCCTTGGCCGAGCCGCTTGTCGACCTCGACGAGGCTGGCCTCGGCGACGGAGCGCTCGTACATCGGGAACAACGGGTAGCAGATGCGCAACCGGTCGCGCACCCGCCCGCCGAGCAGGTTGTACATCGGCTGGTCCAGCAGCTTGCCGAGGGCGTCGTAGAGGGCGATCTCGATGCCCCAGCGGAAGGCCGGTTCGACGGTGCCGTACCGCTTGTCGATCAGCCCCAGGATCTCGGTGCGGTTGACGACGTCTCGGCCGGTCAGCAGCCTGTTGAGCTCGTCGCTCAGGACGGTCAGATCGGGCAGGTAGCTCAGCTCCTGCAGATCGGAGATTTCGCCGAGGCCGGTGATGCCGGCGTCGGTGTGGAGTTTGACGATGACGTGCTGGCTGGTCTCCCCGCTGTGCCGGCGTGCCTTGACCGGGTGGAGGGTGGTGCCGGTGATGTTCAAGGTTTCTCCTTTAACCTTTCGACCCGGTGAAGGTGACCCCGCGCATGATCTGCCGTTGGAACACGAGGAACAGGATGATCATCGGTATCGACGCGATCGCCAGCGAGCCGATCTGCACGTTCAACGGCGCTCGCGAGCCGGGCGAGTTGACCAGGTAGAGCGCCACCGACAGCGGGCGCATCGCGGGGTCGTCGCCGAGGATCAGTTTCGGCCACAGGAAGTCCTGCCACGACGCGATGACGGTGAAGATGGACACGACCGCGATCGGGCCCTTGGACAGCGGCAGGATGATCCGGGTCAGGATCCGCCACGAGCTGGCGCCGTCGACGACGGCCGCCTCGGTCAGCTCCGGCGGGATCTTGTCGAAGAAGATCTTGAGTACGAAGATGGCGAACCCGCTCACGGCGCCGGGCAGCCACACCCCCCACCACGAGCCCTTGAGGCTCACGCCGCCCAGCGGGAGGTTGATCACGGTCACGTACTGCGGGATGAAGTAGATGATCGCCGGGATCATCAGCGTGCTCAGGAAGGCGCCCAGAAACAGACGGTGCCCGGCCGGGCGCAGTTTCGACAGTCCGTACGCGGCGAGCACCGACACGGCCAGGCGTAGCGCCAGCGTGCCGGCCGCCAGCAGGGCCGAGTTGCGGAAGTATTGGAACAGGTCCAGCCGCTTCCAGGTGAGCACCACGCCGTCGAGGGTCCACGGCTGCGGGATCCAGGTCGGCGGTGTCTGGTTGAGGTCGTGCGGGGTCTTCAACGCCCCGGTGATGAGCCACCACAGCGGGACCACCGTGGAAAGGGTGGCGAGCACCAGCAGTGCCCAGGTGGCCCAGTAGACGACCCGGGCCCACGGGCGGCGGGCGGCCATCGCGGAGACGAGCGTACGGGCGGCCGGCTCGCCGCGGCGGCGGGGTGTCGCGGTCATCCGGGCACCCCCTTCCTGCGACGACTCGAGCTCGGCTGGCGGCCATGATTCGGCCTCCGCGCCGCTAGGCGGCGCTCCGGACCGAATGACGGCCGGTCCGACGCCGCGCGGCGGCCCGGAGCCGTCGTACGGGCGGCGATCCGGCGGGGCAGCCAGACCAGGCCGACGGTGAGCAGCACGATGACCACGAACAGGGTCGCCCCGACTGCCGCTGCCTTGCCGTACTGCTGTTCCTGGAAGCCGTACTCGTACATGACGGTCACCACGGTCTCGGTGGCGTGGTTGGGTCCGCCCGCGGTCAGCGCGTACGGTTCGACGAACAGCTGCATCGAGTTGATGAACGACAGCACGAACATGGCGGCCATGACGGTTCGGATCTGGGGCAGCGTCACGCTGCGTACCCGCTGCCACAGGTTGGCGCCGTCCAGTTCGGCCGCCTCGTAGAGCTCGGCGGGGATGTCCTGCAGCGCGGCCAGGTAGATCAGCATGGTCGCGCCGGAGCCGGCCCAGATGGTGATGGCCAGGATCGCGTACAGCGCCTGGGTCTGCGAGTTGAGCCACGGCTGCGGCCCGATGCCGAGGTGCCCCAGCAACGAGTTGACGAACCCGCCCGGGCCGGGGTCCAGGAACCAGTTCCACATGAACGCGGTGACGATCGGCGGGAGGATCGCGGGCAGGTAGAAGGCCAGCCGGAAGTACCACTGGCCGTGGCGCATCTCGTTGACGCAGATGGCCAGCCCGACGGGTACCACGAAGCCGAACAGCAGCGACAGTGCCGAGAACTTCAGGGTGTTGCCCCATGCCGTCCAGAACACCGGATCGTGGAAGATGAGCTGGAAGTTCTGCACGCCGCTCCACGTTGACGGGTCGGCCAGGGTCACCCGCTGCAGGCTCATCTCGAGGCCGAGCACGATCGGGTACCAGGCGAACAGCGCGAACAGCAGCGCGGCCGGCGCGATGTAGGCGTACCCGCTCAGGTTGCGCAAGATCCGGCGACGGAGCCCGACCGCCGCCCGGCTCGCGTGGTGCGCTGGCGCGTGCCCGGCCGGGATCTTCCCGGCCGGGCGAGCGGAAGGCGGCGTGCGCGCCTCGACGGACTGCTGCCTTGTCGCGTTCATCGGGTCAGGAGTTCAGTGCCTGTTGGATGACCGCGTTGGCCTTGTCCAGTTCGGTCTGGGGGTTGGCGTTGGGTTTGGTCATGATGACCTCGACCGGGGTCTGCAGGGCGGTCTTGATCTCCTTGCCCTTGACGACCGGCTCGGGTGCCAGGTTGATCTTCGCCGTGGTGGCGAAGTAGTCGCCGTAGAGTGACAGCGAGTAGGCCGGTACGTAGGGCTTGACCGCCTCCTCGATCTGGGCACGCAGCGCGGAGCCCGCCTTCAGCAACAGCGTCGCGAACGGTACGGTCTGGGGCGTCTCCCCCGATCCGTCCGCCTTGCCCGCCTCGAGCCACGCCTTGTAGTACGCCGAGACACCCTCGACGCTGAGGTTCTCGAAGACCGTGTAGTCGAATGCGGCCTGCAGGTCGGACTGGTTGACGGTGTTGCTGAACACGTAACCCGAGCCGCTGCCGATCAGCGTGCCCTGTGCCGTGTCGTTGATCGGGAACGGCACCATGATGAAGTCGTCGGGGCGCTCCGCGCCGGCCGCGGCGACCTGGCCCGGGCCGTCGAACGCGGACATGCACATCGCGGCCTTGCCCGAGGCGAGCGCCTGGAAGCCGTCGAGATACGCGATGACAGGGTTGCTCCCCATGCTCTTGTCCTGCCAGTACATCTGCTGCAGCAACTGCAGCGCGGCGACGGCCTGCGGTGTGTTGCAGGTCGCGGTGTACTTCTTGGTCGCGTCGTCCTGGCGGTAGGTCAACTGGCCGTTGGCATACATGAGCGTCAACAGCGACAGGCCGCCCTGCCGGGGACCTTTGAGGGTGGCTTGGAAGCCGGCCACGCCGGGGTTCTTGTCCGAGATGGCCTTGGCCGCGGCGCGGAAGTCGGCGAAGGTCTTGCCGCCCCGCTGCCAGTCGGTCGGGTCGAGGCCGGCGCTCTGGAACAACGGCTTCGAGATCACCAGCCCGGTCGAGCCGCTGTACTGCGGCAGGCCGTAGTAGGTGCCGTTGAGGCCGAAGGTGTCGAGGAGGGCGGGTGCCAGCTCGTCGAAATGCTCCCATTTCTTGATGATCGCCGTCATGTCGGGCACCTGCTTGGCCGCGATCATCGGGCTCACGTCGTTGCTGCTGACCACGTACGCGGTCGGGGCGGTGCGGCTGGCGATGAACGCCGCCACCTCGTCGGCGCCGGATGGTTGGAGCTTGGTGACGACGGTGACGTTCGGCTGCTTGGCCTTGAACGCGGCGACAGCCGCCGCGGCGGCGGCGACGCTGGGCTTGTCGGTGTCGTCGGCGATGTCGGCGATGGTGAGCGAGCCGCTGTCCGGGCCCGCTGACGCCGGGTTGGTCTTCGGTGAGGTGGCGCTCGTGCAGGCGGCGAGCAGCCCGCCGCCGGCGAGCAGGGCGATGCCGCCGCCGCCGAGCTTGAGGACGCTGCGGCGGGAAAGTGTTCGGGACGTCGAGTCGTCCATGGTTACTCCCAAGCGAAGTCGGGCGAAACACCTGGGATCCGCGTCGCGGATCCGTCGTGTGGACCGAGACTAGGATCACCAGCGGTTCTCGTCAAGAACTATCCGTCTCTCGTGAAGGGATAGCCCGCGCCCGGACTCGACGACCCGGAGTCCAAACGTACCGGGCAATCTCGCACGTCAGGGCACCCGCCCGGCGTTGACAGTCTCGCCGCCCGCTGCCATTCTCCCATCGGAGAAACGCGCGTGCCTTTTCAGGAAACGAGTGGACGAGAGGAGGCGGCGGTGCGCATCGTCAAGGTGTCCATCACACCGGTCGCCACTGCCCGCCACACCGGCGTCACGAGCCGACACCTGATCGTGGAACTGGACACCGACCACCAGGTCACCGGATACGGCGAGCTGTCCGACGCCGAGGAGATGGCCTGGCTGCCGGATCTCGGCGTACTGGCCGCCGAGCTGGAGGCCGTACTGGTGGGCGCCGATCCGGCCGACCGGGTGGACCTGCTCACCCGGCTCGACGGCCGGTTCGGTACGGCCGACCCCGTGGTGCGGTGGGCCGTCGAGATCGCGCTCTACGACCTGCTCGGCCGGGCGCTCGGCACGTCCGTGTGCGACCTGCTCGGCGGCCGCCGGCGCGATGCCATGCCCGTCGGGTACCCGATGTTCCCCATGTACGACCGGTCGATCGCGGAGGCCAACCTGGCCGAGGCCCGGCGCCGGATCGACCAGGGCTTCACCCTCTTCAAGGTGTACGTGTGCGGCAACCTCGAGGTCGAGGAATGGTTCTTCGACGAGGCACGGGAGCGGTTCGGCGAGGCCTTCACCGTCAAGTGCCTCGACCTGTCCGCCCGCTTCCCGCCCGCCACCGCCCTGCGCCTGCTGCACCGGCTGCTCCCGCGATCCGGCGCGCTGTCGGTGGAGAGCCCGGTCCGGCGCGGCAACCCCGACACGCTGGCCGAGGTGCGGCGCCAGCTTCCGGTCCCGGTCAGCGAACACGTGTGGAGCCATGCCGAGGCCCGGCGGCTGCTGGACGCGGACGCCGTGGACATCCTCAACATCTCGCTCGCCGCGCTCGGCGGGTTCACCGCCGCGCTGGACGTCTTCACGCTGGCCCGGCACGCCCAGGTGGGCACGCTCATCGGGGGCACCCAGGAGCTGTCCGTCGGGTCGGCGGCCGCGCTGCACCTGGCCGCCGCGGTGGACAACCTCGACTTCCCCGGCGACACCGTCGGACCGATGGTCTACCGCGACGATGTCGCCGCGGATCCGGTCCGGTACCGCGCCGGCCACGCCCTCGTACCCGACGGGCCCGGCCTCGGTGTCACCGTCGACCCGGCCCGCCTGACTGCCCTCACCAGTCCGCTACGGCACCGCACCTGACCATCCGACCGCGACGCGAAGGAACCCGATGCTCGAACTCACCTCGATGACCTGGCCCGACGTCCGCGCGGCGCTGCCGTCGGTGAAGCTGGCCATCGTGCCGATCGGCTCCACCGAGCAGCACGGCCCGCATCTGAGCCTGGAGACCGACGCGGCCGTGGCGCGCGGGCTGGCGCGCCGGCTGGCCACCGAACTGGGCGACCAGGCGCTGCTGTGCCCGCTGATGCCCTACGGGCTGTCCGAGCACCACCTCGCCTTTCCCGGCTCGCTGACGCTGCGGCCGGCCACCCTCATCGCGCTGCTCAAGGACATCGCCGAGAGCCTGGTGCACTGGGGCATTCCACGCATCCTGGTCGTCAACGGGCATGGCGGCAACACCGACGCAGTGCGGCTGGCGTCCCGTGAGGTACGCCGGGACACCGGTGCGTTGATGGCGCACATGATGTGGTCTGATGTCGCGCGCGACGAGGCCAGCAAGCACGTCGGCGATCTCGGCTGGGGGCACGCGTGCGAGGCCGAGACCTCCGTCGTGATGGTCGTGAACCCGGGCGGGTTGCGTGCCGACCAGGTGCCCGGGCCGGCTCCGGCGCCGGAGCTCCAGCCGCTGGCCGGCCCGCCGTTCACCGGTGTGGACGTGCCGATCCGGCTGGACGAATGGAGCCCGAACGGCGCCCTGGGCGATCCGCGGCTCGCCAACCCCGCGACCGGCGAGAAGATCGTCGAGGTGGCGCTGTCCCGCGCGCTCGATTTCGCCCACCGGCTCATCGGGTACCCGTTGAATCCGGTGGCTCCGCTGCGCTAGGACCGGACGGCGCCCCCGGTCACAACGCCGTCCGGTAGCCCAGACGCTGCGAGCAGTCCGCCGCCGCGGCCGCGACGTGTCTGCCGATCTCGGCGCGCAGCTCGTCGTCCATCCGCCTGTCGGGGGCCGAGACGCTGATCGCGGCCACCGGCACGCCGCGCGCGTCATGGATGGCGGCGGCTACGCAGGCCGAGCCCTCCTCGTTCTCCCCGGTCTCGGTCGCGTAGCCACGCGCCCTGGCCTGGTCGAGCTCGGCTCGCAGCGCGGCCAGTGACGCGACGGTGTGGTGCGTGCGCGGAGCGAGCCGGGTCGGCACCAGGTTGCGCCAGGCATCCCCGTCCAACGCGGCCAGGTAGGCCTTGCCCAGGGCAGTGCTGTAGAGCGGATCGCGCGAACCCAGCCGCGCCTGCATGCGCAGGGCTCGGGTGCTCTCGATCATCTCCAGGTAGACGATGTCACGGCCGTCGGGCAGGCCGAGGTTGACGGTCTCGCCGAACCGGCCGTGCAGGCGGCGCATCGCCGGCAGGGCAACCTCCCGGATCCGGTTCTGCTCGCCGGACAGCTGACCCAGCTGCCAGACCACGAGGCCGATCCGATAGGTGTCGGTGTCCGGGTCGTGCGCTACGAAGCCGCTGTCCCGCAGGGTACGCAGGTACTTGAAGGCGGTGCTCTTGGGCAGCTCGGCGCGGCTGCAGACGTCACCGAGCGTCAGTGGGCGGTCCGCCTCGCCGATGCACCGCAGCACGGCCAGTGCCTTGAACACGGGCTTGACGATGTAGTCCGGCTCAGCCGCAACCATTGTTTCTCCCAGGGAAACGAACGCCAGGTTTGGAGAGTAGCCTAGCGGAGCCATGTTTCCCAGCACAAAACAGCTACTTCTTCCTGAGACACATCCCACCGCCCGCCCGCGAGGCAGCGGGCTGAGGGCGACATCGCCGAGATCGCTGGCCGCAAATCCGCCGTCGGTGTCGTCGTCATGTTAGTCAGGATGAGCGGATACGAGCACCCCGCAGTGGCCTCCCGGGTGGCCCGACGCCAGGCGGGAGCCGGCACGGCACCTGGCAGTGCTGCCGGACGAGTTCACATTGGCCAGTTCCAGTTCGAGCGACTCGACCCGGCCGAGACCGACCGTCGTCGACATGCAGGTTCTCGCGGGCCGCCGCCGGTTTCGCACCGGCGTCCATCTCTCTGGCGGCGATGCACAGAGATGTGGATACTAGGATGACACCCGTCTCCCCACAAGGAGTCCCCGTTTCTCTGAGGGAAACATCTGCCGGCGGCCACCGCGCTACCCGCCGGTGACCGTGTCACCTGTCGGAGACCCCGGAGGCCCGGCGGCACGCGCGCCGGCCGTGACCCCATCACAGGCCACGGCCGGCGCATGACACGCCGCGCAGATCCGATCCCCGGAGTCCGGCTCGTAGCCTCGAGAATCATCGCCACGGCTGCCGTAGGAAGGCGTTGGGCGGCGGTAATCAATCCGGGCCGGGCGACCGAGGGTCCTCGGTGGTGGCTCGGATCGGATTTGCCGCACCGAGAGCCCGGCGGGGGCCGGGGATTGACTGCCCAGGTCAGCCCCCTGCCCGCGATGCTTGCACAGTGCAATGATGGGGGTAGGCAAGCGACGGTGTGACGGCACCGCCTGCGAGCGTCACGACCAGTGACGGGAGGCATGCCATGGACTGCTACGGACACCACGAGGTCGCCCGCATCGACGACACGGTCACCCCGGACACCCTGCACGATCGGGCCGAGCGGGTGGCCGTGCCGGACTTCGACTACCTCACCCAGATCATCGAGGGGCTCGCGGACCGGCTCACCCCGCCCTACCCCGCCCCGGCCGCACCGAGCTGACCCCGGCGGCCACGCGGGGGTGTGCTGCTCGACGGCCGAGGCGGAGGTCCGGGTGCCGGCGTCGCGCCGTCAGCGCGTGGCCCCCGCGCGCCGCTTGTTGTAGACATCGAATGCCACGGCGAGGAGCAGCACGAGGCCTTTCACGACTGACTGTATCGACTGGTCGACGCCCATGAGCTGCATCCCGTTGCTCATCACCGCCATGATGAGGCCGCCGACCATGGCACCCACCACGGTGCCGACCCCGCCGGTGACGGCAGCGCCACCGATGAAGGCCGCGGCGATGGCATCGAGCTCGAACATGTTGCCGGCGGCGGGCTGAGCGCCGTTCGATCGCGAGGAGTAGATGACGCCGGCCACCCCCGCCAGGAAGCCCATGTTGACGAACATCCAGAAGTTCACCTTGCGGACCTTCACCCCGGACAGCATCGCGGCCGAGAGGTTACCGCCGATCGCGTAGACCTGACGGCCGAAGACCGTGCGCCTGGTGAGGAGGGCGTAGCCAAGGACAAGGACCGCGAGGACGATGAGCACGATCGGCAGCCCACGTGCGTGGGCGAGCTGCCAGGCAAAGCACATGATGACGGCCCCTACCAGCACCACCCGGGCCACGAACAGCGGGAACGACTCGACGGGCTGGTCATAGCGAACGCGTGAGACGCGGGTACGAAAGCCACTCACCGCGTAGCCCGCCACCGCGATGGCGCCGATGAGAAGGGTGAAGGCGTCGTAGCCGTCCCCCCCGATCAGTCCGTTCAGGAAGCCGTTGGCGACTCGCTGGTACTCGGCCGGGAACGGCGAGAGCGAGATGTTGTCGAGCACCCGCAGGGTGAGACCGCGGAACAGGAGCATGCCGGCCAGGGTCACGATGAAGGCCGGGATCCCGGCGTACGCGACCCAGAAGCCGTGCCAGGCGCCGACCGCGAGGCCGACGGCCAGTGCGGCGAGAATTCCGACCCACCACGGGTGTCCCTGCTGGATCACCACGACAGCGGAGACGGCACCGGTCAGCGCCACTACCGATCCCACCGAGAGATCGATGTGGCCTCCGACGATCACGATGACCATGCCGATCGCGAGCACCAGGATGTACGAGTACTGCAGGACGATGTTCGTGATGTTCCCGGGGCTCAGCGAGACACCGTCGGTCAGGATCGCGAAGAGCGCGACGATGACGACGAAGGCGACGTAGATGCCGCTCTGTCGCAGGTTGCGCAGGATCAGCGTACGCGGGTCGCTGGTCCCGGTGTGCAACGCGACGGCCGAGGAACTCTGGGACGACAGGCGGTCCTCCGCCACGGGCTGCTTGGTGCTTGTCATCCGGCGAGCTCCTTCTCCTTCGTCATGAGCTCCATAAGGTTCTCCTGGGTTGCCTCGCCCACCGGCAGCTCGCCGGTGATGCGGCCGGCCGAGAGCGTGTAGATGCGGTCGCACATCCCGAGCAGCTCGGGCAGCTCGGACGAGATGAGGATGACCGCTTTTCCGTCAGCCACGAGCTGGTTGATGATCGTATATATTTCGAACTTCGCGCCGACGTCGATGCCCCGCGTCGGCTCATCGAGGATCAGCACGTCCGGGTCGGTGAACAGCCACTTCGACAGGACGACCTTCTGCTGGTTGCCGCCGGAAAGCTTCCCTGCCACGGCCATCACACTCGGCGTCTTGATGTTCATGTTGCGCCGACTCTGCTCGGCAACCTTGATCTCCTCGTTGCCGTTCACCCAACCCCCGCGGGCGAGCTTGCCGAGCGCGGCCGCCGAAATGTTGCGGCACACGTCCTCGATGAGGTTGAGCCCGTAACGCTTGCGGTCCTCCGTGGCGTACGCGATGCCGTTTCCGATCGCTTCCGCGACGGTCCTGGCCCTGACCTCCGTGCCATGCACGAACAAACGGCCCGTGATGTCGCGTCCGTACGACCGGCCGAAGACGCTCATGGCGAGCTCGGTCCGGCCGGCCCCCATGAGCCCGGCGATGCCGACAACCTCACCGGCCCGGACGTTCAGGCTGGCCCCGTCGACCACCCTGCGGTCCTGAACGGGGTGCCGGACCGTCCACTCCTCGATCCGGAGCACCTCCGCGCCCGGTGTCGAGACCCGGTCGGGGTAGTAGCTCTCCAGATCGCGGCCCACCATGCCGCGGATGATTCGTTCCTGGGTCACCTGGCCGGAGCTCATGTCGAGCGTTTCGACCGTCTGCCCGTCGCGGATGACGGTGGTCGAGTCGGCGATCGCGGTGATCTCGTTGAGCTTGTGCGAGATCATGATGCAGGTGATCCCCTGCTCGCGGAGCCGGCGCAGCAGGTCGAGCAGGTGCGCCGAGTCGACGTCGTTCAGCGCGGCGGTCGGCTCGTCCAGGATCAGCAGGCGCACCTCCTTGGAGAGCGCCTTGGCGATCTCCACCAGCTGCTGCTTGCCGACGCCGAGCTGGACGACCGGGGTGACCGGGTGTTCGTGCAGCCCGACGGACGCCAGTAGCGCACCGGCCTCGGCGTTGGTCCGGTTCCAGTCGATGAGGCGGCCGGTCCCGCGACGCTCGTTGCCGAGGAAGATGTTCTCGGCTATCGACAGGTACGGCACCAGGGCGAGCTCCTGGTGGATGATGACGATGCCGACAGCCTCGCTGTCCCGGATGCCGCGAAAGTGCACCGGCTGGCCGTCGAAAATGATCTCACCGTCATACGAGCCGGTCGGGTAAACGCCCGACAGCACCTTCATGAGGGTGGACTTGCCGGCACCATTCTCGCCGCAGATGGCGTGGATCTCGCCTCGCCGGACGGCGAGCGTGACATCTTGGAGCGCCTTCACCCCCGGAAAGGTCTTCGTGATGTTACGCATCTCGAGGATCGTGTCGTCCATGGCGATCGTCCTGGTTCCTCGTCGTCTGGGTCGTCGGGTCCGTTCGAGCTGACGGGACGCAGCGGGCGCGGGCGCCGTGGCGACACCGCCACGCTCGGGCTCAGCGACGTCGCCGCCACCGAGCCCGAGCGCCGGCTCAGCTCTTGGCTCGTCCGGTGGAGACCTCCTCGGCCGTCCAGTAGCCGGAGTCGATGAGGGCCGGCTTGATGTCGTCCTTGTACACGGTCTGCACCGGCAGGAGGTACGACGGCACGACCTTGACCCCGTTGTTGTACGTCTTGGTGTCGTTGGGCTCCGCACTCTTGCCCGTCAGGAACGCCTCGGCCGCGATGACGGCCTGCTCGGCCAACAGGCGGGTGTCCTTGAAGATCGTGGAGCTCTGGATCCCGTCGTTGATGAGCTTGACCGAGGCGATCTCTGCGTCCTGACCGGTCACGACCGGCATCTTGTTGGCCCCTGTTCCGTACCCGGCGTTCTGCAGGGCCGTGATGATGCCGCGGGACAATCCGTCGTACGGCGACAGGACGCCATCGACGCGCGACTTGTCGTTGTAGCTCGAGGTCAACAGGTCCTCCATCCGCTTCTGCGCGGTTTCCTGCTGCCACCGCAGAATCGCCACCTGCTCGATGCGGGTCTGACGGGACTTGACGACGAGAGAGCCGGCGTCCAGGAAGGGCTTGAGCGTATCCATCGCCCCGTTGAAGAAGAAGTGGGCGTTGTTGTCGTCCAGCGACCCGGCGAAGAGTTCGATGTTGAACGGCCCGGCCTCGGTGCCCTTCGATCCGTCCTTGTTCTGCAGGCCGAGACCCACCAGCAGCGCAGTGGCCTGGGCAACCCCGACCTTGTAGTTGTCGAAGCTGACATAGAAGTCGACGTTGGGGCTGTCCCGGATCAGGCGGTCGTACGCGATGACTGGGATCTTCGCGTTGGCCGCCGTCTGCAACTGGCTGCTCAACGCGGTCCCGTCGATCGCTGCGATGATCAGCACGTCAGCACCCCGTGTGATCATCTGATCCACCTGCTGCGACTGGGTGGGAATGTCGTCGCCCGCGTACTGAAGGTCGACCTTGTAGCCCTTCTGCTCCAGCTTCTCCTTCACCGACTTGCCGTCGGCGATCCACCGCTCCGAGGTCTGGGTCGGCATGGAGACGCCGATGGTCAGGTCACTGGGCTTCTCCTTGCTGCGGTCGGCGCTGCCGCCCGCACCCTCACCGCTACAAGCCGCCAGGCTAAGCGCCAGCAGGGCGCCCCCGACAGCCGTCCACAGTCTTCTACTCACGCTCTTCCCCTCTGAGAAACGGGTGCCATCGCCGGCCGTACACATTGCACTGTGGGCAGTGTTAGCGCTCACACCCAAGATCGTCAACATCTGTCCGAAACCTCAACGTCACGATCCCGCAACGGCTTCGGTGACGGCGACCACAGGCCGGGGTCGCCGGGGCGGAATCCGGGTGGCGAACCACCGGTTACCGACAAGCCAGGAAGCCGGCCTGCCCTGGCGGTCCCTGACGACTACCTCGCCGGAAAGCCCGCCGAACCGAAGTAGCTGCGTCACCCGCTGCTCCAGGACCAGCCCGGATCATCCGATCCGCCCGCCGCACCTACCTACGCATCGCCGAAAACTGGCCCGGGGTAGCCGTTTTCGCCGCCGCGTTCAGCCGCCTGACCGCGCTACCCCGGCCCATCACCTGGACCCATGCCCCGCCGCCACGAGCACCGGAGAGAGATCCCGTGTGTCGTGAACGGATCTTACGGAGCGCAGGTCACCCTGGCCGCTGCCCAGTCCGCGTGGTCGCTGTTGTTGCCGTCGCCGGCCTCGGTGACCACGAGCCGGACGAAGGACGCGCCGCTGATGTCGGCGGTGAGCGTCTTCGCCGGGTCCTGCCAGGTCAGCACGCCGCTGTCGGCGACCTTCGTCGAGTCGGCCCAGATTTCGAAGGTGACCGAGCCGGCCCTGTTGCCACGCTTCTCGTCGTCGATGCCCACGTCGGCGACCAGGCTCGTGCACCTGCCGGCGGCGAGGTACAGGATGTCGCTCGACGCGTGTACGCCAAGGCCCTTGGCGTACTGCACACCACCGATCGAGATGGTGCGGCCGTCGCGGACGGATTGCTCCCCGTTGGACATGTCGGTTTCGACCGGGCCCCAGCCGTTGTTTGCCTCCAGCCATCGCGCGTCGCTGAGGAAACCGGTGATGAGGGGCGGCGTGGCGGAGACAACCAGCCGCACCCGGGCGCCTGTGCCGTACTGCTTGCCATGCGAGTAGTAGGCACCGGTCACCTCCAGCTCGTAAGTTCCGGGGGCGGCGTCCGCGGGCGGTGTCACCTGCCAGGTGCCGCCGGCACTCGTGCCGCTGAGCAGTACGGGTTTGGTATGTGGGGCGGTCGGCGCGACGGTCCAGTCAGCCAGGTTTGCCGTGCCGCTCACCACGATCCGGTCGAGGTCCGGCCCGTACGCGGTGTCGTTGGAGAACCGGATCGTGTTCGCGCCTGCCGCGAGTGGCACGTCGAGCGTGACCGCCACCGGGCTGGAGAAGCTGGTCCCGGTCACCGGCACCTCCACGCTGGCGCCGTCGTTGACGCTCACGAAGAACGATCGCGTGCCGCTCACGGCGGCGTAGATTGTCAGCCGGTAGGTACCGGCAGCGGTCGCGGTGACCCCGTTGACACGTACCCAGTTGTTCGGGCCGTTGCCGATGAAGCCCACCTTCTGCCCGCCGGAGCAGCCTGAGCACGAGCTGAGCCGGGCCCCGCCGGACAGCGTGTTGCCGGCCGCCTCACCTTCGTACGAGACCCCTTCGTAGGAGGTCGGCCCAGTGACCTGCACTGCCGCCTTCTGCGCCGGGAGCCGGCCATGGTTGGTCAGCTCGGCGGTCACCTCGACCGGCTGGCCGGGCACGATGTACTGGCCGGCCGACCCCTGCCCGGGGCCGTTCGCCTTCGCCTCGAAGCTGGTGGTGGGCGGGTAGGTGCCCCAGTCCGGGTCGGTGCTCACCCGGTACATGACGGTGCCGTGCGCCGGGACGTGAGCGGCGACCTCCCCCGCCGACTCGGTGCTCGTGTGCTGCCACAGATCACGGAGCACATAGCCTTCCCGGTGCGGCAGGCCGAGTTCCGCCGCGGCGACGCCGATCCGCGCACCGTACGAGTTCTCGTTGAACAGCGCGACAGCCACGTCGCCGTTCGCCAGCGGCTTGGCGAAGGCCCAGAGGCCATCCTGGTTGGACAGCACCCGGGCCTGCACACCCAGCCGGTCCTGGTTCACCGCGATCACGTCCCGGTTGAGCAGGATGTCGTATGTCGCCTGGCTCGCGTTGCGCAGGTCCGACCCGATCAGCAGCGGCGCGGCCATGATGGACCAGAGGCTGAAATGTGAGCGGTACTCGGTATCGGTCATCCCGCCGTTGCCGACCTCGAGCATGTCCGGGTCGTTCCAGTGCCCGGGTCCGGCGAACTCGGCGAGCGCAGCGTTCTGCTTCATGATCGAGAGCATCGAGCTCCAGCTGTCGCTGATGTCACCGGTGGTGCGCCAGAGGTGGCCCATCTCGGCGCCCCACCGCCAGGGCTGGTTCTGGCCCCATTCGCAGATGCTGAAGACGATCGGCCGGCCGGTCTTCTTCAGCGCGTCGCGCATCTTGGTGTACCGCTCGATCGCCGGCACACCCTGGTTGTTGCAGTTGTCGTACTTCAGGTAGTCCACGCCCCAGTCGGCGAACGTCTGCGCGTCGGTGTCCTCGTGGCCCAGCCCGCCCGGGAAGCCCAGGGTGTTGCAGGTCTTGGTGCCGGCGCTGGTGTAGATGCCGAACTTGAGGCCCTTGCCGTGCACGTAGTCCGCCAGCCACTTGATGCCGTGCGGGAACCTGGCGGGATCCGGCACCAGCCGCTGGGTGGCCGGGTCTCTGGTCGGCAGGGCCCAGCAGTCGTCGAGGTTGACGTACTGGTAGCCGACGTCTTTGAGCCCCTTGGCCACGAACAGGTCGGCGATACCCATGATCATCTGCTCGTTGAACGTGTTGCTGCAATGCGTGGTGTTCCAGTTGTTGAAGCCCATCGGCGGAGTGAGGGCCATCCCGTCATCGAGGGCATACGCCGGGCGCGGCGCGACGTTCTCGGCCGCGACGGTGACCGTGGTGGTGGCGGCTGCCGCAACAACCAACGCGGCGAAGGTGGTTAGCAGCCGTCCTCGGAATGCACGCATGACCGTCTCCTGTCTTCGATGACCAGGTCGCGATGTGCGATTGTGATCGATGACGGTAACTATGGTTGTCCAGTAGTGTCAATACCTGGGCGGGTGTGTTGGTTTCAGTGGTGAACACAACTCTGATTCGGCGGGTTGCGGATGGGCCCGCCGTCGAACAGGGCCACCACGAGATTCACAGGAGCTGCGCTGCCCGCGACTCCAGATAGCGCTGCTCGGGCCGGCTGAGCGTGAGCCGCGCCGCCAGCCGGTAATGCTCCTGCGCCCCGGCCCGGTCGCCGGCCAGCTCCAGCAGGTGAGCCCGCACCGCCGCGGTCCGGTGGTGCCGGGCCAGCACCGGATCGTCGGCGATCTGGTCCAGAGCGGCGAGCCCGGCTTTCGGGCCGTCGACCATGGCACGCGCCACGATCCGGTTCAGCGTGACCATCGGGCTCGGGGCGAGTGCGTGCAGCATCCCGTACAGGGCGAGGATCTGCGGCCAATCGGTGTCCTCGGCGCGCGCTGCCTCGTCGTGCACCGCCGCGATCGCGGCCTGCAGCTGGAACGGGCCGATTGGGGCCCGCGCCAGCGTGTGGGTGATGATCGCGACGCCTTCGGCGATCGCGGCCGCGTCCCAGCGGCGCCGGTCCTGCTCGGCGAGCGGGACCAGGGTGCCGTCCGGCCCGGTACGCGAGGGCCGGCGCGCGTCGGTGAGCAGCATCAACGCGAGCAGGCCGGCCACCTCGCCGTCGTCCGGTAGGCGCCGGTGCAGCTGCCGGGTCAGCCGGATCGCCTCCCGGGTCAGCTCCACCCGGTTCAAGGCGTCGCCGGAGCTGGCCGTGTAGCCCTCGTTGAAGATCAGGTAGAGCACGTGGCGGACTGCGGTGAGACGCTCGCCGAGCTCGCCCGGCGCGGGCATCTCGAACCGGGTGCCGGTGTCGCGGATCCGCTGTTTGGCCCGGCTGATCCGCTGGCCCACGGTGGCCTCCGGCAGCAGCAGCGCCCGGGCGATCTCCGCGGTGGTGAGCCCGCCGACCGCCCGTAGGGTGAGCGTGACCTGCGCCGGCACGCTCAGCGCCGGATGGCAGCAGAGCAGCAGCAACGGCAGCTCGTCGTCGCCACGGACCTGCGGCGCGGGCTCGTGCCGGACCGCCTCCTCGCGGCGCCGGCGGGCAGTCTCGTTGCGCAGCAGGTCGACCCGCTGGCGGCTCGCCACGGTGATCAGCCAGTTCCGCGGCTGCTCCGGGACGCCGGTCTCCGGCCACTGCCGGGCGGCCGCGATCAGCGCCTCCTGCACCGCATCCTCGCAGGCCTCGAAGTCGCCGTAGCGGCGCACCACGGCGGCCAGGACCTGCGGTGCGCATTCGCGCAGCAGGTCCGGCAGCCCGGTCACAGCTCCCATGTGCTCATATCGAGGATCGGGCGCACCTCAACCCGGGTGTACGCGGCGTCTGGCGCCTTCGCGGCCCAGGCGACCGCCTCGTCGATATCCGCGACGTCGATCAGGTAGAAGCCGGCCAGGTGCTCCTTGACCTCGGCGTACGGGCCGTCGGAGGTGATCGTCCTACCGTCGCGCACCGAGACCTGGGTGGCCAGGGCCGGGTCGCCCAGCCCTTCGCTGACCACCAGCACGCCGGCCTCACGCATCTCCTCGGTCAGCCGCAGGTGACCGAGGCCGAAGTCGGTCCGCTGCTGATCGGTCAGCGTCTCCCAGACGGCCAGCGACTGCGGGTTCGACTGGATCAGGATCAGGTATTTCATGGCTTCTCTCCTTCTCTCTTGCCCGGGATGTCGAAACCGGGCGGCCCGGCTTCGACATCCCGGGCAAGAGAGAAAGGTAGGACCCGTCATGGACGAGATCCGGGAAGTCATCGAGGGCAAGGCCGCGCTGCTGCAGAAAGGTGACGCCAAGGCCATCCTGTCGTACTACGCGCCCAGCTTCGTCGAGTACACCCTCGCCCCGCCGCTGCGCCAGCCTGGCGACGGCCGGAACCCGGCCGCGCTGGAGGCCTGGATGGCCACCTTCGAGGCGCCGCCGCGCCGCGAGGTCACCCAGCTCGAGATCACCACGGACGGCGACGTGGCGTTCGCGACCAGCCTCGACTGCCTGACCGCTGTGCCTCGGGGCTCGACCGAGAGCTTCAGCCTGTGGTTCCGAGTGACGCTGGGGCTGCACCGCATCGACGGGCGCTGGCTGGTGACGCACGAGCACGAGTCGGTGCCGTTCGAGATGGACGGCTCGTTCCGCGCCTCGACCGGGCTGACCCCCACCGACTGAGGTGATCAGGGGTGCTGGGCCCGCCGCCGACGCCGGCGCCTCGCGTACGACCTGAGCGCTCGCCGGTGTACCTGGAAGTACCCCGCAAGCGCCGTAGGGCCTCACGTAGACCGGGGTGTCCCGCTCGGTGGGGAGAGCCTCCGGAGGGAAGAGACGACAGCGTTGTTGTCGCCTCTTCCCTCCTTCTGGTCATGCGCCCTGCTCACGACCTATACGGACCGGGAGCCGGCCAACCCTGGGTCGCGGTATTCCCCTCTCCGCCTGAGAACTACCGCTACTGCGGCAGGTGCTTGATGTTCAGATTTGTCCAGGACACGCAGTCACCTTGGTTGCGGAAGCTGGGGTCGGTGAAGCTGGCCCAGCCGCCGTTCTTGCAGTCGTCCTTGTCGTCGGGTCGCGTGCCGATGCGGTACATCACCGTCGCGTGTGCCGGCACCTGGGCAGTGATGGTGTCGTAGGTGAGCTGCAGCTCCTTGCTCCACAGGTCACGCAGCGTGTACACGCCGGTGGTCGGCGGCAGTCCGAGTTCGGTTACGGTCGTGGTGAGTTGGGCGCTCGTGGTGGTGTCGTTCCACAACGCTGCTGCGACGTCGCCGTTGGCGAGCGGTTTCCGTAGGACCCAGTGGTTGTTGGCGTTGGTGACCGTGGATGCCTGGATGCCGAGCGCATCTTGATCGACGGCTATCACGTCGCGGTTGAGGTAGATCTCGAGGTTCTGTTTCTGCATGTTGGGGATTTCCGCGCCGATGACCAACGGTGAGGCAGCCATGGCCCACAGGCTCATGTGGGTGCGTGCCTCGTCCACGGTCATACTGCTGGCGCCGACTTGTTCGCCGAGTGGGTGGGCGGCGGTCGCGGGTGTGGTCAGAGTGATTCCCGTGCCGCCTCCGCGAAGGACGGCGTTGACCGCGTGACCGTGTTCCAGCGGGACGTCGATGGTGATCCCGGTCCCCGGCTTGCTCTGGTCGCGAACAACCGCGTCGCCGTGGTGCACGCCGGTGAGGGGCTTGGACAGGGTGACGCCCGTTCCGAGTCCCCGTGTGGCGATGGCACCTTCGTGGGCGGCCGTGAGTGGCGTGATGGTGATGCCAGTGCCAAGTCCACGCGCCGTGACGGATCCGCCGTGTGGCTTGGTGAGTGGTGCGGCCAGCGTGACGCCGGTGCCGGTGCCGCGGATCGACTTGCCGGAGCCGGGGGCCTGGGACTGTCCGGATCCGGTGCCGGTCTTGCCGAGATCGTGATTCATCGTGAGTGGGGTCACGGTGACTCCGGTGCCTTGGCCTCGGGTGGCACTGCCGCTGGCGTGGGGTTTCGCAAAGGGCGTCACGGTGATACCGGTGCCTACCCCGCGGATTCGATCGAGGGTGAGGTGATCGAAGGCTAGCGGTTCACCGAGGGTGACTCCGGTACCGTTCGCGCCGGCGGTGCCTACGTCCGTTACTGAGCGGACTTCCTGGCGTCGCCCGACGCCGACAACCAGGTCCTGTCCGACGACGAATCCGTTGACGCTGGTCACCTTGATGTTCGTGTTGCCGCGGGTAGCCGGGGCGGCAACCGTTGTGGCAGCGCCCGCGGGGGTGCCGATGCTGACGACGGTCGTCGTCTCGAACTGGGCACCGCCGTACTCCATGACCTGCATCGGCTGCCCGACGACGAATCCGTTGGTGCTGGCCACCTTGAGGTTCGTGTCACCGATGGCGGTCGAGGCAACCGTTTGAGTCACGGGGCCCGCGGCAGTGCCGACGGCGACGACGGTGGCGGCTTCGGTGGGCGCGCCGATGGGCACGGCACCTGATTCGACGATCGCCAGGTCTTGGCCGACGACGAATCCGTTGGTGCTGGCTACCTTCACGTTGGTGTCACCGATGGAGGCGGGTGCGATCATGGTCGTGTTGGCGCCGGCGGCGGTACCGATGCTCGTGACTGTGGCGGTCTCAGCGTCGGGGCCGTCGCCGATGACGATCTTCTGACCGGCTACGACTCCTGCTGTGCTGGCCAGCTTGACGACGGTGTCGCCGGCGGCGGCCGGAGCGACCGTGCTGGTGGCGGCGGCTGCCGCGGAACCGACGGCGGTGACCGTGGCCCGTTCGGCCCTGGTGCCGGTGTCGACGACGAATGGCTCGCCGACGACGAAGCCCCCGATGTTGTCCACCTTGACATTTGTGTCGCCCGCCGCGGTTGGCGCGACGATCGTCCGGGCGGCGCCGGCCGCGGTGCCTACGCTGGCGATCGTGGCGGTCTCGGCGTTGCTGCCGTGGCCGATGGTCAGGGTGTCGCCGGCCTCGAGGTTGGCGGCACTGCTGACCTTGATGTTCGTGTCGCCGATGGCAGTGGTGTCGGCAAGGGTCGTTGAGACTCCAGGCGTGCCGACCGCGGTGATCGTTGGCGCTTCGTAGGCGCCTGTCGGCAGTGGGTAGGCGCCGAACGGGAAGTTGAAGCCGCTGCCGCTCAGCTTGTCTCCTGTCACCGGATGTGCGAAGTCGGGGCCGCCACCTTTGACCGACTCGACGAGGAGTTTGTTGCCGACCACCATGCCGTCGGCGCTGTCCACCTTGATGTTGGTGTCGCCTGGTTTCGCCGCTGCGAAGGTGGAGACGGGCGGGCCTGCCGCGGTACCCCTGGAGGCGACGATGGAGCTCTCGACAACGCCGGTTCCAGGGCGGTTGGCTCCCGAGTCCCAAACGCTACCGATCCGGATCGGTGCGCCGACGATATTGTGCTGGCTCAGAGGAGACGTTACCTGGATGGTGGTGTCGCCGACTTTGACCGGTGCCGCGAGGGTGCTGTACCCGCCGGATGTGGCGAGGTCGTGGCCTCCGTTTCCGATCTCCATCATGTCCGGGTTGTTGAAGTGCCCCGGGCCGGCGAAGGCCTGGTACGTCTGGTTGGTGACGAAGTTGTTGCGCACGCTGCTGTACTGGGCGCTGATGTCGCCTGTCGTGCGCCAGTTGTTGCCGAGCTGGGGTGCCCACAGCCAGGCCTGCCCGCCGCGCGTGAAGTCGCAGATCTCGACGGTGATGTCGCGGCCGGTGGCGAGCAACGCGTCAGTCAACACCTTGTACCGGTTGTAGAAGGCGTTCGGGTCGCTGGGCAGACCGCCGTTGCAGGTGTCGAACTTGAAGAAGTCGACGCCCCAATCGGCGTAATCTTGAGCGTCGACCTCCTCGAACCCGAACGTGGCCGCGACGTTCTGGCAGGTCGACGAACCGTGCGTGCTGTACAGACCGAACTTGAGACCTAGCGAGTGAATGTAGTCGCCGAGGGCCTTCATGCCGCTTGGGAACGCGACCGGATCGGCAACAAGATGGCCGTTGACCCGTCCCGCGTGGTTCCTGGCGAGCCCCGTGAGGTGTCGCCCGGCCTGCCAGCAGTCGTCGAGGTTGACGTACTCGTAGCCCGCATCGCGCAGCCCGCTGGTCACCATCGCACGCGCGGTTGCCTTGATCAGATCCTCGGTGATCCATGGACAGCCGTACGGGTTCCAGGTGCTGAAGCCCATCGTCGGTGTCAGTCCAAGACCGTTGTAGTAGTCGATGTCGCCTGGCTTCGGAATCACCGGTTTGGCGGCGTTCGCGCTGCCCATGATCTCGACTGCTCTGACTGGCCTGATGCCGCTGAGCTGCGGCATCTCATGATCGGCGACGGCGGTGTCTTGCGCACGCGCCGCTGTCTCGCCGGTGAGGACCGTGGAGGCCACGAGCCAGACGGTGATCACGGCCAGACTGAGCACGCGGGTCGCTAACGATCTACTGTGCATTCCCGTTCCCTCCTGGAATTGCCGCTGCCGCTACCGTTGGGAGATCGCTGGCGTTGTGCTGTGACCGGAGCACCCAGGACACGCACTGGCCTTGGTTTCGGAAGCCAGGGTCGGTGAAGGTGGCCCAGCCGCCGTCCTTGCAGTCGTCCTTGTCGTCGGGGCGCGTGCCGATTCGGTACATCACCGTTCCGCGCGCCGGAACCTGCGCGGTAACTGTGTCGTAGGTGAGCTGCAGCTCGTCGCTCCAGAGGTCGCGGAGCGTGTACACGCCGGTGGTCGGCGGCAGGCCGAGTTCGGTTACCGTCGTGGTGAGTTGACCGCTCGTGGTGTTGTCGTTCCACAACGCTGCCGCGACATCGCCGTTCTGCAACGGCTTGGCAATGATGTACTGGCCGTTGGTGACGGGGCGGACGAGATCGCCTTGGACACCGAGTGGGTCCTGGTCGACGGCGATGACGTTGGTGTTGAGAAGGATGTCCATCTCCTCGGGTGTGGCTTGCCGTAGGTCGGTGCCGATCAGTAGGGGCGCGGCCATGATCGCCCACAGACTGAAGTGGGTCCGCTGTTCCACGATCGGCCAGGTGCCGTTGCCGACCTGAAGCATGTCGGGGTCGTTCCAGTGGCCCGGGCCGGCGTACTGGGCGAGCTGGAGGTTGAACTTGGCGATGTTCGACATGCTGTTGTAGTTCGCCTGTATGTCACCGGTTGTGCGCCAGTACTGCGCGCCGATGTCGGCGGCCCATTCCCACGGCTGTACGCCTGGGTCCCCGAGAGTCGCGACCTGGAACACGATTTTCCGACCGGTCGCATTGAGCGCGTCGCGCATCGTGAGGTACAGCTCGCGGGCTTTGGCGTTGCGGGTGCCTCCGAAGGGCGGAACCTGGGCGAGGACCACGTTGCACCAGTCGTGCTTGACCAGGTCGACGCCCCAGTTCGCGAAGTCCTGCGCGTCGATCTGCTCGTAGCGCTGTTTGCCATTGACGTAACCTGGGCCGAGCACGCCGTCGAATCCCTGGCCGTTGCAGGTCTTGGTTCCGGCGTCGTGGTAGATGCCGAACTTCATGCCCTTGGCGTGTACGTAGTTTGCGAGGCCGTCGATCCCGTTGGGAAAGCGGTTGGGGTCCACGACGAGGTGGCCGTCGGCATCTCGGGAGCCGAGGGGGTTGTTCTGTGGGCGGGCCCAGCAGTCGTCGATGTTGAGGTACTCATAGCCGGCGTCCTTGAGGCCGGTTTCCACCATCAGGTCGGCCATCTGCTTGATGAACGCCTCGTTGAACACGGTCCGGCAGGCGGTGGAGTTCCAGTTGTTGTAGCCCATCGGTGGGGTGCGGGCAAGGTCATCAAGTGCGACGTCATCTCGCGTAGCTTCGTCGAGCGTCACTTGGCGCGAGTCCACCCGACCGGCCTTTGCTTGGGCCGATGGGCTGAACATCACGGGCGTCGAGCCGGCGGTGAGTGCAACCACCCAGACAAGGGTGGCCATCCTGGCGAGTCTCAAGGCTCCTCCTTCGTCGTCCCTGGCTGCGCCTTCGGGGCGGGCGGCTGCTCGGTTCGTCCGTCCCGCACCCTCCGGCGTGGTTGGGTACCTCTACTTCGCCGGTGCCTCACGGCGCCGGGGACCACGGCGAGGCGACCAGCCAACTCGTGTCGTCGGCATACGAGATGGTGGTGTCCCACGCGTTGGTGCCGGGCGGGCCGGCGAGGTAGACGCCGCCGTTGTAGGCGCGGAGGTACCGCGTCGAGTAGTTCACCGACTGGAACGACACTCCTTGACCGCTGTTTCCTGGTACCCGGCAGAAGGTGGCGTCTTGAGAGAACAGTGTGCTGCCGTCGTCGGGTTGAAGGGAGACCACGAAGCCCTGGTGCCGCAGGTAGTTTCCGGGCCTGTTGACCGACTCGAACGAGGAGCAGTTCGGGTTGGACAGGCCGGCCGCCTGCACGAAGGTCGCGTTCTGCTTGTCGGTCTCCGGGCTGGCCGCCGTCACCGTGGCAGTGGCCACATTGGTGGTAGTGCCGTGCTGGATGTAGTTCGATGAGCCGCTGGGTGTCGTGGTCTGCAGCGAAACGCGGGGGCCCGGGGAGAGGGTGAAGCTGATGTCGTTGGATGACCCAGGCGTGGGCCCGGTTGCCGTATGGAAATCGGCGCAGTTGCTGTCGGTGTCGTTGCCGTCGGGGAAGCGGGCGGCGCTTCGCCCGTTGGCACCCGTCGTGCCCGGTGTGCTCACTCGGCAGCCGCTCTGCCCCGACCCGGAGGTGGCCTGGTAGCCCTCGGCGGTCCATGGGTCGACGAGGCTTCCGTAGTTGAGGCTGTCAACTACCAGGTCCTCGGCGTCACGCAGCACCATGTTGCCGGCGCTGGCGAGGGCGGGGCCCCCGAACCACTGGTGGGGTGCCGGCGTGCCCTGGTAGCCGGCGTTCGTGACTGCGGTGTCACGCACTGGTGTGTTGATGGCGTGGCCGTTGTCGAGGGGCTTGTCGAGGGTGATGCCGCTGCCCAGTGCCTGCACCGGCTCGTTGCTCGAGTGCGGGAAGTGCGCCGCCGGCGTGAAGCTGACCCCGGTCCCCCACACGCTGTAGGGGAGGTTGGATGCGTGGTCGAACTGCAGCGGGGCGGCGACGGTGATGCCCGTGCCGTTCGCGCCGGAGGTGCCGACCGCGGTGACCGTGACGTACTCGATGCCGTGGCCGGGGCTGTCGATGTCCAACCTGATCTTGTCACCGACCGAGATGTTGGTGGTGGACGACATCTTGATGTTGGTGCCACCCGCGCGGGCGGCCGCCGACAGGAGCCCCTGCGTACCCGGCCTGCCGACCGCGGTGACCGTGGCCACCTCGTGGTTGGCGCCGTAGCCGAGACCGATCTTCTGACCCACGGTGAAGCCGGAGGTGCTCGTGACAGGCACGTTGGTCGAGCCTGCGGGAATCGTGACGACCGGACCGTCGGGGAGGGGCTGCCACAGGGTCGTACTGGCGGTGGCCGCCGTCCCGACGCTTACGATCGTACGGGTTTCCGCGCTGGAGCCGGTGTCGATGGCAATCTGATGGCCTGCCGCCAACCCGGTCGTGCTTCTGACGTTGATGGTGGTGTCGCCACCGCGGGCGGGGGCCGCCAGCCCGGAGTTGGCCAGGCCGAGCACGTAGAAGCTGTGGCTCGCGAGCGTCGTTCCGGCCGGCACCGTCACCGTGGAGAAGGTGGCCTGCTGGGTCGGGTGCTCGGTCAAGGTCCAGTTGGAGACGTCGACGTCGGTGGCGCCGGCGTTGTAGAGCTCGATGAACGCGTTGGTCGAGTTGGTACTGGTGCCCGTACGGAATTCGTTGATCTTGATCGGGCTGACGTTCCGCACCTTCTCGGCCGTCGTCTCGAACTGTCTCCCACCCTTCGTCGGGTTCGTCCACCGGGCATTGCCGACCAGGTCGCCGTTGAAGGGCGCCGGTCCCGAGGTGACCTTGAAGGTTGCGCTCACGCTCGCGCCGGGTGCGACCGAGTCGAATGTCATCGACGTGTCGGTGGTGCCCGGGACGACGGAGGTCCACTGCTTGTCGGGCAGCGAAATGCTCAGCTTCACGCCCACCGCGCGGGACCCCGTGGTGTTGGTGAACGTCACGGTGGTGTCCTGCGAGGTCCCCGGTGCGAACGTCTGGAGCCCTGGCGGCGCGGTAACTGCCGACGCCGGAGAAAGGCTCAGCCGCTGCACGTCGTACTTGGCAGCCACGACGTTGGCCTGAATCAGCTGGTCATCGGCGTCCGACGGGTATCCGGTCGTCATCGCGCCTTCATAGAACGTGCCCTGCGAGCCGTTGCTGTTGTCGCCACCGTTGCCCAGGAGGATTGCTCCCTGCTTGCGCATCGGGTCATAGGTCGAGTTGATGCGCGGCCCGTCGAACATCGTCGACAGGGAGCCCTGCTGCGCGTCGCCGCCCAGGGAGGCCCAGTGATGCGGCTCGCCCTTGGCCATCGCGGTCACGAACCGCCAGTTGATGCTCGGCAGGTCCGGGCAGAGCTTGGACGTGCTCCCCGGGTTGACACAACCAACCAGGTTGTTCTCCTGGTCGGTCATGATCCACGGACCGGGTCCGCTCCCGCGGTACCAGGCGGTGGCGTTGCCGTAGTAGGTGGTTTCCATCGTGCCGTTGCCGTCGTCGCGGCTGTCGATCTCGGCGTTGCCGTAGTCGTAACAGCAGCCGCTGTTGTAGTGGTGGCCGTTGATGACCCAGTACTGCCCCTGCGGCTGGTCGTCGACCGCGACACCCTTGGTGTCGTTGTTACGCAGGCCCATGCCCGGCTCGATGAAGACGCCGTACGCCTTGTGGCCACCGATCGTGACCGGTGCCATGTCCGCGATCGGGAGGTTGTTGAACCCGCCCAAGGCTGGGCCGCTGAATCCGCCGCGCGGCGCCTGGGTCAGGTCGTTGTGCATGGGAGACTGGTCGTAGAGGATGGTGATGAGGCAGGTCGTATCGGCACAGAACGCATCCTGCGCGGCCGCGTCGGCGTATCCGCCTGGATCCGAGAACGGCAGAGCAACCGGTTGGACGATGCCGATGTCCTTGACCGCGTTGTCCGACAGGCGCCGGACCTGGTACAGCGGGCCGTCGTAGGAGGCGTACATCGCCCGCGTGGTGCTGTGGGCGGCCACGCAGGGTTTGCCGGCGGCGGTGTAGATGTCACACGGGCCCGCCGGTCGGGCCGGGGCGGCAGGTTGCGCCGCCAGTGCCGGTGGCGCCATCGCGAACGCGGCGCCGAACAGGGTAAGAGCAACAGCCGCACGAGCGGCGAGGGTTCTACGGCGTAGGCGCAGGATGGGGGGCCTGAACATAGTCGATATGCTCCGATCGTTCGCCTGCTGACCGAGTCGAGCCCGGCTTGGCCGAAAGGCCATTGATAATGCGCGATCATTTGGCGTTAACAAATATTCGTCAGCGCTGATGGAGTCGGGTGGGCCGCACAGCTACGCGTGCGACGAGGCGGCGGGCCTCGTGTCCACTTCGCGCCCAGCTGCCACGCCGGTGTTGGCGCCCGCGGGCCATGCCGCTTCCTGGTCGCCACGGCGTTCCTGAGTCGGGTCGTTGAAGATCGCAAGCCGGTAGCCCCAGTCAGGGCTGCGCGGCGATTTCGAGCGTGACTGAGCCGGATCACCCAGGATCACTCTCCTCGGTGGCAAGTACGCACCATCCGTGTTGTTACCGCTCACGTTGACGCTGGGTGCCACCCGCCCCAGCATTCCCCCATGAGGCAGAGTCCCAATAGGCAGGGCGTTGACGTGGCGGTCATGAGATCGAGGCGAGGAATGTGAGCGCTCACATCTACAGTGAACTCATTGAACCACTGCCAATGCATCGATGTCAATCGCCGGATCAACGACGATGAGTCATCGCCTTCGATGCCGTCGTAGCGGGCGGGCAGGATGAACGGGTGCCCATCACCCCTCGCCTCGTGGCGTCCTTCCGCGTGCCGGCGAACGCTCCTCGCGTACCCGGTATCGCCCACACCGCGGACACGCCCGCCGTCCAGCGGTGGCCGCACCGCCGGCTCGTCGTGATCCGCCGGGACGACGAACTGGCGGCGTACGACCTCGCCCGGCTCCTCGCCGGCGACGACGCACCCGCCGCCCGGTTTCCGGCACCCTGGCCCCGCTGGGCCGGCGGGATCGATGCGGTGAGCCCTACCCTGGACCTGGCGGTTTTCAGCGGTCAGCATGCGCTGCACGCGGTCGACGCCGCCGGCGCGCTGCGCTGGCGGGTGCAGCACGCGTGCTGGGGCTCGTCCTGCTCGTCCTTCCATGACTCCTACGAGGAGTACGCGGGCAGCGACGGGCACCGCCTTCCCGACTGGGGCTCTTGCTGGATCAACGCGGACGGCTCAACGGTGTGGGCACACGTACGCACCCCCCTGCCGGATGACGCCGAGCCGAAGCCCGACGAGGAGTGGCTCGTGCTCGACCCCGTCGACGGCCGCGTCCTGGGACGGGCCTCGACCGACACCGCAGCCGTCGGGTCCCACCACGTCCCCCACCCCGACCCGAGGCAGATGGGCCTGAGCGTCGGCGAAGGCCAGGACGGTGTGCCGCTGCGGTGGGGTCGGTGGGACGGTGCCCGACTCACCGTCACCCGCATCGGGGATGACGACCGCTGCCTCGCCGACGTCAGCCCCTGCGGGACACGGTTCCTCACGGTCGCCCACGGACAAGGGGAACTGGCGATCCACCGCCTTCCCGACGGTGCGGTGGCGCACGAGGTGGCCGCCTACGACCGGCTTCCGCCACATCCCGAGGCGCCGCCAGAACCGGAGGAAGAGTCCTTCTGGGACTACCAGTGCGGCTTCGTCGACGAGCACACGGTGATCGCCGGTACCGGCGAGAGCGACGAGGAGCACGGGCACCCGCGGCACTGGCTGATCGACACGGCGCGGGGAGACGTGCTCGGCCAGCTCGAGTACCCGGTGCCCGTGTCGGAGGCCCCGATCCCGCTCGGTGACAGGACCTGGCTCACCTGCGGCGAAGACCCGTTCCAGCTCCTGCTGTGGAGTCCTCAATGACCTCCTCGGGTCCACCGAAGAACCTCACCGTGGGAGGCGTTGCGACGGCGGGTTCGGCCAGCGTGAACGCGACCGAGGTACCCGATGCGCCCCGACCGAAGCGGATGACGTTTGGTCCTCATCCCGCCGTTGCGGATCGTCAATCGGTCCGGGTGCGGAGGCTCCGCGTCAGGGTGGGGATCATCACCGTCGCAGGGACGAGGTGTAGCCCGAGGAGGGCGGTGGTGGTGGCGGTGTTTGCCCCGGACAGGAGGGGCGGGACCAACGAGATCGCGGTCAGCGACACTGCCATCCACACGAATCGCTCCGCGGGGCGAGCGCTCCAACGAAGAAGAGCGGCGGCAATGACGATGCCCACGACCGAGAAGAAGCCGGTCACCACGGCGAACCCGGACAACGGGATCGTCTCGCCACCATCGGGGACCTCGAAGTCGACGCCAACGGCCTGGGCAAGCGCAGCGGCGAGGGTGGTGGCCGCCATCGCTGCGAGCGTGGCAATGAAGCCGGTGCCGGCGAGCCCGCGGAGTCGGTGGGTGCGGCTGGTCTGGCCCGATGCCGGGCCTGCGGCGACCCCGGCGTCATTCATGCTGTTCATGTCGTTCCTCCATCATTCGGTAGCTGGCGTACTGCACCCGCCCGCGGGTGACGACGCCGACCGCGTCGCACCACTCCGCCGCGACCACCGCGACACGCGCGCCACCGCGCAGCGCGAGCGTCCACACCGGGACTACTCCGTGCCGCCCGCCGGCAGGCGCTCCGGCAGCCCGAGCCACGGGAACTGGTCGTCGTGGAACGTGACGATCTCGGTGATCGCCCCGCCGGTGATGCGCAGGACGTCGATGGTCAGCGGCAGGTACGCGCCCTCCCGCTTCCGCCAGAGGTAGAAGGCGACGGCGGGCTGCCGGTTCACGGCGGTCAGGACGGCGCGCAGTTGCCTCATGTCCGCGAAGCCATCCTCGACCCAGTCGTTCACCACCGCTTCGCGGCCGACGTGCAGGCCCGGCGTGGGCGGCATCGAGCAGCGGACGTCGTCCCGCAGCATGGCGGCAAGCCCGTCGATGTCCTTGGCCACGCTCGCGTCGGTGAAGCGGCGCACCAGCTCGCGCGTCTCGGCGTCCTCCTCGCCGCCGGTCCAGTCCTGCCGCTCGGCGGGCAGGTGCTCCCGCATGCCGGCGCGGGCCCGCTGCAGCGCGCTGTTCACGGAGTTGACGGAGTCCCCGAGGAGCTCCGCGACGTCCTTCGCCGGCCAGCCAAGCACGTCCCGCAGGATCAGCACGGCCCGCGGGCGCGGCGCGAGGTGCTGGACCGCGACCAGGTACGCCAGCTCGATCGTCTCCCGCGCGACGGCGACGGTCTCTGGCTCGTCCGCGTCGCCCGCGGGCAGCTCGTCGAGCAGCCGGTCCGGGTAGGGCTGCAGCCACAGCACCTCGCCGCCGGTCGCAGGCTCCGGGCGGCACTTGGCGAGCAGGTCCAGGCAGGCGTTGGTGGCGATCCGGTACAGCCAGGCCCGGAACGTCGACCGCCCCTCGAAGGTCTCGCGCCGCCGCCAGGCACGCAGAAACGTCTCCTGCACGGTGTCCTCGGCGTCCTCGAACGACCCGAGCATCCGGTAGCAGTGCACGTGCAGCTCCCGCCGGTGCCGCTCCGCCAGCCCCGAGAACGCCGGCTCGTCCACCTCGCCCAGCCCGCTCACGCCCAGCTCCCTCAGCCGCGTGTCCGCACTCATCACGTCATCCTTTCCGTCTCGTCGTGTCCCGTCGTAGGTGTGACGGGTGCGGGCGCGACAACTCATCACTAGGCCTGATTTCACAAGGGGGGCCGGAGCGAGGCGAGGTCCAGGTGTTGTCTGGGCCACGCCGCAGCCCGTCTCCCCTTGTGAAATCAGGCCCTAGTCGCGGCGTTCCTGCTCGGCGGCGTAGGCGGCGTTCAGGCGTTCGAGGGGGCCCGGGCCATCGTGGGGCTTCGGCGGGGCGTCGAGGTGGCGCACCCGGAGCTCGTCCATGAGCTCCTCGATGAACGCCGGGCCCGCGTCGCGCATGATCCGCTGCCGGATCTGGAGCTCGTCGGTGCCCGGGCGCCAGTCGAGGCCCCAGTTGCCGAGCGCGTAGAGGACCGGAAGGGTCCGGATGCCGGCTTCGGTGAGGCTGTAGCGGGCGCGCTGCCCTCGCGCCGCAGTGCCGCGGGTGAGGATCCCCGCCTCGACGAGCCGCACGAGGCGGTCGGCGAGGATGTTCGAGGCGATGCCCTCGACCGACCCGGTGAGCAGCGCCCGGAAGTAGCGGCGGTCGCCGAAGATGACGTCGCGGAGCACGAGCAGCGCCCATCGGTCTCCGAGCACCTCGACGGCCGCGTTGATCGGACACCCGGACCGTGGTTCCACGACTCCTCCTTGACAGGCACTCGGCCCCCAATATGGTAGTTGCAAATCGCAACCACTAGAGGAGGAGGGGATGATGGGCTGCTTCCTGTACTGGATGAACGTGTCCCTCGACCTGCGGATCGAGCAAGTTCCCGGGGACAACGGCGCCGGCGAGTGGCTGCGCATCGACGAGGAGCTGCACCGGGAGTTCAACGCGCGGGCGCGAACACTCGCGGGCATGGTCCAGGGCCGGGTCATCTACGAGACGATGGAGGAGTACTGGCCACGGGCGCGCAAGGACGCGTCGCTGCCGGACTTCATGCGTGAGTACGGCGAGATCTGGACCTCCGCGCCCAAGGTGCTCGTCTCCCGCACCCGCCACAGCGCCGATCACGGCACCCGGATCATCGGCGGGGACGACGCGATCGAGCAACTGGCTGCCCTCAAGGCGGAGACCGACGGCACCCTCGGTGTGGGCGGCGCGGCGCTTGCCACGCAGGTGCTCCGGGCGGGGCTTCTCGACGAACTGCTGCTCTTCACCCACCCGGCGATCCTCGGCTTCGGCCGGCCGCTGTTCGATGACTGGGACATGCCGATCGAGCTCGACCTGATCGAGCAGCGATCGTTCAAGCAGGGCGTCACGATGCACCACTACGCCATCCGGGAGGCGAGCTCGTGCTGAGGCAGGTCGCGGACAGCGTGCTGGTTCACGAGAGCGAATTCCTCCAGAGCAACACCATCGTCGTGCAAGGCCGCGCCGGCGTGTTGCTCATCGACCCCGGGTTGCAGGACCACGAACTGGCCTGCCTCGCGAACGACCTGTCCGCATCGGGCCGGACCGTCGTGGCGGGCTTTTCGACGCATCCGGATTGGGATCACCTGCTCTGGCACGCACAGCTCGGCGAAGCACCCCGTTACGGCACGGCCCGCTGCGCGGCCGCTGTCCAGGAACAGCTGTCCGACCCGGACGCGAAGGCCCACATCACCGAACACCTGGCCGAGACGGAAATCGCCGGGCAGGTCCCGCTGGACCTGTACGGCTTCATCACCGCCCTGCCCGCCGGGACGACGCGGATTCCCTGGGACGGCCCCGGAGTCCGGATCATCGAGCATCAAGCGCATGCGCCGGGCCACGCGGCGCTGTTCGTCGAGGAGCGCGGGGTTCTCGTCGCCGGCGACATGCTCTCCGACGTCATGGTCCCCATGCTCGACCTGGACGGCGCCGCCGACCCGATCGAGGACTACCTCGCGGCGTTGCGGCTGCTGGAGGGCGTGGCGGCCGACGTCGACGTCGTCGTCCCAGGCCACGGGTCGGTCGGCGGAGCCGGTCAGGTGCACGAGCGGATCGAGCGGGACCGGGCGTACGTGCTTGCCTTGCGTGACGGCCGCGAGCCCGGTGACCCGCGGATCGGCCCCTCGGCCAAGCCCGGCTGGGAGTGGGTGAGCGATGTGCACCACGGGCAGGTCCAGGGCCTGGCCGCTGGTGACTAGGATGCGTTTCATCAATCGTGGTTCCACGCCACACCCCCTAGACCGTCCTAGGAAGACACGCTGCTCGTGCATGCTGAGCAAATGCCTGGCAGCCGGGAACGGATGGACGAACTTGCGCCTGGCGCTCGCCTGGCCAGGTGAGAGAGGGCATGCAACGGAGTGGGCGGCGAGCTAGTAGCTCGCCACCCACTCGTTCTGTTCCCGCAGCCAGTAGGCGGCGGTTTCGCGGACCTCTGCATCTGGGTCGTTGAGCGCCTCGTGGACCACGTTCGCGTACCGGTGGGCGTGCTTGCGCCACCACAGCAGGGACAGGATTGCCAGCCGCCGCACGGTGGCGTCCGGGTCCTGGCTGACGGTCTGACCGAGTAGCGGAAGGACCCGTCGGGCGACGGCGGCACCGAGACGTCGTTCGCCGAGCACACACACTGCGTGCCGGCGGATGACGGCGTGCGGCGAAGCCAGCCCGCGGATCGCTTCGTCCACCTCGTCGACGGTGATGTCGCAGTACCCCCGCCCTGGCTTGAGCTCCCCGACCAGCGCCGGCACGTACGCCGGCCAGCTCTCGATGAGGTCCTGCAGAGGCTGATAGTCCAACCGTGGTGCGGCGATCGCCTGGTTGCGGAAGCTCGTGTACGGCGCGACGACCGCGCTGACCACGACCTCCTGCGGAAGACGGTCGATCTGGCCCAGCACGAGGTCCAGGCGGCCCAATCGCGCCAGCGCACGAACCACCCACAACTGGTCCGGTCCCGTCCGCTCAGTCAGCGCCTCGTGCAGTGCCCGCACGACGTCGTGGTCGGGTTGGCCGATGTTGGCCAGCAGTTTGGCGGCCTGCCACGCCCGGCCCTTGGCAGCCAGCATGGGAATCAGGGCGGGAAACGCGGCCGACCCGAGATCACGCAGAGCCACCTCGGCATCCTCGCCGCTGATCGGACCGTCGAACGCGTCCAGCCTGGCGACGTAATACGCGGCGCGTTCGGCCTGCGACAGTGCGGCGACCCGCGCCAGCTCGACCGTCCGCTGGTCGTATTCGGGGAAGTGCCGGCTCATCTCACGTTTGGTGAGGACGCGTTTGATCAGCGTTTCGTGGTACTCGTCGTCGAGCAGCAGCACCACGAAGTCCCGGCCGGTGACGCCGCTGGCACGGAGTGCGGCCCTGGCTCGCTTGCACACGCGCACGAGCAGCGAAAGGTACCGGCGAAACGCCGCCTCCCACTGCCGGGTCGTCCCTCGACAGGCCTCCGCGGCCAGTCGCCGTTCCCAATCCCGGGCCAGGTCCTCGGCGAGCCACTCGTCGTCGTAGTGGTCCCAGTCGGCCGCGCTCCACCGCACATCCGCCTGCTCCTCGGCGGGTAGCTGCGCCAACGCCTCGATACTGTTCATCGCGAGGCTGGGCAGGGTGATCTGGCCATCGGTCTCGCGGTAGATCCGGTCCAGCGCCGCGGCGTAGAACCGCTCGTCAGGATGTTCGGCGACGGCCGACCGGACGGCCTGCACCAGGGCGTCTACCAGCACACGCTCGAAGCTCGCCCAGTCCAAGCCCACCGCCACCCCGCTATCCTGCCCGACACGACCGCTCCGTTGCTGATTCCGTAGTCGGGTATCAGCAATCCCATCCCAGCCTTTCGGCTGGAAAGGTCCGTAACGGTGTCACCGGAGCGCGGGTTGCGTTTCGGTGTCCTGATGACGGTCTCGCGTTTCCTCCTGCCGTCGGCGCGGCAGGGTCACGCCACCTGCCCGCCCACCCGCGGCCTTGCGGCCCGGGTGGTGGTGCGGGTCTTCTGGTCGGCTCCACGCGGTTTCGGCGCTTGCACGCCCGGGTCTCCGGCCACTCCGGTACCCGTTGTTACTGCCGCAGCGAGGGCGGCGAGGTTGCGGGCTGCGTTCTCGTCCCGGTCGAGAACCAGATCGCAGGTGTCGCAGGTGAAGACTCGGACGTGCAGCGGCAGTTTGGCTTTCACCACGCGGCAGTTCGAGCAGGTTTTGGAAGACGGGTACCAGCGGTCGGCGACCACGTGGGTGCCGCCGGTCCAGTCGGTCTTGTAGGCGGTC
>NZ_JBLROB010000044.1:0-39518 GCF_047921475.1 Micromonospora sp. SL4-19
ACGGCACCAGGGCTGGCTCCCCGAGGAGATGAACCGCACCATCCACGGCGTCGAGCAGTGGCTGGCCACCGAATCCGGGCGGGTGATCACCTGCTCCGGCTACATGCGCGACCAGGTCACCCGGCTGTTCGACGTACCGGCCGGCCGGATCGACGTGGTCCCCAACGGGGTCGAACCGCAGCGCTGGCGGGTGACCGAGGACATGGTCACCGCCGCCCGCGCCCGCTTCGCCGGGAACGGCCCCCTGGTCACCTTCGCCGGCCGGCTGGTCTACGAGAAGGGTGTGCAGCACCTGCTCGCCGGGCTTCCGGCGCTGCGCGAGCGGCACCCCGGGCTGCGCGCGGTGATCGTGGGGGACGGCCCGTACCGGGCGGCCCTGGAGGCCGAGGTGCACCGGCTCGGCCTCGGCGACGCGGTGTGCATGCCGGGCTTCCTCGGCGGCACCGACCTGCCCGCGGTGATGGCCGCCTCGGACTGCTTCGCGGTGCCGAGCATCTACGAGCCGTTCGGCATGGTCGCCCTGGAGGGAGCCGCGGCCGGCGCGCCCCTCGCGGTGTCACGGACCGGCGGGCTTGCCGAGATCGTCGAGCCCGGCGTCACGGGGATGACCTTCGCCCCGCAGGACCCGGACGGGCTGACCGAGGCGGTGCACGCGCTCCTCGCCGACCGTGGGCGCGCCCGCTCCCTCGCCCGGCGCGCCCACGCCATGGTCCACGAGCAGTACGCCTGGCCGGCCATCGCGTCCCGCACCGCCGCCGCGTACGGCGCCGCCATCGCCAACGACGCCGCGTTCACGGCCGAGCGGGCCGAGCAGCGGATGGCCCTCGGCCGGGCCCTGCCGCCACTGCCGGAGGGCAACCTGCTGGCCGCCGCCGGCCTCCGCTGAGGCGTACACCGGGCGGGCGACCACGAGGTCGCCCGCCCGACGGCGGCCGGCGGGTCACCGGGACGGGTCAAGACAGGTCGTCGTGCGGTCATGATCTTCCGTCCGGGCTGGTCACGGCGGTGTCCATCGGACAGACTCGCGTGGATCATGTCGGGACGAGGTCCGAGGAGACGCGGGTGCGGGTGCTTCTGGTGGAAGACGACCTGCGAGTCGCATCCGCGTTGGCCGGAGCGCTGCGCCGGCGGGGCTACGCGGTCACCACGGCCACGACCGCGTCGGAGGCGGCCGCGGCCGGGCCGGCGGATCTCCTCCTGCTCGACCTCAACCTGCCCGACCGGGACGGTCTGGAGTTGTGCCGGCAGATCCGCCGACGCAACGAGACGGTCGGCATCATCGCGGTGAGCGCCCGGTCCGAGGAGCGGGACCGGGTGGCAGGGCTACGCGCGGGTGCCGACGACTACGTCGTGAAGCCGTTCTCGATGGCGGAGCTGCAGGCCCGGATCGAGGCGGTGATGCGCAGGGCGGCCCGCGCCACGCGAGTCGAGGCGACGCTGGAGGTCGGCGACCTTCGGGTCGACCTCGACGCCCGGCGGGTCTGGCTGTCCGAACGGGAGGTGAGCCTGACCCGCAAGGAGTTCGAGCTGCTGATGGCGTTGGCCCGGCGGGCGGGAACGGTCGTGTCCCGGGACCGGCTGCTGATGGATGTCTGGCAGACCACCTGGAACGCCGGGCACACCCTCGACGTCCATGTCGCGGCCCTGCGAGGCAAGCTCGCCGACGCCGGCTTGGTGGAGACCGTACGCGGAGTGGGCTACCGGCTACGGCCCGAATAGGCCGGTGCGAGGGGTCGCCGGGCGAATCTCAGATCATCCTCAAGAAAACCAGCGCGGTCGACCATGGACCGCGTGGCTGGGGTGTGCTGTCCCCACCGTGTCACCCCACCTGTTCTGGAGCTTCTATGAGAGACAGACGGACGACGGCAATCTTCTCCGTCCTGCTCGCCGCCAGCCTCGCGGCGGTCACCGGGCCGATGCCCGCACACGCCGAACCGGCGGCTGCCGTGGTGCAGGCCGAGCCTAACCAGGTACAAGGCCTCACGGTCGTACAGGCCGACGGCTACGCCACCCTCGCGTGGACGCCGGTTGCCGGCACCACCGACTACCAGATCGAGCGCACTCCGGTCGCCGCCGACAACTCGGCAACCGGCCCGGCCGTGATCACCGGTGTCTGGCGGCCGAACCGCCAGATCAACAACGAGTCGCCGACCTTCGCCGACTCGGGCTACAACCCGGGCGCCCGGTTCCAGTGGCGGGTGCGCGCCCGCTTCGGGACCACCGCGCAGCCGTACTCGGAGCCGGTGTTCGCGACCACCTCGGCACCGTGGGGCGACCCGAACGTGCCGGGCGAGAACCTGCGGACCCAGTGGGAGACCACCCTGGCGGCGCAGTACACCAGCGACGTCAACGAGTACGCCTACACCGCGGCGCTCGACGAGGCGAGCGACCGCGTCCGGGTGACCGAGATCGGCAAGACCGTGCTCGGCCGGCCGATCAACATGTTCGTCCTCGGCTACCCGACGCCGCCGGCCACCGCGGCGGCCGTGGCGGCCACCTCGCCGCTGCTGATCAACTGCAACGTGCACGGCAACGAGCCCGGTGACCGGGAAGCCTGCCTGATCATGGCGCGCAAGCTGGCCTTCAGCAACGATGCCCGCACGATCGACCTGCTGTCCCACACCACCGTGCTCATCGTGCCGACCATCAACGGCGACGGCCGGGCGGCGAACACCCGGGGCAACTCCACCGGGCAGGACCTGAACCGCGACTACTCGCTGATCCGCCAGCCGGAGAACGCCGCGTTCGTGGCGATGCTGCGCGACTACCACCCGGTGGCCAGCTACGACGGTCACGAGTTCGGCAACTCCAACGCCGGTGACCTGCCCATGCTGCCGCCGCGGCACCAGAACGTGGCCAAGTCGATCTTCGACGAGTCGCAGCACATGATCGAGGGCCACATGTACACCCAGGGGGCCAAGGACGGCTGGTGGCCGTGCCCGTACGGGTGCAGCGGCGGCGGGGCCGTCGGCCTGAGTGAGGAGACGATCCTCCGAAACACGGCCGGGCTCAAGAACGTGGTCAACTCGCTGCTCGAGCTGCGCAGCTCCGGTGGCCCCACCCGCCCGGACGAGGGCAACACGGCGAACAACCGGCGGCGTAAGACCTTCTCCGCGCTGTGGACGTTCAACCAGTTCCTCGACTACCACCGGGCGAACCTGAACGCGATCACCACGGCGCGGGCCGAGGCGATCAAGTTCCAGGTGTCGAACACCGGCCGGATCGTCTTCCGCGGGTCCCGCCCGATCGAGGCGTACCCGGCCCCGCACCCGGGCGAGGCCCCGCCGCCGATCGACGCCCCGAGCGCCAACCTGATCCTCGACAACGCGCCGTGCGCGTACAAGCTCACCGAGGAGCAGTACAACGGGGCGCGCACCGACGGTCCGGCCGGCCTGCGTACCACGGTGGCCGAGCGCATCGCCGCGCACGGCTGGCAGGTCGTCAAGACCGCCGACGGGTACGTCGTCCCCCTGAACCAGCCGGAGCGGGGCCTGATCCCGCTGCTGCTCGACGGGCAGGGTGTCGAGAGCCTGGTGGCCGGCGAGCGGGTGTACCCGACCCTGACCGGCAAGCACAACGGCAAGCTGGTGGTCTCCGGCTTCGCCTGCCTGAAGGACGCCACGGTGAACGGCCCGGTCCGGGTCCAGCCGGGTGCCACGCTGATCGCGACCGGCTCGTCGTTCACCGGCCCGGTGGAGGCCAGCGGTGCCGCGGGTGTGTTCCTGACCAACAGCACGGTCACCGGCCCGACCCGGATCACGGAGACGGCCGGCCCGGTGGTGCTCGTCGACGTCAAGGCCGACGGCCCGGTCGAGCTGGCGAACAACCGCGGTGGCGCGCCCCTGGTGGCGGCCAACACGGTGACCGGCCCGCTGCAGTGCAGCGGCAACACCGCGGCCCCGGCCAACCTCGAGGTGGCCAACGCGGTGCAGGGTCCGAAGAGCGGCCAGTGCGCCGGTCTGTGATCCGCTGATCGTCGTACCGGCTGGGCCGGCCTGCGGGCCGGTCCGGCCGGTACGGCCCAATTCGACCTGGAGAAGACGCAGTGGACCAGCTTGCCACCGCACCATCCCGGCCCCGCCGGCCGGGCCGTCGCGTTTCACGACGCCGGTTGGCCGCGCTCGCCGCGGTGGGCCTGTCCCTGACGCTGGCCGGCGCGGCGTGCTCCGGTGCCGGTTCCGGTACGGCGGGCCGCGCAGCCGCAGCGACCGGCGGTGCGGCCGCGCCGTCGGTCGCCGTCCGTGGGTCGCTCTGTGACGCGCTGCCGTCGGGCGCCGAGCCGGGCAACCCGTCTTCGCTGGCCGCGGAGCCGCCGGAGGCGGCCCTGCAGTGGGTGCCCGTCCTCACCACGTTCGAGGCGGCGGTACGTGCCGCGGGCATGGCGAGCGAGCTGCACCGTGCGTCCGGGGTGACGATCCTCGCCCCTACCGACGACGCGTTCGAGGCGCAGTTCTCCGAGGACAACCTGGACGAGCTCTTCATCGACGACAAGGACAAGCTGCGCGGCCTGCTTCGCGAGCACCTCGTCGCCGGATCGCTGTCGCTGTCCGACCTGGTGGCCGCCGGCGAGGTCACCACGCTCGCCGGTACGAAGATCAGGGTGACCGGCGGCGACACGACGGCCCGCCTGGCCGACAAGGCCGACACCGTGTGCGCCGACTACCGGGCCGCCGACGCCCGCATCCACATCATCAACCGGGTGCTCGGCAACCTGCCTGTCACCGCGGGCACGGGCGGCCACAAGAGCCACTGACCCGCGCACCCGCGTACGCGAGAAGGCCGCCGACCCCCGCGGGGGTCGGCGGCCTTCGTCGTCAGCCGGAGGTCAGCGCTCGGCGGCCGGGACGTAGTCCCGCGCGGCGTAGCCGGTGTAGATCTGCCGCGGGCGGCCGATCTTGGTTTCCGGATCGTTGATCATCTCGCGCCACTGGGCGATCCAGCCGGGCAGTCGGCCCAGCGCGAAGAGCACCGTGAACATCTTGGTCGGGAAGCCCATGGCCTTGTAGATCAGGCCGGTGTAGAAGTCCACGTTCGGGTAGAGCCGGCGGGAGACGAAGAAGTCGTCGGCGAGGGCGATCTCCTCCAGCTGCATCGCGAGGTCCAGCAGCGGGTCCGGCTTGGCCATCCGGACGAGCACGTCCTGGGCGGCCTTCTTCACGATCGCGGCGCGCGGGTCGTAGTTCTTGTAGACCCGGTGGCCGAAGCCCATCAGCTTCACGCCGTCCTGCTTGTCCTTCACCTTCCGCACGAAGGAACGGACGTCGCCGCCGTCGGCCTGGATCTTCTGGAGCATCTCCAGCACGGCCTGGTTGGCGCCGCCGTGCAGCGGGCCGAAGAGCGCGTTCACGCCGGCCGACACCGAGGCGAAGAGGTTGGCGTTGCTGGAGCCGACGAGGCGCACGGTCGAGGTGGAGCAGTTCTGCTCGTGGTCGGCGTGCAGGACGAACAGCATGTCCAGCACGCGGGCGACCACCGGGTCGACCTCGTACGGCTCGGCCGGCACGCCGAAGGTCATCCGCAGGAAGTTCTCGACGTAGCCGAGCGAGTTGTCCGGGTACAGCAGCGGCTGACCGATCGACTTCTTGTAGGCGTACGAGGCGATGGTCGGGACCTTCGCCATCAGCCGCACCGTGGACATCTCCACGTGCTGGGAGTCGAACGGGTCCAGGCTGTCCTGGTAGAAGGTCGAGATCGCGCTGACCGCCGAGGAGAGCACCGCCATCGGGTGCGCGTCGCGCGGGAAGCCGTCGAAGAAGCGGCGCATCTCCTCGTGCAGCAGCGAGTGCCGCCGGATCCGCTCGCTGAACTCGGTCAGCTGCTGCTGGGTCGGCAGCTCGCCGTAGATCAGCAGGTAGGAGACCTCCAGGAAGGAGGACTTCTCGGCCAGCTGCTCGATCGGGTAGCCGCGGTACCGCAGGATGCCCGCGTCACCGTCGATGTAGGTGATCGCGGAGGAGCAGGACGCGGTGTTGACGAAACCGGGATCGTAGGTGGTCATCCCGGTTTCCTTGAGCAGGGTGCCCACCTGTATCCCGGCGGGACCCTCGACCGCGGACTGCACCGGCATCGACAGCTGCCCACCGGGGTGGTCGAGCTTGACTTCCGTCATCTGTTCCTCGCTTCGCCGGCAAGATCTTCTTTGAGTTGCCTTCGCTTTTACCGTAATCACGGTCTGGAGGACACTGCTCGTCGTGGTTCCGTGGTGAGGTGTGCGTCACCCGATTCCCGACTGGCCGGCTCGGAAACCGGTGGGAGCGCGACCGCCCCGGCCGATTGGCCGGGGCGGTCGTCACGCTGTCGGGACGCGAGATGCCTGCTCAGGACAGGGCGAGGCGGCGCAAGCTGCCGTCGGCGCCCACCCGGTAGATGTCCAGGCGGTTGGCCCCGGGGGCGTAGAGCCGATCGTCGGGGAGGAAGGCGGCGAACCGTCGGCCGCCCTTGTCGGTCGGGACGACCGGGACCACCGCGCCGATCGTGCCGTTGACCGCTACCGCCAGCTTCGTCCCGTTGGGCACCGAGGCGGGCACGGTGCCCCAGACCAGGGCGGGCAGCTCGCCGTCCGCCGGGTCGACGGCGCGGAACGCGGCGAGGTTCGTCACGGTGGCCGTACCGCCGCCGGGTTTGTTGCCGACCCGGGTGCCGACCAGCGGGTCCGGGGTGGGCGTGGCGGGCGGGGACGGCACCCCGCCGGTGATCGCCACGGGCTGCCCGGGGCGGTCGTAGAAGCGCTTGTCGGCCTGCTCGCGTGGGGCCTGCTTCGCCGAGCGTCCGTCCATCCGCCAAGGGATCTTGATGTGCGTCTCGTCGGCGATGGTGGGCAGCAGGTCCACGTGCTGCCAGTTCCGGTCGTCGATCCGGCCGGCCTTCTGGCCGGGCTCCTTGACGAACATCGGCACCCAGGCGACCTGGTCCGCGGCGTGGTTGATGGCGTCCATCCCCCGGCCCTGCCAGTCCCGCTTGAAACTCACCCCGTGGTCGGCGGTGACCAGCACGAGGGCCTTGTCGTAGAGGCCGGTGGCGCGCAGGGTACGCAACGTCTCGCCGATCAGCCGATCGGTGTAGCCGAGCTGGGCCAGGTGGCGCTGGCGGGCCAGGTCCACCCAGCCGGCGCCGTCGTTGGGCAGGTCGTCGGGGGCGGCGTAGTGCGCCCCGGACGGCAGGTACGCCCACGGCGCGTGCGGCATGAGCAGGTGCAGGAAGTGCAGGGTGGGCCGGGACGACGGGCGCAGCCCGGCGAGGAAGCTGGTGAACCGGGCCGGCTGGTTGTCGTTCAGGGTGTCCCAGCGGAACTTCGGGTCCGCCGGGACCGGCTCGGCGGCGTCCACCCTCGCCTCGGCCCGGGTCAGCTCCCGGTAGGACCCCTCCGGGTCGACCTGGCTGTCCATCGGCGCGGTGACCTGGCGCAGCAGCTTGCCGGTCTCCCGGACCAGCACGCCGAGCCCCTGCTGCGGGCTGGCCGGCTGGTCACAGCGGCTGGGCGGGCAGAGCCGGGTGATGCTCTCCTCGGCCTTGATCTCGTACAGGCCACCGAGGGCGGTGAACAGGTTGTCCGGGTACTGCGAGTAGTGCGGGGCCACCGACTCGGCCGGATAGCGGCCGGTCAGCATGGCCGGCAGTGCGTACGGCGTCCAGCCGCTGACGCCGGTGGCGTTGCGGTACCAGGTCGAGCCTGCGGCCAGCTCGGCGAAGTGCGGGTACCGGGTGGCGTCGATCTGCCCGTCCGGCCCCAGCAACGAGACCAGCGGCAGCTCGTCCAGGACGATCATCACGACCGGCGGGTGGGCGCCCGCGCCGGCCACCCCGGCGGCCCCGGCGTGGCGGTGGGGCAGCACCACCGCCGAGGCCGGTGAGGCGAAGAGGAAGAGTCCGACGAAGATCGGCGGGCCGATCGCGGCCACCCGCAGCACCCGACCCGGCACCCGCCATCGCCGGTGCGCGGTCGCCCCGGCGGCGCCGGCCAGGCCCGCCGCCAGCAGCAGCGGTACGCCCCGCAGCGGCGTGGTGTGCCGCCCGACCTGGACGGCCAGCGCGGCCAGCAGCAGCCCCACCACGAGCGTGTGCGCGGCCGCCCGGGGGATCCGCCCGGCGAGCAGGCTGGCCGCGCCGAGCAGGGCGAACGGCACGGTCGGCACGATGGCGATCAGGGCCACCAGGAGCAGCACGTCGGCCGGCGAGGCGCGATGGAACAGGAAGAAGTCGGGGCTGCGGCCGAGCACGTCCAGCAGCGGCTGGGTGACCACCAGTCCGACCAGCGCCACGACCTCCAGCAGCCGGCCCAGCTCACTGCGCCACGCCCCCCTCCACGCGCGCCGGCGGCGGGACCGCGCCGGCGCGACCGGTCGGACCTCGGGCGGGACGAGGGTGCGCTCAGCCATGGACCACCACCTGGTAGAGCGTCCGGGTACCGGCCGGCAGCTCGACCCGGCGGACGGTCCGGCCGTGCGCGGCGAGCAGCGACTCGAACGCCTCGCGCCGGTAGTCGGGGAAGAGTCCGCCCGGCTTGTTGGCCAGCAGTCGGCGGGCCATCGGGTCCTCGGGATGGACGAATTCCACGACCAGCGAGCCGCCGGGCGCCGTCAGGCCGGCGAGCTGGTCCAGCACCCCGGCCAGCGGCACGTTCCGGCCGATCGCCAGGTGATGCACCACCGCCAGGGCGAGGACGACGTCGGCCTGCGCCCGGTCGGCGAAGGCGGCCCGCTCGACGCCCCGCCAGCCCCCGCCGGGCGACGGATCGGCCAGGTCCATCACCAGGGGCAGGATCCGGCGCTCCCCCTCGTTTCGCAGCGCGCGGTAGAGCGCGTCGAGCACCGCCGGTTCCTGCTCGACCGCGACCACGTAGTCGGCGTGCCGGGCGGCGATCCGGGCGTACCGGCCGTCATTGGCGCCCAGATCGAGCGCCAGCCCGGGCGCGGTCGCGGCCACCGCCCGGTCGACGAAGCTCTCCTTCGCCTGCCGGTCGGGCACGGAGTACGCGCAGGTGCGCTGGTAGTCCGACCAGTGGCTCTCGCCCGGTCGGTGGTCCAGCCGGCGGACCAGCTTCTCGAGGCCGCGTACGGTCGCCAGGGCCAGCTCGCGGGAGTAGCCGGCGGCTCGCAGCTGGGCGCGGACGTCGCTGGTACTGGCGTGGGCGTTGCGGGCCTGCATCGCGCCGTGCAGGTGGACGTGGGTCGGCACCCCGGCGCGCAGCCGGCGGGCGCCCCCGAAGAGGCGGCGCATCTGGTCCGGCTCGATGCCGTCGATCCGGGCCCGGAGCCAGGGCTGGAAGTCCAGCCCGAGATGGGCCTGCAGCAGCAGCGGATAGAGCAGCGTCTGGCAGAACTGGCGATAACCGGCCCAGGGCTCCCCGTCGCGGGCCGGTTCGAACGAGCCGACGTCGATGAAGACCGGCGAGGCGCCCCGCCACTGCAGGTTGTAGGCCGAGCCGTCCTTGGTGGTGAAGCCGGCGGCCAGCGCCGACCGCAGGACCTCCAGGTGCAGCAGGGCCGCGTCGCGCAGCATCCCGAACGACCACTCGTACGGGTGGGACACGAACGGGATGCGCTCGTGCCGCAGCACCGCGGCCCACCCGACGTCGACCGGGGTCGGGACAAGTTCCTCGGTGCCGCACACCTTGCCCGCGGCGATCAGGTGCCGGAAGAAGTCGCTGGCGGCGAGGGCTCGCCAGTCGCGGGCGGACCGCTCGTCCAGCCCGCGCAGCACCTCGTCCCGGCGGTGGAAGACCCGGTTGCCGGGGTCGCGGAAGGAGCCCGGCTCCACCCGGAGGCCGGCGTCGGGGACGGCCACCCCGGTCAGCCCTGGTCCGTGGGCTGCCGGCGGAACCGGGCCACCAGCCGTCGCCAGTAGACCTTGACGGCCACCGCCGCCCCGGCCACGCCGCCGACCACCGCCTGCACGATGAGGCTGCCGGATCCCGAATCCAGGTAGGCCAGGTGCGTCACGGCTGCTCCCTTTCCCTCGCCGTTGATGGAGACCGGCCCGATATGACGGCTTTCATGCCTTAAGCCGGACTTGTCCCCCACCGTACGCCGCCGGGGCGGGGCGCGGAGGTCGCACCGGTCACTGCACCCCTGTCCGTTTCGTTCAAGACACCGGCCCCCACCGGTCCCTACCGTGGCCGGCATGACACCGAACTTCGACCTCATCGGCATGGTCGTCACCGACATGGGCCGCACGCTGGACTTCTACCGCCGGCTGGGGCTGCCGGTCCCACCCGACGCGGAACGGGAACCGCACGTGGAGGTGACCCTGGACAACGGCGTCCGGCTGGCCTTCGACACCGTGGCGACGATCCGCGGCTTCGACCCCGGCTTCACCCCACCCGGCGGCAGTCCGCGGACCAGCCTGGCCTTCCGCTGCGCCGACCCCGCGGAGGTCGACCACTGGTACGCCGAGCTGACCGCCGCCGGCCACCACGGCCACCTGCCGCCCTGGGACGCGGACTGGGGCCAGCGGTACGCGGTGCTGCACGACCCGGACGGCAACGGCGTGGACCTGTACGCGCCCCTCAAGACGGACTGACCCGCGTCCGCCGGCGACGGGTGGAGGCGCAGGTCAGGTGGGATCCATCGGCAGCAGCCGGGTCGGGGGCACGCCGGCCAGCCCCGTCACCTCCCGGGTGAGGTGGGCCTGGTCGGCGTACCCGGCCAGCGCGGCGACCTCGGCCAGCGGCGTGCCGGCGCGGGCCAGGTCGAGGGCCCGGCGCATCCGCAGGATGCGGGCGAGGGTCTTCGGGCCGTAGCCGAAGAGGAGCTGGCTGCGCCGATGCAGGGCCCGCGCGCCGAGGCCGACCTCGGCGGCGGTGGCAGCGACGGTCGCCCCGGCCGCCAGCCGGGCGGCGACCCGCGCGCCGAGCGGATCGGGGCCGCCGCCCGCGCGCAGCCGCGCCACCGCGACCGCCTCCAGCACGGCGGCGACCGCCGTGGCGTGGCCGGGCCCGGGGTCCAGCGGTTCGGTGTGGGTCGCCGCGGCGCTGGCCGGAACGACCGCGGGCACCGCGTCCACCCGGTCGGCCAGCTCGACACCGGCCCGGCCCCACAGCTCGACGAGGGGGATCCGCCGGTCCCGCAGTTCGTCGGCCGGGACCCCGAAGACGGCGGGGCCGACGCCGGGCGGCAGGCGCAGCCCGACCCAGCGCTCGCCCGGCACGCTGACGGAAAGGTGGGCGGTCCGGTCCGGACCGGCGACCAGCAGGCCTACCCGGCTGGACCAGAGCAGGTCCAGGCAGCCGTCGGGCAGCACCCGGGCCGGTGTCCCGCCCGCGGCGGCGCTGTGCCAGGCCACCGCCCCGCGGATTCCGGCCACCGCCCGTTCCCGGTACATGCCATCACCCTGCCACGCCTACCCACGACCACGAAGCTGTCGTCCGACGCCCGGAAGGGCACGACGACAGCCTCGTGGCGCAGGGCCCGGGTCACGGGCGGCGGTGATGCATGGCCAGGCGGAGCAGGGTGAACCGGAGCGCGGTGGCCGCCAGGTTCGCGGCGACCAGGACGACCAGCTCCAGCACGCCGGGCGGCGAACCGGAACCGGCGTGCAGGAGCGCCAGCGAGCCGCTGGTCAGGGCCAGACCGAGCGCGAAGGCGACCAGCCCCTGGAGGTGGTGCCGGCCGGCGTGGCGGCGGCCCGTCACGCCGAAGGTGAGCCGCCGGTTGGCGGCCGTGTTGCCCACCGCGGTGACCAGCAGCGCCAGCAGATTCGCCGGCTGTGCCCCGAGCGGGCCCCGGGCCAGTACGAACAGCGCCAGGTAGGCGAGCGTGCTGGCCACCCCGATGGCGGCGAACCGGACGAGCTGCCGGGGCAACCCGACCGGCACCTGCGCCGGTGGCGGGTGCAGCGGCGCCCGGCCGACCTGCGCCCGCAGCTCCGCCAGGGGCAGCGCCCCGGTCACCAGCGCCCGGCCCAGCCGCGAGATGCCGCGCAGGTCGGCCAACGCGGTGGCGACGATGTCCACCCGGCTGTCCGGGTCGTCCACCCAGTCCACCGGCACCTCGTGGATGCGCAGCCCGGCCCGCTGGGCCAGCACCAGCAGCTCGGTGTCGAAGAACCAGCCGGTGTCCTGGACCAGCGGCAGCAGCCCGGCCGCCACGTCGGCGCGGATCGCCTTGAAACCGCACTGCGCGTCGGAGAAGCGCACCGCGAGCGTCCCCCGCAACAACAGGTTGTAGCCGCGGGAGATCACCTCCCGTTTGGCGCCCCGAACCACCCGGCTGGTCCGCGCCAGCCGGGTACCGATGGCCAGGTCGGAGTGGCCGGAGATGAGCGGCGCCACCAGCGGCAGCAACGCCGCCAGATCGGTGGAGAGATCCACGTCCATGTACGCCAGAACCGGCGCCGGCGAGGCGGACCAGGCCGCCCGCAGCGCCCGGCCCCGCCCCTTGGCGTCCAGGTGCAGCACCCCCACCTCGGGCAGTTCCGTGGCGAGCGCCTCGGCCACCGCGAGGGTGCCGTCGACGCTGGCGTTGTCCGCCACGGTGATCCGGAACGGATACGGGAAGTGCCCGGTGAGGTGGGCGTGCAGCCGCCGGACGCAGGGCTCCAGGTCGGCCTCCTCGTTGTGGACGGGAACCACCACGTCCAGCACCGCCGTCGGCGTCGTCGGCCCGGCCTGGACCGCCATCCGGGGTTCGCTCGTCCCGGTCATCTCAGCCCTGCTTTCCGCTGCTCAGGTCGTACAGGGTGACGCCGTCGACGGTCTTCGCGGTGAAGTGCTCGGCGACCCAGGTGGCGATCTCCTGGGAGGCGTTGCTGCCGCCGTTGGCCCGGAACCCACCGCCGCCGATGAAGTAGTGGATCCGCCCGTCGGCGACGTAGCGCTGGAACTGGGCCAGGGTCGGGGACGGGTCGCTGCCGTTGAAGCCGCCGATCGGCATCACCGGCCGCTCGGTGGCGAGCTGGTAGCCGGAGGCGTTGTTCGAGCCGACGGTCGCGGCCACCCAGGTGTAGTCGTCGGCACCTGCCTCCAGCAACGCCTTCAGCTCCGCGCTCGGCTCGCGAGCGTCGAGCAGCCCGCCCATGCCGCCACCGCGCGCCGACCGGCCGGCGCCGCCGGGGAACTGGCCGTTCCGCCCGGTGCCGCCGTTCTGGCCGACGCCGTTCTGGCCGGTGCCGTTCTGGCCGGTGCCGTCCTGGCCACCCGGGAAGCCCGGGAAGGCTCCGTTCGGACCGCCACCGGGGAACCCGCCGCGGCCCGGGCCGAACGCGCCCTGCACGAACGGGCCGGCGCTCGGGATCGAGCCGGTGTGGGCGGTCGACGCGGTCTGCAGCGAATACGCGACCGGGCCGGCGAGGGCGGCGGCCGCACCGAGCGCCAGCACCACCGGCGCCACCCGGCGGGGCAGTCTGTCGACGAGCAGCAGCAGCGCGGCGGCGGCCAGGCCGACCACCAGGACGGCGCTACGCAGCCACGGGTGCCAGTCGGCGCTACGCCCGAGCAGGTGCCACGACCACCAGGCGGTGACCGCCAGGGTGATGGCGAGCGTGCCGGTGGCGGCGAACGCCCGGCGTCGGTCCGGGGCCGCGGCGGGGGTTGTTCGGGCCCGCCACAGCAGGGTCGCGCCGATGCCGACCAACGCACCGACCGCCGGCGCCAGAGCCACGGTGTAGTACGCGTGGAAGATCCCGGACATGAGGCTGAAGATCAGCCCGGTGACCAGCAGCCACCCACCCCACAACAGCAGCCCGGCTCGGCTCCGGTCGGTACGCGCCGCCCGCCCGGCCAGCACCAGCCCGGCGACCAGCAGGATCAACGCGGCCGGCAGCAGCCAGGAGATCTGCCCGCCGACCTCGGTGTCGAACATCCGCAGCAGGCCGGTCTGCCCGGAGAACGGACCGCCGCCGCCCATCCGGCCTGGTCCGACGCTGCCCTCCTCGTCACCGGTGATCCGGCCCAGGCCGTTGTAGCCGAGGGTGAGCTCCAGGATGCTGTTGTGCTGCGAGCCACCGACGTACGGGCGGGCGCCGGCCGGGGCCAGCTCCACGATCGCCACCCACCAGCCGGCGGAGACCACCACGGCCAGCCCGGACAGCAGCAGCTGCCGGATCCGCCGCCAGAAGCCGGTCGGCGCGGCCAGCAGGTACACCCCGGCGAAGACCGGAATCACCAGGAACGCCTGGAGCATCTTGGTGAGGAAGCCGAGGCCGACCAGCGCGCCGGCCAGCACGATCCACCGGGTGCTCGCCGTCTCGACCGCGCGGACCGTCGCATAGGCGGCAGCGACCAGCAGGAACACCAGCAGCGCGTCGGGGTTGTTGAACCGGAACATCAGGGTGGCCACCGGGGTGACCGCGAGGACCGCCCCCGCGACCAGGCCGGCGACCGGGCCGTACCAGCGCCGGACGGCGGCGTACAGGACACCGACCGAGGCCACCCCGAGCAGCGCCTGCGGTACGAGGATCGACCAGCTGCTCAACCCGAAGACCCGCACGGAGAGCGCCATCAGCCACAGCGATGCGGGGGTCTTGTCGACGGTGATCGAGTTGGCCGCGTCGGAGGAGCCGTAGAAGAAGGCTTTCCAGCTCTCCGAGCCAGCCTGCACCGCCGCCGAGTAGAACGCGTTGCCCCAGCCCGAGGCGCCCAGGCCCCACAGGTAGAGCAGGCCGGCGGCCAGCAGCAGGGCGACCAGGGCCGGTCGCGTCCAACGGGGGTCGCCGCGCGGCGGTTCGGACGGTGGACGCACCGCCTCCGTCCGGACCGGATCCGGGGCGGGCACGGAGGCCGGGTCGGTCACGGTCGGCCCCGGCGTGGCCGCGGTCAGCAGGCTCTCGGTTCTGTCCATGCCGGCCAGCCTCGGACGGCCCGCTGGCCCGGCCCCATGAGCGACCTATGCGTCGGCTGTGGATCCCGGCAGCCGCACCGTGAACACTGTACGGCCGGGGCGACTGGACACGTCGACCCGCCCGTGGTGGGCCTCCACCACGGCGGCCACGATGGCCAGGCCGAGGCCGGTGCTGCCGTGCGCCCGGGAACGGGAGCTGTCGCCGCGGGCGAAGCGCTCGAAGACCTCCGGCTGGAGATCGACGGGGATACCAGGGCCGTCGTCGGCGACGCTCAGCTCGACGCCGTCTGCCACGGACGCGAGCCGGGTGGTGACGGTGGTGCCCGGCGGGGTGTGTACCCGGGCGTTGGCGAGCAGGTTCGCCACCACCTGATGCAGCCGGTGGGCGTCGCCGGTGACGGTGACCGGCTCGTCGGGCAGGTCGAGCTCCCAGCGGTGGTCGGGACCGGCCACGTGCGCGTCGCTGACCGCGTTCACCACCAGCGCGGTGAGGTCCACCGGCTCGGCCGCCAGGGGCCGGCCGGAGTCGAGGCGCGCGAGCAGCAGCAGGTCGTCGACGAGGCTGGTCATCCGGGTGCTCTCCGACTCCACCCGGCGCAGCGCGTGCGCCACGTCCGGCGGGACCTCGTCCCGGCCGCGCCGGGCCACCTCGGCGTAACCGCGGATCGCCGCCAGGGGTGTCCGCAGCTCGTGGCTCGCGTCGGCGACGAACTGGCGTACCCGGGTCTCGCTGGCCTGCCGGGCGGCGAGCGCGGCGGCGACATGGCCGAGCATCCGGTTGAGCGCGCCGCCCACCTGCCCCACCTCGGTGCGCGGGTCGGTGTCGGCCGCCGGCACCCGGACCGACAGCGCCACCTCGCCGCGATCCAACGGCAGCTCGGTGACCCGGCCGGCGGTGGCGGCGACCCGGTTCAGCGGGCGCAGCGCGGCCCGGACGATCAGCGCGCCGAGGCTGCCGGCGATCAGCAGCCCGGCGGTGACCACGCCCGCCTGCGCGAGGAGCATCCACATGACCGTCGCCTCGACCGGGGCGAGCGGGATGGCGAAGACCAGCACGTCACCGTCGGGCACCTTGCGGGCCACCGCGCGGTAGTCGCCGAGGTCGCCGACGTCGACGCTGCGCGGCGTGCCGTCGGCGGGCAGACGGGTCAGCGCGGCCACGTCGCCGGCCGGCACCGCGGCCGGAGCCTGGGCGCTCTGCTTCGACGCCGCGACCTGCCCACCGGCGATCCGGACCGCGATGGAGTCCGGGGGAAAGCCGGGCGGGAGCGAGGGCGGGCGGCTCTCGTCGTGCCGCTGTGGCAGGTCGAACGGAGACCGCCGGTCCTGCTGCCAGCGGGGCTGCTCGCCGCCGAGCTGGCTGTCGATCTGGGCGACCAGGAAGTGCCGCAGCGCCACCGTGGTGAAGCCGCCGATGCCGATGCCGACCAGGGCGAGCAGCGCCACCACGGAGAGCACCAGGCGCCGGCGCAGCGACCAGCCGACCAGCCGGCCACGCAGCCGCCCGGCCCGGTCACTCCGCGGGCTTGAGGACATACCCCGCGCCTCGCAGCGTGTGGATCATCGGGTCGCGGCCCGCGTCGATCTTCTTGCGCAGGTACGAGATGTACAGCTCGACCACGTTGGCCTGGCCGCCGAAGTCGTAGTTCCAGACCCGGTCGAGGATCTGCGCCTTGCTCAGCACCCGGCGCGGGTTGCGCATCAGGTAGCGCAGCAGCTCGAACTCGGTGGCGGTGAGGGTGATCAGGTTGCCGCCGCGGCGTACCTCGTGGCTGTCCTCGTCGAGGGTGAGGTCGCCGACGGTGAGCACGGCGTCCTCGCGGGCGGCGACCGCGAACCCGGAGCGGCGCAGCAGGGCGCGCAGCCGGGCGATCACCTCCTCCAGGCTGAACGGCTTGGTGACGTAGTCGTCGCCGCCGACGGTGAGCCCGGCGATCCGCTCCTCCACCGCGTCCCGGGCGGTGAGGAAGAGCACCGGCACGGTCGGGGTCTCCTCGCGCAGCCGGCGCAGCACCTGGAAGCCGTCGAGGTCGGGGAGCATCACGTCGAGCACCACCGCGTCCGGCTTGAACTGCCGCGCGGTGCTGATCGCGGTCATCCCGTTGCCGGCGGTGGACACCTGCCAGCCCTCGTAGCGCAGGGCCATCGAGAGCAGGTCGGTGAGGGTCGGCTCGTCGTCCACCACCAGCACGCGCACCGGTTCGCCGTCCGGTCGGCGCAGCTCGATCCGGCCCTGCGCGGCCTGCCCGTCCATGACCATGTCCCCCATCGTGGGCGTGTCCGCTGTGCCGAGCCTGTCCCGATCCTGTGTACCAGCTGTGCCGGTGCGGGGCGGGTCTCGGTCATGCCGGGCGGCGCCGGGGGCCCGAAACGGCCCCGGCGGGTCACTCGGTGACGCCGAACGGATCGGTGCGCACGTATCGCATCATCCAGGTGCCCCAGCCGTCCCGGTGGTCCCGTTCGTAGAGGTGGTCCGCCTCGCCGCCACCCGGGGCCGGCCGGTCGGGGTGGCGCATGACCCACCGCAGCGGCGGTTCCCCGTCCGGATCGGCCGGCAGGTCCCGGACCAGGTCGTCGGCGGGCCCGCCGACGAACCGTACGCGCACCAGAGCCACCCCGCGCCCTCCGCTTCCCGCCGAACCGCGACGTCACGACGCCCCTTCCGGGAAGCTACCCCGCACCGACGGCCTCCGGCCGCGGAAACCCCCGGCGGTTTGCTGGGCTGCGGGCCGGGGTACCGCGACCCGCAGCACCGGGCGGCGGTGCCGGACGAGGACGAGGAGACGTCGATGCGGACGTTGGGCGGGCGGTACGAGCTCGAACAGCGCGTCGGCGTCGGCGGGATGTCCGAGGTGTGGCGAGCCCACGACCTCGTCCTGGACCGGGCTGTCGCGGTGAAGCTGATCTCCCCGGGGCTGGACGGAGAGGCCGCCTCGGTGGAGCGGATCCGGGCGGAGGCCCGCTCCGCCGCCCGCCTGGTGCACCCGAACGTGGCCAGCGTGCACGACTTCGGCACCTCCACCGCGGCGGACGGCCGGGCGGTGCCGTACATCGTGATGGAGCTGGCCGAGGGCGAGACGCTCGCCGCGCACCTGCGCGACGGCCCGCTGGACTGGCGCATCGCGGCCCGGGTCTGCGCCGAGGTGAGCGCCGCGCTGGCCGCCGCGCACGCGCACGGCATCGTCCACCGCGACGTGAAGCCGGCGAACGTGATCCTGGCCCCGGCCGGCGTGAAGGTGCTGGACTTCGGCATCGCCACCCCGGCCGGCACGCCCGACCTCACCCCGGACGGGATCGTGCTGGGCACCCCGGCGTACCTGGCGCCGGAGCAGCTCGACCGGCAGCCGGCCACCCCCGCCGCCGACATGTACGCCCTCGGCGTGCTGCTCTACTACTGCCTGGCCGGCCGGCTCCCGTACGCCGCCGACAGCACCACCCGTTTCCTCGGCGCGCGACGGCGCCAACCGCCGCAGGCGCTGCCCGAGATCGACGGCCTGCCGGCCGAGGTCGCCGAGCTGTGCCGACGCTGCCTCGCCGAGGATCCGGCCACCCGGCCCAGCAGTCTGATGGCCGCGCTGCTGCTCGCCGAGGTGGTGGACGCCCGGGTGTACGTGCCGATGCTGGCGGCGCCCCGGCAGCGCCCGGCGGTGGTCTCGCCGTGGACCGACCGGGCGGCCGCCGAGGCGACCGAGGCGATGGCGGCCGACGCGGGTCCGGCCGGCCCGGCCCGCTGCTGACTCCCCCGACAAGGGCCCGGTTTCGCGTCACGGGGGCCGGGTAGCCGGGCGGGTGAGTGACGGGAGGAACGCGATGCCGGATCTGAGTTCCTGGCTGCACGAGAAGGCCACGGCGACCGCCGCGGGGGGTCACGTACGCACCGACGACGGCGGGCTCTCCTCGGCCCTGGCGTCCCCACTGGCGCCCCACTGCACCGGGCTGACACCCGAGCAGCTGCTGGCCGCGGCGTTCGCGTCCTGCCTGCACCACGCCGCGGTGGAGGCAGCCGCCGAGATCACCGACGAGGCGCACACGGTCAAGGTGACCGCGGAGGCGAAGCTCGGTCGCGACGACGACGGCCGGTACCACGCCGACGTGCACGCCGAGATCTCCTCCGCCGGGCTGACCCGCAAGCAGCTGGCCGACCTGGTCGCGTACGCCGATCGACTCTGGCCGTTCTCCAGCGGAGACAACAGCCGGCACCGGCTGACCGTCACGCCGGCGACGAACGGGCAGCGCTGATCGCTCACCAGCGGAAACTGGCGGTCACCGCCCGGTGGTCGCTGTCCGGGGTGTGCAACACCCCCGCGGTGGTGGGGGTGAGGCCCCGGTAGAGCACGTGGTCCGGGCGGGTCACCGGCAGCTCGGCCGGCCAGGTGAACCCGAAACCCTGACCGGCATCCGCCTGGGCGTTGCGCAGCAGCCGGGTGAGCGGGGCGAACACCCGGTCGGTGGTGGCGGTGTTCAGGTCGCCCAGCACCACCAGCCGGGCGGCGTTGTCGGCCCGCACGATGGCGGCCAGCGCGGCGAGGGTCTCGTCGCGGGTGACCGTGTGCCCGGCTCGGGCGGAGCCCAGGTGGACCACGTACACCACCAGGTCGCCCTGCGGGGCGGCGACCACCGCCCGCAGCGCCCGATCCCAGCCCAGCCCGGTGTCCACGCCGACCGAGTCGCGGATCGGCCACCGGCTCCACAGCGCGACCGTCGACACCGCGGCCCGGTGCGGGTACCGCTGCCGCAGCGCGGCATCGACCTGATCGTCGTCGTCGACCTCCTGCAACCCGATCAGGTCCGCGTCCGCGGCGGCGAGCGGACCGACCGTGGCGGCCGGGTCAGGGTTGCCGGAGCGCAGGTTCTGGCTGGCCACCCGGAGCGAGGCCGGCCCGGCGCCGGCCGCCGGCGGCAGCCAGGCTCCGCCGTAGAGAGCGGCCCAGACGAGCGCGGGGAGGAGCACCGCAAGCAGCGCCCGTCGGGAGCGGCGCAGCGCCGCCGCGAGCCCGAGCAGGGGTACGCCCAGCCCGAGCAACGGGGTGGCGCTGTCGACCAGGCTGCCCAGGCCGTGCACGTTGGGTACCGCACGGTGGCCGGCGAGCACGAGGGCCAGCAGGACGGCGACGACGACGAGCACCAGTCCCCGCCGGCCCCGGCGAGCGACCGGATCACCGGCGGCCGGCTCATCGACCATCTGCTCCGTCACCGTCCGCATCGTATCGAGCCGGGGTGCCCGCGGTGGCGGGGATCCCGATGAGCTCGGGGAGCCGCCGCGCTGCCCGCTTCGACGAAGCCCTCGTCTCCGGTCGGCGAGGGTACGCATCGGCCGAACGGAGGATGCCTGGTCGAGCCGCCCCGAAGATGATCATTAGACCGTCTTAGCCCACTGTTTCCGCTATTACCGACAAAACCGAAAAGCAACGAGCGCGGCTTTCATGATTCACCGAGCGTAATGCGGGTGCGGATCATGGCAAATTGTGACGCATGCCACCAACCACCCCGGTCGCAAGCGCCGGGAAGCTCTCTAGCCTCGGCGGGTGCATCCCGACGACTCCCCCGAGCAGAAGACGATCGAGAAGCGCCCAGCTGGCCGTGCGGCCGATGGCGCATCGGCCGAAAGGCGGGTCGGGCGGCATCGGGCCCCCGAGCCGCCACGCCGTGGTCGGCTCAGGTCCGCCGCCGCCCGGGTCGCCTTCGTGGCCGGCGTGGCGTGCTCTCTCAGCCTCGTCTGGCCGTTCGGCGCCGGCCACACCGGACCGCGTCGCGAGCCCGCCCGCGAGGTGCTGGCCGACCGCGCCGCCGCCGAGCAGCGCACCTCCCGCGACTTCGAGCGCACCGCGCCGCCGGTGGCCGTGCCGGTCACCCCGACCCCGGCCGCCACCCCGAGCCCGAAGCCGACGAAGAAGACGCCGAAGAAGCCCACCCGGCCGAAGCACCCCCGCCCGGTCGCCGGCCTGGACCAGCGCCAGATGGACAACGCCAAGGCGATCGTCGACGTCGGACTGGCCATGCGGATGCCGCGCCGCGCGCTCGTCGTGGCAATCGCGACGGCGATGCAGGAGAGCGACCTCTACAACCTGGCCAGCGACGTGCTCTCGGAGTCCTACAGCTATCCGCACCAGGGCAGCGGCGCCGACCACGACTCGGTCGGGCTTTTCCAGCAGCGACCCAGCAGCGGCTGGGGCACGGTCGCCGAACTGATGCGCCCGGCGTACGCGGCGCGCGCCTTCTTCACGGCGCTCAACGAGGTGCCCGGCTGGCAGGACCTCAGCCTCACCGCGGCGGCCCAGGCCGTGCAGGTCTCCGCCTTCCCCGACGCGTACGCCCAGCACGAGGACCGCGCCACCACCGTGGTCGCCGCGCTGGTCTGAGCCGGAACTCAGGCGGCGCTCCGCTCGGTCGATCCGGTCGCGGGGTCGCCGGGAGCGCCTGCGGCCACCCGGGTCGCCGGCACCCCGGCCGTGGCCGTCGGGGTGTCCACCGGCACCGGGTCGCCGCGTACCCCGGACAGCAGCTCCTCCACCCGGGCCTCCCGCCGCCGCCGGGCCAGCAGCGCCGCCTCGACGTCGCGGCGTGCCCGCACCGCCTCCGCGTACGCCTGCTCGCGCACCTGGCGGGCCTCCTCCCGGGCGGCCTCCAGCTCGCCGCGCGCCCGGGCCAGCAGCTCTGCGGCCTCCCGCTCCACCCCCGTCGCGCCGGCCCGGACGGCGGCCACGTCGCCGTCCGGCGACGCGGTGCGGCGGCACAGGAAGTCGCAGAGGTGCGACGCCTCCTGCCGGATCTGGTCCCACTCGCGGCCGGCACCGGCGGCGCTCTCCGCGCGCGCCGCCAGCCGAACCAACCGGATTCCCAGCTCATCCAGGCAGGAGTCCACCTGCCGCTGGTCGTAACCGGTCTCAACGACGGAGAACCTCATACTGTCGCCCCCCAGGCAGCCGGTGTTACTTCCCCACCTGCCGATCCTTAGGGTTGGCGGCCACGGGCGCGGCGGTTCCCGAAAATTGTTCAGTATCCGCGCCCCGGACTCCGGCGACTCCGGCTCAGGAGTGCTTCGGGAGCACCACCACGCGGCCGAAGAACTCGTCGATGCGGCGCACCACATCGTTGAAGTCGTCCAGGTCGATCGGCTTCGTCACGTACGCGTTGGCCTGCAACGTGTAGCTGCCGACGATGTCGGTGTCGGCGTTGGAGGTGGTCAGCACGACGATCGGGATGGTTCGCAGGTCCTCGTCCTGCTTGACCGCGCCGAGCACCTGCCGGCCGTCCATCCGGGGCATGTTCAGGTCGAGCAGGATGACGTCCGGGCGCCGGGCGCCGCTGTGCCGGCCCTCGCGCCGGAGAAACTCCATCGCCTCCTCGCCGTCGTTGACCACGTCGATGACCTTCTCGACGTCGGAGTCCTCGAGCGCCTCCTCGATCATCAGGACGTCCCCCGGGTCGTCGTCCACCACGAGGATGCGAACCGGGCTCGGGGTGGCTGAGGCCATGGGACTACCTGCTTCGTCTCGGCGGCGACCGGACCGGGTGGGGTCACCTGCTGGCGGCGAAATCTAGCCGATCACGGGCCCGGCCGGCGAGGCCGGGTCGGGCGCGTTCTCCTCGTACCGGAGGACCTCGGCCAGCCCGGTCACCTGGAGCACCCGGGCGACCCGACCGGTCGCCCCGGTGACCCGCAGCCAGCCGCCCGCCGCGGCGGCGCGGTTGTCGCCACGGACGAACGCGGCGATGCCGGTCGAGTCGCAGAAGGTGAGCTCGGTGAGATCCACCAGAAACTCCCGGTGTCCCTCGGCGGTCAGGCGGTCGATGGCGTCGTTCAGCTGTGGAGTGGTACTCAGGTCGAGCTCGCCGGCGAGCCGGAGGCAGGCCTCGCCCCCGTCCCGCTGGGCGTATGTGACGGTGAACGTCACCGTGGCCCCTCTCGCTCGCACGCCGGACGCTTGCGGTTCGGCAAGTATACGCACTGTCCCGGCCGTCGCCGGAAACCCCACGGGTCACGGGGTGGCCCCCGACCCTGGGACCAGGGGTCGGGGGCCGGGAGGGGTGGCTCAGGCGGCGGGGACCGGTTGCAGGCGTGGGCCTGGCTCGCGGAGCTCCCCGACCATGGGCGACTCGGCGTCCTCCGGGGCACCGGAATCGGGCGTATGGAAGAGATAGCGGACGAAGGACACACCCGCCTCGTTGTCGTCCGCTCCGGGCCACTGCCCCACACAGTCGACACCGACCACCTCGCGGCCGGTGCCGTCCGCCTCCTCGAGCAGCGCCCACAGCGTCACCGGGTAGCAGCGGGTGGCCTGCGGCGTGACCTGCCACCGCGCGTACCAGCCGGGGCGGGCGGGGACGATCTCGATGATCCTCTTCATGGCGACCTTCCCTTCCGCGTGCGTCGGAAGTCTTCCGGTCCACCTCGATGGTGGAGCACCCCTGGGTGAGCGCCCCTCACCCCCGGCGAATGAAGCTCGCCGCCCTCCGCCGGCCCCGTTTCCTTCCCTGCAGCGCCGGGAACGCGACCGGCGCAAGGCGGAACCGACCAGGAACGAGGTGCGACGATGCGCAAGCAGATGGAGGGCGACAACAAGCGCCGCCGGGCCCTGGCCCGAGAAGCCCGGGAGCGCGGTCGGCGGCCGAGCCAGACCGGCGCCAGCTTGAGCGCGTCCAAGCAGGTCACCTCGCTGGACCAGCGCGACCGGTCCGGCCCGCCGCCGGCTGGGCGGCACAAGCCGAACACCAACCGGGGCGGTCCCGCACCGCCGCCGGCCGGCGTGCCGGAGCGCCCGCGGCCCCTTCCGGAGCGGACCCCGAACGCCGCGGGGGTCACCACGGTGGGCTACCGGGATCTCGTCGACGGCGTCAGCCGGCGTGCCGGGGTCGACTTCTCCACGGCCAAGGTGGCGGCGGAGGCGACTGTGCTGGCGCTGGCCCGGGCGCTCGACGAGGCCGAGCGCGAACGGCTGCTCGAGGCGGTGCCGATGAAGCTGCACGACGTGGTGCCGGTGGACGGCATCGGCCGGCACCGGGACCTGCCCGGCTTCCTGGCCGAGGTGGGCCGCCGCAGCCGCCTCACGCCGGAGCAGGCGCGCTACCAGGCCGAGGCGACCATGGCCGCGTTGGCCGACGCCGACGGTGATCTGGTCGAGTCGCTGCGCGTACCGGACGGGTTGCGGGACCTGCTCGCGCCGCCGGAGGCCGGCGGGGGCCTGGTGGGCCCGACGTCCGCCGCCGCACCGCTGAACGAGCAGGAGCTACGCGACGCGCTCGCTGGGCTGCCGTACTGGTCCAGCGACCGGCAGTCGCTGGTCCGCACCATCGAGCTGCCGGCCGGGAACCTGGACCGGGTGCTCGACCAACTCGACCAGCTCCGGGTCGAGACCGGGCGCGGCCCGCAGATCGGCCGGCCCGAACCCGACAGCGCCCTGATCACCGTGCGGACCCGGCAGGTCGACGGGGTGACGGCGCAGGACGTGGACCTGGCCGGGCGGGTCGACAACGCCATCGACGAGGCCGGTGCCGGCATGAACGCCGGCTGAGCCGCACCGGGCCGGCGGGCACCCGCCCGCCGGCCCGCCGCGGTACGGGTACCGTTGCCCGCCGTGGGCAGCGCGGAGGGTCTGGAGATCGTCGTCGACCGGACCCGGTCGACGGGGCGTACGCTGCTCGCCGCCGGGGTCGAACAGTCCTACGTCGACGTCGCCGACCCGCGCCACCTGCACTTCGAGTACGTCCGGCGGATGGCCGCGGTGGTCGACCTGGCTGCCCCGCCGGACCGGCCGTTGACCGTCCTGCACTTGGGCGGCGGCGCGCTCACCCTGCCGCGCTGGCTGGCCGCCACCCGTCCCGGCTCCCCGCAGCGGGTGATCGAGCGGGACCCGGCGGTGGTCGAGCTGGTCCGCCGTGACCTGCCTCCGGTGCCGGCCGACGTCGCGGTGGAGATCGGCGACGCCCGGGACGCGGTGACCGCCGCGCCGGCCGGCGCGTACGACCTGGTGATCGCCGACGTCTACCGGGCGGCCCGGATGCCGCGGCACGTGGCCAGCGTCGAGTTCGTCGCCGAGGTGGCTCGGGTGCTGCGTCCGGACGGCGTCTACCTGGTCAACGTCACCGACCTGCCGCCGCTGGTGTTCGCCCGCGCCCAGGCGGCCACGCTGCGCGCCGTCTTCGCCGACGTCTGCCTGGTCGCCGACCGCCGGATGTTGCGCGGCCGGCGGTACGGCAACCTGGTGCTCGCCGCCGCCCACCACCCCGACCGGCTGCCGGTACGCCGACTCGTGGTCCGCGCCGCGGGGGACCCGGTGCCCGGCGGCGTGCTGCACGGGGCGACCCTGGACGCCTTCGTCGCCGGCACCCGCCCCGCCACCGATGCCGGCCTCGCCGGCACCTGACCACAAGCGGGTTTCTCCGCGTCGCCGTGGTGATTCTCTCGTACCTGATGGTGCTGGAGGCTCCGAAGAGTGATCCGGACACCGAGCACGGTCAGGAGCGGCGTACCACCTCGGGCGACTCGCTCTCCAGTGGCACCGCGTGCGCCGGCACCAGGCCGAGTTGCACGGCCGGGCGGGGCAGGGCCGCGTCGAGCATCCAGTCGGCACCCACCCGGGCCCGGTTCCCCGGCATCGCCAGGAGGTGGTAGCCCCGGGTGACGGCCTTCGCCGGCAGGCCGGACAGCGACACCTTCAGCGGGTTGGCCGCGGCCTGCCGGCCGCCCAGGTCGACCACCCAGCCCAGGTCGAAGTGCTTGTACGGCTTCCGCTTGCCCTGCCCGTACGTGGCGGCGATGTTGTGCGCCGCGAGCTTGCCCTGGCGCTGCGCGTGCTGCGCGGTCATCGCGCAGATCTGCCCGGGCCGGCTCAGGTCGGGTACCGCCGCCGCGTCGCCGCAGGCGAACACCTCGGGATAGCCGGGGACGTTGAGGTACTCGTCGACCACCAGGCGTCCCTTCTCGGTGCGCAGTCCCAACTCGGCGACGAACGGGTCGGGGCGCACCCCGACGCACCAGACCAGGCTGCACGTCGGGACGTACTCGCCGTCGGTGAGCATGACGCCGTCCGGGGTGGCCTCGGAGACCGAGGTACCCATCCGCACGTCCACCCCGCGCCGGCGCAGCACCCGGTCGGCGGTGACCGACATCCGTTTGTCCAGCTCGGGCAGCACCCGGGGGGCCACGTCGAGCAGCATCCACCGCGGGCGGACCTTCAGGTGGGGGCGCTGGGCGATGAGACGATCGGTGAAGAGCTGCCCGTGGGCGGCGACCTCGGTGCCGGTGTAACCGGCACCCACCACGACGAAGGTGGTCCGGGCCCGCTGCTCGGCGGGGTCGTCGGTCAGCTCGGCCAGTTCGATCTGGCGGACCACGTGGTCGTGCAGGTAGAGGGCCTCGGGCAGGCCGCGGAAGCCGTGCGCGTACTCGGTCACCCCGGGGATGGGCAGCAGCTTGTTGACGCTGCCGACGGAGAGCACCAGCCGGTCGTACGCCAGCTGGCCGTGGTCGCCCTCCGGGGAGCGGTACCCCACCCAGCGGTTCTGGAGGTCCACCCGGTTCGCCTCGCCGATCACCACCCGGACGCCGTCGAGGGTGCCGGCGAGCGGCACGGAGATCCGGGTCGGCTCGACCACCCCGGCGGCGACCTCGGGCAGCAACGGCAGGTAGAGGAAGTAGTCGGTCGTGTTCAGCAGGACGATTTCGGCCCGCTGGCTGGCCAGCCGACTCAACGTCTTCGCCGCGTGGTATCCGGCGAACCCGGCACCCACGATCACCACACGAGGTTTCGTCATGCCTGCTCCCGTTCCCGTCCGGGCGGTCGACAAACGTGCCAAAGCTCGCGGTTCACGCAGCTGAGCCGGGGTCATCCGGAACGGGTGGGGTCACCTCACCCATCGGCCGCGGAGACTGGTCGGACCGCGAGAGCCGAGGGAGGAGAACGACATGGCGGTCCGCACCACGACACGTCCCTCGCCCGAGGACGTGTTCCCGATTCACCCCGCGTACGGCTACCGGATGCGCCGGCAACGGGACCCGGTGGGCGTACGTGGGGGGCCACGGCGCCACCCGGGGGGACCCTGGTTGGACGACGCCGCGCGGCACCAGGTACGCGCCCGCTACGAGCTGCGGGACCGGCAACTGGCCCGGGCCCTGGTGACGGCCGTCAGCCAACCCGGTGACTCGGCGGAGAACCTGGCCGGCCGACTGGAGCAGCGGATGGACACGCTGGTGCATCGCGCCGGGTTCGCCCGCTCCATCAGCGAGGCCCGCCACCTGGTCGCCCACAACACGTTCACGGTCGACGGCGGCAAGGTCAACCGGGCCTCGTACCTGCTCCGCCCCGGGCAGACCATCCAGATCCGGCCGGAGCGGCAGTGCCGCGCGCCGGTGGCGGCCGCGGTGGCCGGTCAGGCCGAGGGCGCCAGCCCGTCGTACCTGGACGTCCGGGCGGACCGCGGCACCGCGACGCTGACCCGGGAGCCGCAGCGCCAGGAGGTGCCGGCGCTGCGGGACGTCCCGATCGCCGTGCAGACGATAGAAGGGAAGCCGCTGTGAGTATCTTGCCGACCGACCGGCGCGTGTCCAACTACCACCAGCAGAGTGGCAGCCCACGGCTCACGGCCCGGCAGCGCCGGCGCGTGGATCACAAGCAGGCGAAGTTGCAGCGGCTGACCGGGCAGCGCCCGCAGGCGCGCGGGCCCGGACGCTGAGCCGGGAGTACGGGTGGCGGTCGCCGGACCTGCGGCCGCCACCCAGGGCTGGCGGGCTCACGTGGGTTGTTGGACCGGGGATCAGCCCGGCCCGCGGGTGGCCTCCCGGCCGCTGTGAACTTGATGATGCAAACGACTCACCTCGCTCGCACCGTCCGGACCGCAGCCGGCGATTCACTCACGTCATCAAGTTTGTAGGCGGCGAGAGCAACGCTCCGGCCGGTGCCGCCGCGAGCGCCGCGCCTCCCGGCGGCCAGGCCGCCCCAACCGCAACCGTGCGTCAGGCCCGCCCGGGGTCGGGCGCGGTGATCGCCCACCGCTCGTGGTCGCGCCAGGCCCCGTCGATGAACAGGTAATCCGGGGAGAAGCCCTCCAGCCGGAAGCCGAGGCGGTCGGCCAGGCGCTTCGACGGCTCGTTGCCGGGCTGGATGTTCGCCTCCAGCCGGTGCAGCCCGAGCGCGGTGAATGCGTGCGCGATGACCTGCCGGATCCCGGCCGAGGCGTGCCCGGTGCCGGCGTACGGCAGGAAGGCGGCGTAGCCCAGGTAGCCGCCGCGCAGCGCGCCCATGACGATGCCGCTGATGGTGGCGTACCCGGCGATCTCGCCGGTGGCCACGTCACAGAACAGGTAACCGGAGCTGTCCCGCCCCCGGATCTTGCGCAGGTACGCCGCGAACCGCTCGGGGTCGTCCGGGGCCGACAGCCACGGGTGATGCAGCTCCCGGCTGCGCCGGGCGGCGGCGACGAACTCGGCCTCGTCGCCGGGTCGGGGTCGCCGGATGCCCACCCGGCCGTCGGTCAGCAGGTATCTCACGGGGCCCCACTCTCGGCCACCGGCGCCGCCCCTGTCCAGCCGGGGTCGCGCACCGAGTCACAACCCATACCGCCGCCTGACGGTCGCCTTTTCGTCACATCGGTGTCGCCGGGGCGACGACTGGCTCCACCAGCGTGGAATCGCGCCGGAGACACCGGCCGACCAGCGGAGGGCCAGCAGTGGGACTCGACGACACGACGACGACTCCGCCGCGCCGCGGCCGGATCGTCATGCTCGTCGACAACAAGGTCGAGGGCGACTCCCGGGTGCAGAAGATCGCCCGGTCCGCCGCCGAGGCCGGCTGGGACGTCACCCTGCTCGGCCGCTCCCCCGACGGGACGGAACGGAGCTGGCAGCTCGGCACCGCCGAGGTCCGGCTGCTGCCGATGCCGGACCCGCTGGACCGCCGCCGCCACGAGTTCCGCCGCTCCCTGCGCTGGCCGTTGGCGTACCGGCCGGGCGGCATCGCCGAGCACCGGGCGCAGGCGGTGCGCGCCTGGCAGGCCGACCTGACGGTACGCTCCGCCCTGATCCGGCAGCGCGCCGCGGCGGGCGAGCTGGCCGGCGCCCGGTTGCGGCGAGCCCGGGGGATGCTGCGGCTGGAGACCACCGCCGCCCGCGTCCTCGGCCGCTGGGTGTGGCTGCGGACCAAGATGATGAACCGGGTCCGGTACGGCCGGAAGTTCCGCAGCCCGTGGGACCGGGCGTACACGCTGTTCTGGCAGCTCGTCCGGGGTGACCGCGCGTGGCGGCGGCTGGAGCCGGGGCTGTGGGACTACGAGCTGGCCTACGGGCCCGAGGTTGACCGGCTCCAGCCCGACCTGATCCACGCCCACGACTTCCGGATGCTCGGGGTCGGCGCCCGCGCCAAGATCCGCGCCGCTGGCGAGGGCCGGCGGATCGCCCTGGTCTGGGACGCCCACGAGTTCCTGCCCGGCATCAAGCCGTGGCGCGACCACGCCCGCTGGCTGCCCGCGCACCGGGCGCACGAGCGGGAGTACGCCCCGTACGCCGACGCCGTGCTCACCGTCTCGGCGGACCTGGCCGCGCTGCTGCGCCGCGAGCACCGGCTCGCCGAGACCCCCGCCGTGCTGCTCAACGCCCCCGCGGTCGACCACCGCCCGTCCGACGAAACGCCCCCGGACCTGCGCGCCGAGTGCGGCCTCGACCCGGACGTGCCGCTGCTGGTCTACAGCGGCGCCGCAGCGCCGCAGCGCGGGCTCGACACCCTGGTCGAGGCGCTGCCCCGGCTGCCCGGGGTGCACGTGGCACTGGTGGTCAACCCGGCGCTGCGCTACGTCGAACGGCTCGCCGACCGGGCGGCCCGCCTCGGCGTCGCCGCCCGGCTGCACGTCCTGCCGTACGTGCCGCACTGGCAGGTGGTGCCGTTCCTGTCCGGCGCGGACGTCGGGGTGATCCCGATCCACCGCTGGCCCAACCACGAGATCGCGCTGATCACCAAGTTCTTCGAGTACGCGCACGCCCGGCTGCCGATGGTGGTCAGCGACGTGCGGACCATGGCCGCCACCGTCCGGGACACCGGTCAGGGCGAGGTGTTCCGGGCCGGCGACGTCGACGACTTCGTCCGCGCGGTGACCGCCGTGCTGGCCGACGCCGCCCGGCACCGGGCCGCGTACGACCGGCCGGGCCTGCTCGCCGGCTGGACCTGGCAGGCCCAGGCCGACGTGCTGGAGGCGGTCTACCGCCGGCTGCTGCCCGCCGCGGCGGCCCCCGAACCCGACGTGGCCGCGCCCGAACCCGGCCCGGCCACGCCCGACCCGCAGGCCCCCCGAGGAGCGCTCCGATGACCGCCCCCGACGTCAGCGTCGTCATCCCCGTCTACAACACCCTGCCCTACCTACGGGCCTGCCTCGACTCGCTGCTACGCCAGACCATCGGCCACGACCGGATGGAGGTCGTGGCGGTCGACGACGGCTCCACCGACGGCAGCGGGCGGCTGCTGGACCGGCTCGCCGCCCGGCACCCCGGCACGGTGAAGGTCATCCACCAGGCCAATTCCGGTGGCCCGGCGGCCCCCTGCAACCGAGGCCTGGAGCAGGCCAGCGGCCGGTACGTCTTCTTCCTCGGCTCCGACGACCACCTGGGCCCCGAAGCCCTCGAGCGGCTGGTCGCCGCCGCCGACCGGTACGGGTCGGACGTGGTGCTCGGCAAGGTGGTCGGGGTCAACGGCCGGCACGTCTTCTCCGACGTCTTCGCCGGCGGCAACGCCGTCGACGTGGACCTGTACGACTCCGCCCTGCCCTGGTCCCTGGCGAACACCAAGCTGTTCCGCCGGGAGCTTGTCGACCGGCACCGGCTGCGCTTCCCCGAGGACATGCCGGTGCTCAGCGACCAGCCGTTCACCCTGGCGGCCTGCTACCACGCGCGGCGGATCTCGGTGCTCGCCGACTACGACTACTACCACGCGGTACGCCGGCTCAACGCCCGCAACATCACGTACCACAGCCGGATCGAGAAGCGGCTGGTCAGTGTGGAGCGGCTCTTCGCCTTCGTGGCCGAGCTGATCCCGGCCGGTGCGCGCCGCGACGCGGTGCTGCGCCGCCACGTCGGGCTGGAGCTGGCCAACCTGGTCGGCGACGACTTCCGCCGGCTGGACCGCGCCGAGCAGGAGCGGGTGCACGCGGTGGTCCGCCGGCTGGTCGAGCGGTACGTCACCGACGGGCTGCGGGACCGGCTGGACATCGAGGCGCGGCTGCGGCTCGGCGCGGTGACCGCCGGGGGCGTCGACGAGGTGCTCGCGGTCATCGACCAGGACGCCGAGCGAGGCGTCCCCGCGACCGTGGTCGAGGGTGATCGCTGGCACGCCGGCTACCCGGGCACGCCGGCGGCCTGGGCCGACGTCACCGACGTACGCGCGGACTGGCTGGCCAAGCTGGACACGGTCGAGGTGCGCTGGGACGGCGGACACACTCTGGCGGTCACCGCGCGCAGCCCGTACCCCCGGTTCGCCGCCGAGGCCGGCCCGGTACGGCTGGTGGCCGGCCAGATCATCGGCACCACCCTGCTGGACGCCACCGACCCGACCGGTCGGACCGTCCGGACCGACTTCCCCATCGACCGGCTGCTCGCGGTCAGCGCGGCCACCGGCCAGCGCCACCCGGTCCGGGCCGAGGTGACCGGCACGCACGGCCACGGCAACGCCCCGGTCCGCGCGCCTCGGCTCGCCGCCGGCCGACCCCGCCTGCTCCGGCGCGGCGCCCGCCTGTACGGGGTGGCCGCCACCGTGGACCCGCGCAGCGGCCAGCTCGTCCTCTCCGTGGTGCCGGTGACCGTGGGCCAGCTGGTCAGCCGCCTGCGCCGGCGCCTGCGACGGACCGAACCGGCGGTCGTCCGCCCGGCCGGCACCGCCGTGCCGGAAGGCCGCCCGGCCGGCTTCCCGGCGGCCGCGGTCGGCCACCCGGGAACCCACGCCGAGCCGGGCCCGGCCCAGGTCGGCCACCTCACCGCCACGCCCTGACCGGCCCCGCCCTGGCCTGGGTCGATCAAGAGGCTCACGCCGACGGGTCTACAGCGGGCCGGGGTGCGGCTGGTCGGGCGGCATCGGCACCTGCAGGTAGGTGGACCCGCGCAGGTCCAGCCAGGCCCGGTCGGGCGCGCGGACCAGCCGCAGCATCACCCCGGCGCAGGCCGGACAGCGGGCCACCAGGCCGGGGGCGTGGGAGTAGACGTGCAGCCCGGCCATCGGGCCGACCGCGCCGCAGGACGCACACCGTCCGGTGGCCGCGCTGAGGTCGACCGCGAACAGTTCCCGCAGCGGCCCGTCGAGCATGTTGCCGTCCAGATAGGACATGTCAGTCATGCGCCCTCCTCGAGGGTCAGCCGGTCGGGCCGAAGCGTTCGGTCTTCACCCGCCGGGTCGGGTGGCCCAGCCCCACCAGCAGGTCCGCCACGGTCTCCACGAAGCCGGTGGGGCCGCAGACGTAGCAGAGCGGTTCCAGGTCGGGCGGCCAGCCGTGGGTGTTCACGTCGGCCAGGCCGATCCGGTGCGGTTCGCCGCGCCAGCCCTCCGGCGCCTGACGGGTGTACACGTACGCCACGTCGAGGCCCTGGTCGTCGCGGGCCCGGCGGCGCAGCTCGTCGCCGTAGAAGACGTCGGTGGGGGTGCGCACCGAGTAGATCAGCCGGAACGGTGCCCGGCTGCCGGCGGCGCGGCGGGCCCGGACCATCGCCATCAGCGGCACCACGCCGGATCCGCCGGCCACCAGCAGCACCGGCGCGTTCTCCTCGGCACGCCAGACGAACCAACCGCCGACCGGCCCGCGTACCTCCACCGGGTCGCTCTCGGCGTACACGTCGATCAGGTACGGCGACACCTCCCCGTCGGGCACCCGCTGGACGGTCAGCGCGATCCGCTCGTCGTCGACCGGCGCCGCGAGGGAGTACGACCGGGCCGCCTGGTAACCGTCGGCGGCGGTGAGCCGGACGTCGACATGCTGCCCGGGCAGATGCCCCGGCCAGCCGGGCACGTCCAGCACCAGGGTCTGCGCGGTCGGCGTCTCGATCCGCCGCTCGGCGAGGCGGGCCACCCGCCAGGCCAGCGGCGCGGCGACCCGGCCGGAGGTCTGCGCGGACACCTCAGTCGCCCTGGTAGCGCTGCTCGCGCCACGGGTCGCCGTAGTCGTGGTACCCGGCGGTCTCCCAGAAGCCGGGCTGGTCGTCGGTGAGCAGCCGGACGCCGCGCACCCACTTCGCCGACTTCCAGAAGTACAGGTGCGGGACGAGCAGCCGGGCCGGGCCGCCATGCTCGGCGGGGAGCGGACCGCCGTCGTAGGTGTGCGCCACCCAGGCCCGGCCGCCGCGCAGGTCGTCCAGGGGCAGGTTGCTGGTGTAGCCGCCGTACGAGTGGGTCAGCGCGTAGCGGGCGCTGGTGTCGACGCCGTCGAGCAGGGTGTCCAGCGACACGCCCTGCCAGCTGGTGCCGAGCTTGGACCAGCGGGTCACGCAGTGGATGTCGACGGTGGGCGTCTCCTGCGGCAGGCTCATCAGCTCGTCCCAGGACCAGCGGTACTCGGCGCCGGATTCGGTGGTGAGGACGAACTCCCAGGTGTCCAGCGGCACCTTCGGCGTCGGACCGGCGGAGAGCACCGGAAAGTCCTCGGTGAGGTACTGCCCCGGTGGCAGGGCGGGCTCGGCCGAGCGGGGCCGGCCCTGGAAACCCGGCGACACGATTCCCACCCGTCAGTCGTACCACCCGGGGGTGGGCCGGGCGTGGGGTTCGGCCGGACCGGCCGAGGTGGGTGACCACCGCGGCCGGTCCGCCGGTGGACTCAGTGCCGCTCGACGACCCCCGTGTCGCCCAGGTCACGGTCGCGGGTGGCGCGCAGGCTGGTGAGGGTGACGACCACCAGGACGCCGATGATCACGCCGAGCGAGGCGAGGGTGGGGATCTGCGGTACGCCCGGCCAGACGCCGTGCGCCCAGTGCAGGCCGAGCTTGACCCCGATGAAGGCGAGGATGACGGCCAGGCCGTAGCTGAGGTGCACGAGGCGGCTCAGCGCGGCGTGCAGCACGAAGTAGAGCGCGCGCAGGCCGAGCAGGGCGAACGCGTTGGTGGCGAAGACCAGGTACGGGTCCTCGGTGATGCCGTAGACGGCGGGTACGGAGTCGACGGCGAAGACCACGTCGGTGGCGAGCACCGCGACCACCACGAGGGCGAGCGGGGTGAGGGCTCGGCGTCCCCGCTCCCGGACGGTCATCTTGGTGCCCTGGTACTCGTCGACCACCGGCATGACCTTGCGGAGCAGCTTGACCGACCGCATCTTGTTGATGTCGACCTCCTGCTCGTGCCCGGAGAGGGCGTCGCGGAGCAGCTTGACCGCGGTGGCGATCAGGATGACCGCGAAGAGCAGGAAGGCGAAGTCGAGGGACTGCAGGGCGGCGGCGCCGAGCGCGATGAAGACCGCGCGCAGCACCAGGGCGCCGGCTATGCCGTAGAGCAGCACCCGCTGGGCGAGCACCGCGGGCACCGCGAACGCGGCCAGCAGCAGCATGAAGACGAAGAGGTTGTCGACCGAGAGGGACTTCTCCACCAGGTACCCGGTGAGGTACTGGACGCCCAACTCGGAGCCGTACCGGGACCAGACCCAGGCGCCGAAGGCCAGCGGGAGCGCGACGTAGAAGGCCGACCAGCCGAGCGCCTCCTTGAGCGACACCTCGTGCGGGCGGCGGGTGACCAGGAAGTCCAGCACCAGCAGGGCGAGCACCCCGCCGACGGTCGCCGCCCACAGGGCGGGAGTCCCGACCGATGACAGCTCACCGGCGGACAGGTACGACAATTCGGTCATAATGGAGCCTCCTCGAACACCGTGTCATGTTCGAGGTCTCCTTCACCCACTTGTCATGGGCAACCACCCGGGGCGCCGCGGCGCCGTACTGACCGGAATGGTTCGTGGGAAGTACTCCCCTCGCGCGTACCAGGCTAGGGCAACCTGACGCGCTCGCCAAGTCCCGAGCGGCGCCGCAGGTAGCCTGGTTGCCCTGGTCAACCACTGGATGCACTGTCGACCGTGGTGCCGCCTCCCCCGGCGTCCTATGGTGGCGCGATGAGCAACCAGGGACCGCTCGCCGGCGTACGGGTGATCGAACTGGCCGGCATCGGGCCCGGTCCCTTCGCCGCGATGATGCTCGCCGACCTCGGCGCGGACGTGGTCCGGGTCGACCGCACCGCCCCCGCCGGGTTCGGCGACATCCCCGGCGATCTGCTGAACCGCAACCGCCGCTCGATCGCCGTCGACCTCAAGTCGGCCGAGGGGCGCGAGGTGGTGCTGGCCCTGGTCGCCGGCGCGGACGCGCTGATCGAGGGCTTCCGGCCCGGGGTCACCGAGCGGCTCGGCCTCGGCCCCGACGACTGCCTCACGGCCAACCCCGGGCTGGTGTACGGGCGGATGACCGGCTGGGGGCAGGACGGGCCGCTCGCCCACACCGCCGGCCACGACATCGACTACCTGGCGCTGACCGGCACACTGCACGGCATCGGCCGGGCCGGCGAGCCCCCGGTGCCGCCGATGAACCTGCTCGGCGACTTCGGCGGCGGCGGGATGATGCTGGCCCTCGGCGTCGTCGCCGCCCTGTACGCGGTGCGCGCCGGCGCCCCCGGCCAGGTCGTCGACGCGGCCATCGTGGACGGAGTGTCGGTGCTGGCCACCCAGATCCACGCGCTGCGCCGGTCCGGAATGTGGCAGGACCCGCGCGGGGTGAACCTGCTCGACGGGGGTGCGCCCTTCTACGACACCTACCAGTGCGCCGACGGGCGCTACCTCGCCGTGGGCGCGCTGGAGCCACGGTTCTACGCCGAACTGGTCCGGCTCACCGGCTTCCCCCTCGACGGCGACGAGGCTCCGGACCGCACCGACCCGGCGAACTGGCCGGCGCTGCGGGCGGCGTGGGCGCGGCTGTTCCGCACCCGGACCCGGGACGAGTGGGCGGAACTGCTCGCCACCACCGACGCCTGCGTCGCGCCGGTGCTGGACTGGGCGGAGGCGCCCGAGCACCCGCACCTGGCCGCCCGGGGCGTCTTCGTCGACCACGAAGGGGTCACCCAACCGGCCCCGGCGCCGCGCTTCTCCGCGACCCCCACCTCCGTACGCCGACCGCCGCCCCGGCCCGGCGAGCACACCGACGAACTGCTCGCGGAGGCGGGCTTCGACGCCGAGCGGATCGCCGGGTTGCGCGCGGCCGGGACGGTCGCCTGATCCGGCTGACCCGGACGAGCAGCAGGGCCCGGCCGCCGCGCGGGGATCAGCGGCGTAGCGCCGCGTTGGGTGCCAGGGCCGGCTCCACCATGTCCCGGTAGTCGCGCGGCATCTGCACGACCACGTCCGCGAACTCGCCGCCGGTGACCGCCTCGCGCAGCGTGATGAAGACCGCTCGCACCGCGTCGCGGGCCGTGTTCCCGTCGACCCCGGCCCGTTGCCCCACCCGGGCGATGAACTCGGCCGCCCCGAAGCGGTCGGCCGCCTCGGTGCCGGGGTGCGGCTTCAGCACCCGTTGGAGCGGCTTCGGCAACTGCGCGGCCAGGTCCAGCACCTCACCCCCGGTCAACCGCTCGGCCAGGGTCTCCAGCGTGGCTCGGGTCAGCTCGACCGCCCGCTCCGGGGACGTCCGGGCCCGTAGTGCGACCTGGTCGACAAAAGTCTCGTAGTTCATCGGTCGTTCCCCCTCACGGCTGCTCGCGCCCCGCCGCCTACCCGTCGGCGCGGGACGGAAACGGCCCGTGAAATTCCGGTCCTGGCGGTGCGTGACCGGCCGCTCGCCGGGTAACCGCCGCCGGTCGTGACCGCAACCGAGGCGCGAGGAGCCCGACTCATGGCGAGTTACACGGACGTCCTTGAATACCTGTCGGCGCTGGACTACCCGGCCGCCAAGGACGACGTCATCCGCGAGGCCGAGCGGGAGGGCGCGCCACCGGAGGTGTTGCAGGCGCTGCGGGCGCTGCCCCCGGTGGACTACGCCAACGGCACCGAGGTGGCCCGGTCGGCCGGCATCGACGCCGCCCCCGAGGTGGGCCGCTCCCAGCGCGCGGCGCAGTCCCGGGACAAGCGCCACCATCGGGTGTCGCAACACCTGCGCGGCATCTGACGCCACCCCGGTGCGGAGCGCGGACCGTCACGCGGTCGGGCACATCCCGGCGGGTGTCCAACTCGCCGGGATGGGGCTGGTCGGGGTCGTCTGCGGTGGACTCGTCGGAACGCTCAAGTCGCCGGCGCTCGGCCCGTTGGTGGGCTGGGACGCCGCCGCGCTGGCGTGGCTGGTTCTGGTCTGGGGTCGGCTGGGGCGGCTGGACGCCGAGGCGACGGCCCGGTTGGCCCTGCGCGAGGACCCGAACCGGGCCGTGCGGGACGCGCTGCTGCTGGTCGCCTGTCTGATCAGTCTCCTGGCGGTTGGCGTGCTGCTGACCGCCGCTCGCCCGATGCGGCCCGGCCTGGTGCTGGACACCGACCGCGGGCTGGGCGTACTCAGCGTGGTGGTCTCCTGGTTCGTCGTGCACACCGTGTTCACCACCCGCTACGCCCGGCTCTACTACGGCGGGGAGCCGGGGGGCATCAACTTCCACCAGAGCGAGCCGCCCTGCTTCACGGACTTCGCCTACCTGGCGTTCACCGTGGGAGCCACATTCCAGGTCTCCGACACCGACCTGTGCACCAAGGAGCTGCGCCGTACGGTGTTGCGGCACTCGCTGCTGTCCTACCTGTTCGGTGCGGTCATCATCGCGGCGATGGTGAACCTGCTCGCCGGCCTGGCACAGTAGCCGGACAGGCGGGCGCCCCGGGCCACGAACCGCGACCTGGGGCGCCACGCAACACCTGTCCCTGGAGTCCGCGCCCGAACCGGGTCGCGACCGCCAAGCGGTGAATGTTCGCCCGAACCGGGCGGGCATCACTGCCACGATCATCATACGATACGGGTTCAGCCGAACGGGTGAGAATCGCGGAACTGTGGCCCGACGCACGCCGTGGTGGTCAGCTGGTCAACTCCGCGTACCTACGCTCCAGGTCCACTCGGGCCAGTGCGCCCACCAGCCACGCCAGCCGCTCCGACTCACCGCTGCCGGCCAGCCCGGCCAGGTCGTCGGCGGACCGCCCGAGACCGAGGCGCCGGGCCGCAGCGAGCGCCCGCCGGTCCGCGACCGGCGCCACCTCGCGCCACACCGCCTGCGCCTCGCGCAGGAACAGTTCGACCACCTCATCGTCCACCCCGGGCAGAGCGGCGAGCATCCGCCGCTCTGGGGCCGGATCCTGATGGGCCTCCGTCCGCAACCGACGCAGGTCGCCCCGGTAACGCTCCACCACGGTACGGGCGAGGTCGCCGAGGGTGTCCGCGAGTGTGTCCACGTCGCCCCGCTGGCCCGCCTCGCGCAGCACGCGTACCCGGTCGGCGTGCAACGACCGGGCCATCCGGGCGGCGCTGTCCCACCCGTTCTCCCGCAACGCCACCGCGGTGTCGACCGCCTTACGGAAGTCTCCCCGCCGAGCGAGCAGAACGGACAGGTAGAGCAACTGGAACAGGTGGGACGGGTTGTTGACGACCCGGAACCCGTACCGTTCGGCGAACCCGCGACCGTCCCCGGCGAGCCGGCGGACCAGCCGCTTCTTGTCCTCGATGCTGGAAATCGCACTGGTCGGCATGCCCGGCGTCTACCCGGGCCGGCGCCGGACATTCAGCCGCGCAGGCCGCCGTGCCGGTCCCGTGCCTTCAGCCGGGTGGTGGGCAGCGCGGGGGCGGGCAGCGGGGGCGCCGGGTCGTCGGCGACAATGCCGAAGCGCCGGCCCGCCATCCAGTCCTCCCGGGCCGCGGCGACCTCCTCGTGCGAGCGGCCGACGAAGTTCCACCACATGACCAGAGGCTCCTCGAACGGTGCCCCGCCGAGCAGCAACAGCCGGCTGCCCGGGGCCGCGCGCAGGGTCACGGTGTCCCGACCGGTCCCGAGGTAGAGCAACGCGCCGGGATCGAACGGCACCTCGTCCACCTCGGCGGAACCGGACATCGCCAGCAGCCCGTACTCGAAGTCGCGACGCAGCGGCAGGCTCACCGGCGCGGGCCCGCCCACCTCGAGCTGCGCGCCCACCAGCGGGGTGTGCACCACGGCCGGAGAGCGCTCGCCACCCAGCTCGCCGGCCAGCAGAATCACGTCCAGGCCGCCGTCTCGCCACCGGGGCAGCTCCGCGTGGTGGGCGAAGTCCGCCGCGCCGGCCCGGGCCGGGTCCGGCAGCGCCACCCAGAGCTGAACGCCGTGCATCACCGGCGGATGCACCGCCGGCGACCGTTCCGAGTGGGCGATGCCGTGGCCGGAGGTCATCACGTTGAGCTGCCCGGGGCGGATCGATTGCACGTTGCCCAGGCTGTCCCGGTGCAGGATCTCCCCGTCGAGCAGCCAGGTGACGGTCTGGAGCCCGGTGTGCGGGTGCGGGGGCACCTCCATGCCGGGCCGCTCGGCGACGTCGTCCGGTCCGAAGTGGTCGACGAAGCACCACGCCCCGACCATCCGCCGCTGCCGCTGCGGCAGCAGCCGCCGCACGGTGGTGTAGCGGCCGAGCGGCACGTCGTGGCCGGGCAGCAGCACACTGCCTGGGTCCGCGGGCGCGGCGCCTGGTGGGACGGTCTGTGCCGGCAACGATTCGGTACGGTCCACCGCCCGACTCTACGCTCCGCTCGAAGGCTGGGGGTGGCTGTGGCCGGGGGCTGTGGGGTTGGTTGCGGTTGATCTGTGGTTGCGCTTGGGGGGTTGGTTGCTCTTGAGA
>NZ_JBLROB010000045.1:0-38293 GCF_047921475.1 Micromonospora sp. SL4-19
TCACCGTCTCTGCCGTGTCAAACCGTGTGTCCCGGTCTGTCATGCTTCGTACGGGTTGGCGCCCGGTGAACACACGCAGCGGCGAACCGCGACGCTTGCTCATCGGATTTGGCAGGCCGGCCGCCGCGGTGTCCCGCGAGCTCGCCCGGTGCCCTGCCGGTCGTGAACCTTACCCGGTCGGTTCCGCTCCGCCAAATCCGCCCTGCGACGTTTTCGACTCGCTCCGCCCGGACCGGTCCGTTCAGGAGTTGCACGCCCTGTCCGACCCGGTGCCAGCCTCGGATCGAGCTCCCGGGCTTTCGTCCCGTTTGCCCCGTTCCGCGCTGGCAGAGAGAAAGTTACGCGGCTGCGGGTTTGATCGTCAAATCGGCGGGACGCGTCCCGCGTCACATCATCACCACGGGACTATCTTCCCTGCTCAGTGGGGACGGGATCGGCGACGGCGGCCGGTCAGGTGGTGGGGCGACCGCGACGAGCGCCCAGCCAACCCTTCACGCCGAGCACGCCAGCGGTCGTTCCGATCGCCAGCGAGGCCACGATCAGCAGGGCGTGCACCCAGAGGAAGCCGGTGGCGGCGCCCTCCCCGATGGTGCCGGTCGACCACGAGCGCGGGTCGTTCCAGATGGCGACCCCGAACCTCGGCCAGATCACCCAGGTCCACACGCCGACCCCGATTAAAAAGAGCGACCAACCACGCGACAACACCATGGCTGGCCAGTATGCCAGCGCAGCGTGGCTGCAGGGTCCGACGTCGCCGCAGCTCAGCATGGCCGTGGTCAGCTGGCGGGAGACCTCGCGGGCGAGGGACTCAGGCGGCCCGGGTCGCCCTCCCGTCCGCCAGGACACAGTCGGGAACCACCGAAACCGGCTGGCCCGGGCTAGCCTTTCAGGCATGGTCCGGCCGAGCACCTGCACCCCGGAGACACATTGCGGTCTCCCGGCGGTTGCCGCTCCGGTGCCTCCGGCCCGTGTTGACGACCGTCGGGAGCAGATCCTCGACGTGCTCCGTGCCGGTGGATTGCGGTTCCGCGCCGGCGGGCGATGGCGGTTCGCGCTCTGAGCAGCCGATCCCACTGATCCGGGCACGCCCCGGTCCTTCCGCGCGCCCGCGCGTCCTTCCACCGTTCGTCCGGCACGAAAGGCCTACCACCATGTCCGCAGCACGGATGCTCACCGGCGACCGCCCGACCGGGCGGCTGCACCTGGGCCACTACGTCGGCAGCATCGCCAACCGGGTGAAGCTGCACCAGCGGTACGACAGCTTCTTCATCATCGCCGACCTGCACATGCTCACCACGAAGAACAGCCGTGAGGACATCGAGCAGGTCTCCCGCAACGCCCGCGAGATGGTCACCGACATCCTCGCCTCCGGCGTCGATCCCGAGCGGGCCACCTTCTACCTCCAGTCGGCGATTCCCGAGATCGGGGACCTGAACACGCTCTTCCAGAACCTGGTCACGGTGCCCCGGCTGGAGCGCGTCCCGTCTCTGAAGGAGATGGGCCGGGACGCCGGCAAGGACGAGATGCCGTACGGGCTGCTCGGCTACCCCGTCCTGCAGGCCGCCGACATCCTCTGCGTGAAGGGCCAGGTCGTCCCGGTCGGGAAGGACAACGCCGCGCACGTCGAGGTGACCCGGGAGATCGCTCGGCGCTTCAACCATCTCTACGGGGAGGTCTTCCCGGTGCCGGAGATGATCATGTCGGACACGCCCACCCTGGTGGGCACCGACGGCCACGGGAAGATGAGCAAGAGCAAGGGGAACGCCGTCGCGCTCTCCGACGACCCGGCGACCGTGCGCCACAAGGTGATGGGGATGTACACCGACCCGAACCGGGTCCGCGCCGACGTGCCCGGGACGGTGGAGGGCAACCCCGTCTTCGCGTACCACGACGTGTTCAACCCGGACCGGGTGAAGGTCGAGGAGCTGAAGGCACGCTATCGAACCGGCCGGGTCGGTGACGTCGAGGTCAAGGAGGAGTTGGCGGCCGCGTTGAACCGGTTCCTCGACCCGATCCGTGAGCGCCGGGCCCGGTTCGAGGCGCAGACCGGCCTGGTCGACGAGCTGATCGTCGCCGGCACCGAACGAACCCGGGCCGAGGTGCGTCGCACCCTGGTCGAGGTTCGCCGGGCAATGGGCCTGACCAGCGCGTACACCCAGGTGCGACGGCGGGCCGAGCGGTATCGCAAGGCCGTCGCCACGCCGGCCTGACCCTTTCGTACGACCTGCCGGCCGGCCGGGGGAGCACTTGCACCGCCCCCGTGCCGGCCGGTTAGGCTGCCTGCGTGACCAGCTCGCACGCCCTCCAGCCGACGTCGCCCGACGTTCCGGTCGGCGCGCTGCGACGCCGGCGGTCCCACGACCGCCTGCGCTGACGTCACACGTTCTGCGACCGGCGGATCGAGCCGCCGGTCACCGCCGATCGTCCTCGGTCCGCCCGCATCCCCGTCCGGAGATCCGCGCGAGACGGATCCGAGCGAGATCGGCGTACCCATGGATCTGGAGAAACTGCTGACCGACCGGCTGGCGCCGGCGTTCGAAACAGTGGCCGGCGCACCGGTGGACCCGGTCGTCCGACGCTCGCAGCACGCGGACTTCCAGTCCGACGCGGCGCTGGCGCTGGCCCGGCGCCTCGGCCGGCCGCCGCGGTCGATCGCCGCGGAGGTGCTGGAGCGTGCGGAGGTCAACGACCTGTGCGCCGAGGCCGAGGTCTCCGGGCCGGGCTTCATCAACCTGACCGTCGCCGACCGTGCCCTCGGCGGGCTGGTCTCCGCGCTGGCCGCCGATCCGCGGCTCGGGGTGCCCGTGGTGGCCGAGCCGGAGACGGTGGTGGTCGACTACTCGGCGCCGAACGTGGCGAAGGAGATGCACGTCGGGCACCTGCGGTCGACGGTGATCGGCGACGCGGCGGCCCGGCTGCTGGAGTGGCTCGGGCACCGGGTGGTCCGGGCCAATCACCTGGGCGACTGGGGGACGCCGTTCGGCATGCTGATCGAACACCTGGTCGACCTGGGCGAGGCCGAGGCGGCACAGGAGCTGTCCATGGGCGACCTGGACTCGTTCTACAAGTCGGCTCGGGCCAAGTTCGACACCGACGAGGCGTTTCGCGAGCGGTCCCGGCTGCGCGTGGTGGCGTTGCAGGGCGGCGACGAGGCGACGCTGCGGCTGTGGCGGCTGCTGGTCGAGCAGTCCGAGCGCTACTTCCTCGCCGCGTACGACCTGCTGGACGTGACCCTCGGCCAAGCGGACTTCCGGGGCGAGAGCAGCTACAACGATCTGCTCGGCCCGGTGGTGGACGACCTGGGCCAGCTCGGGCTGCTGCGGGAGAGCGAAGGGGCGGCGTGTGTCTTCCCGCCCGGATCGGTCGGTCGGAACGGCGAGCCGCTGCCGCTGATCGTGCGCAAGTCCGACGGCGGGTACGGCTACCCAGCGACCGACCTGGCGGCGATCCGGCACCGGACCGGGACGCTGGGCGCGACCCGGATGCTCTACGTGGTGGGGCTGCCGCAGCGACGGCACTTCGAGATGGTGTACGCGGCCGCGGCGCAGGCCGGCTGGCTGACCCCGCCGGCCCGGGCGGAGCACGTCGGGTTCGGTTCGATCCTCGGGCCGGACGGGCGGATGCTGCGCAGCCGGGCGGGTGAGTCGGTGAAGCTCGTCGCCCTGCTGGAGGAGGCGGTGGCCCGGGCGACCGCGCTGGCCCGGGAGCGCAACCCCGAACTGGGCGAGGCGGAGGCGGCCGAGGTGGGCCGCGCGGTCGGCATCGGCGCGATCAAGTACGCCGACCTGTCCAACGATCGGCATCGCGACTACGTGCTGGACTGGGAGCGGATGCTGTCGTTGGACGGCAACACCGCGCCCTACCTCCAGTACGCGTACTCCCGGATCTGTTCGATCTTCCGGCGGGCCGGGGCGACGGCCAGGCCGGACACAGAGATCTCGCTCGCCGAGCCGGCCGAGCGGGCGCTCGCGTTCGAGTTGGTCGGCTTCGGGACGGTGGTCGACGAGGTGGCAGGCAGCCTCGAGTTCCACCACCTGGCCGGCTACCTGTACCGGCTCGCCGCCGCGTTCAGCGCCTTCTACGAGCGCTGCCCCGTGCTGCGGGCCGACGGCCCGGTCCGGGAGAGCCGGTTGGCGCTCTGCGACGTGACGGCCCGAGTGCTGCGGCAGGGGCTGCACCTGCTCGGCATCCGGACGCCGGAGCGGCTCTGACCCGGATGCCACGCACGACCGCCCCGCCCCCGAGCGCTCCGGCGTCCGGGGGCGGACGGTCCGGGCCGGCAATCCACTCTCCGGAACGGGAAGAGTGACGATACGAGCTGCGATCCCTCGCATATGGACTGCCGACCCCGGTGATGGATGGTCATGCGCCTCCGACCTGAAGTCGCACCTCGACGGAGATCTGCCGCACTGGCAGGGACAGGCCGCCACGGCGTATCAGGGCCTGATGGCACACAACGTGGAGGCGCTCAGCGGGCTCGGCGGGGTCTCCGCCGCGATGGCCGCGGCTACCCAGGCTGCCGGAAACCTGGTGGCCTTCACGCGCGACATCGTGCGCGATCTCATCGCCGACCTGGTGGCGCGCGTGGTCGTGTGGGCGGTGGAGGCCATCTTCGTCGTCACGATCCCGGTGATCGCCTCGCAGATCGCGGCGGCCGTCGTCAAGTGGGCCGGGCGCATCCTGACCTTCGTCGCCGCCCTGATCGCCAGCCTGACCAACCTCTCCCGGCTTCTGGACGTCTAGGTGTTGATCAGCTTGATCAGCTGCGGTAGGTGAAGGGGTCAACCACTGATCCCCAGCCTCGCCGGGAGCCCGAACGCGGGGAAACCGACCCGGCGAGCACTGCCAGCTCAGCGAGCGAGCGCTGCTGTCAACGCCGTCTTCGGGGGTGACGGGCGACGGAGATCGATTTCGGGGGACACTGCCGAGCGGAAGGCGTCGTAGACTGTGCAGCCGGCGGTCGGGTGGAAGCTCAAGGGATTCTGCCGAGCTCTGGCCTCGACAGCTCTGATTCGCCCACCAATCTGACACGGTCCGGCCTGCAGCTGATGGAGCGACGCGACGTGGCATCTCAGGCGGCACCCCCAAAACCGGCCGGCCGCCGTCGCCTGGCTGTCGCGCTCGGGCTATGTGGAGGTCTCGCCGGGATTCTGGCCCTCCTATTCGCAATCCCCAGCGCGACCGGTGACAGTTGGGGCATCGCCGGCCGCCTGCGGTCATCTCCTTCATCCATACCTGCACCCAGGCCCACCTCGAAGCCGGCATCCGACCTGGTGGCCCCTGCGCCACAGCTCATCCGGGCCTGCATCAAGCAGGCCAAGGGCCAGGATCTGTACGACTACTACCAGCGCGACATACCTACGGAGCAGTGGGGAGCGCCGGTCAGCGGCACTCTGTCCACCTTCGATGAGCCATTCGCGCTCTGGCTCTTTGACGCTGATTGCAAGCCATACAAGGCGGTCACCGTGCCAGCGAAAGGCCGCCGCACGTTCAGGGCCTACGTGGGCCAGGTCTGGTACTGGGATGCCGCATCAGCGAAGCAACCTACTGACGACTATGACTCCGGAGTCGTCAGTCCTTCGCACAGCGGCACCGACCGGATCCTCAGCAACACCGGGCGCCTCACCTACTACATGGAATAGGCGAGCTGCGGATCAGTGACTGATGACGGCGGTTTGGCCGCCGGTCCGGACGGGGAGGAGGGCCGGGGGCGGAGCCCCCAGGGCCATCTGGGTCCTGGTCATCCCCAAGCGTGGCTGGCCGGCCCGGCCGATGCCGCCCGGGAGTCGCCAGGCTTGTCCACCGTTCAGTGCTCGGTCAGCGCATGCACGACTTCCTTGGCCAGTTGCCGATCGCTGTAGAGCAGTCGAACGGCCGACGGGTCGGGATTCCCCGCATCAGCGCCGCGCCAGGCCAGCTTGAGTCCGACGCGCTCGACAGCCCGCCGGGATCGTTCGTTGCTCTCCAGCACGTACGCGGTCACCGGCAGGTCGGCGCGCAGATCTCGCGCCGCGGTCGTCGCTGCCGCGCTGATCTCCTGCGCGTAGCCCTGTCCCCAAAAGCGGGGAAGTAGGCGGAATCCGAGGTTCCACGCGACGCCATAGCGGACGAAGCATCCCCCTGCGCCGACGAAGGTGTTGTCCGCCGTGTGAGCGATCCACATGCCTAGGCCATCACGGCGCCAGGCCGCACACCAGTTGTCGACCATTCTGCGGGTCTGTTCGATGGTGTCGTGGCGACTCAGTGGGTCGGGTCCCCACACTCGTGGGTCGGCGTACAGGGCGAACAGGCCCGGTATATCTGTTCGGCCCGGCTCGCGCAGGATCAAGCGGTCGGTCGCGACGGCGTGAGCCGCATCCTCGGGATCAGGCACCCGCTCATCGTGGGCCAGGCGAGCGGTCATGCCAATCCAAATTGCGGTGACGACAGGGGTGCCGGCTACCGGAGGGCCAGCACCCCTGCCGGCTACGGCCGCCCGTCGCGGAACATCCGCAGCCGGGTCAGGGTCCGCTCCTCGTCGCCGGGCACGTGCCCGTTGACGGCACGGCAGACCCAGCCCAGGCGCAGCGCCACCCGAGTGGCGGCCACCAGATCGCCGGCGAACCGTTCGGCGTACGGCGCGAGGTACGCGTCCCGGAAGGGCGCGGTGTCGACGGAGTTCCAGACATCCTCCAGGCCCCACGCCAACCCACCTTCGAGGGTGACCGACAGGGTGAAGAACGGGTGCGACACGCAGGCGTCGCCCCAGTCCATCACCAGGTGACGGCCGTCGCGGACGAAGACCTGGCCGTCGTGCAGGTCGTCGTGCTGCAGCAGCTCCGGCAGTCCGTACCCCGCGAGCTCTTCACACAGGTCGGCCACCATCGGTGCCGCTTCGTGGAAGCGCCGCTCCGCGCCGACCTCGTCGACCAGGCGTCCGTACGCCTCCGGGAGGGTGGCGAGCCGCAGGTCGGGCACCCCCAGGGCGAGCAGGTCGTCGACGTCGTCGGCCAGGTCGAGCTGGATTCCGGCGTAGAGCGGCAGCACGGCCCGCCACCGATCCAGGCTCTGCTCGCGCTGCGTCACCACTCGCAGCGTCTCCCCCGCGTCCGCCATCAGCATCCAACCGGAGGCACTGTCAGCGGCCAGCAGCGGCGGCACCACGTCGGGACGGCGGGCGGCAATCCGCCGCAGGACGGCGGCCTCGTGCCGCAGCGACTCGATGTTGGCCTTGAACCAGACGTCACCTCGGTCCGTCGGTACCCGCATCGCCGTCGACCACGGGTAGACGTGCGGCTGGACGGGGGGACCGGTCCGCGTCACCCCGAGTTCGCCGAGCTGTTCGTCGATCCAATCCTGCACCCGGGTCAGCCACTCCGGATCGCGCCAGCGCATGTCGTCCACGGCCGGGATGCTAGTGAGCCCCCGGCGCCGGTCAACACTCCTTTTCCTCCGGACCGGGCGGCGACGGTCAAGGAGGACTTAAGGTGATACACATCGACGATGATCTCCTCGTGCTCGACCAACAAAACGATGCGCAGGCGGCGGCTGGCGCGGCGGCTCGACCCGACAGGACCCGAAGGCCACGCCGGCGCCAGACCTGGTGAACCGGGACTTCACGGCGACCGCATCGAACCGGCTGTGGGTCGCCGACTCCACCCGCATCCGCTGCGGCGAGGGCGTGTGCCGGCTCGCCGGAGTCCGCGACGCGTTCTCCAACCGCATCGTCGGCTGGAGGCCGGCGAGCGCTGCGACGAGTACGAGGCCGTCTGGCACACCAACAACATCGACTGGATCAGGCTGAGTGCGGGGCTGGATCAGCTGGGCGGCCTGCTCGATGACGGGGCTCCGGGATGACGTTGCTGTCACCGGTTGCTGTCAGGGCCGGTCGCAAGCGACCGGCCCTGTGCGTTCTTCCTGTTCACCTGTGTGCGCCCGAAGGGACTCGAACCCCTAACCTTCTGATCCGTAGTCAGATGCTCTATCCGTTGAGCTACGGGCGCTTGTTGCTCGGCCAGTCTACACACCCGGCTTTCGCGCGGAGACTCCGGGATTCGAACCCGGGAGGGGCTTTAAGACCCCAACCGCATTAGCAGTGCGGCGCCATAGACCAGACTAGGCGAAGTCTCCTCGGTGGCCCGGAGACCACCGCGCCCGAGGATACAGGTCCCCACCCCCGGGGAGCAAAGCGACTACCGGGAAGAGGCCACCCGCTGCGTTTCCCCGTGTGCGACGTCACGCTCGGGGACTAGGCTCCGTCGATATGCAGGAGCAGCCGCCGAGCGATCCGCCCCGTCGCGAGCCTGCCGCCGGTGCCCGGCGCGCCCGCTCCGCGAAGCCGACCTTCACGCCGCCCCCGGCGCCCGAACCGCCCCTCGGCCAAGCCGAGGCCGGAGGCGAGACCACGCCCCGGCCGCGCCGGGCCAAGGTTCCTCCCACCGTGATCTTCCAGCCGCCCGACCCGGCACAGGCCACGCCACGCGCCGCCGGTTCCGGCCCCACGCCGGATGGCCAGGTCGCCACACCCCGTCCCCGCCCGGCCGCCGAGGCCGTGCCCCGGCAGGACACGACCGGCGCCTCCGGTACCCGGGACACGCCGCCCAGCGCGGACCCGTCGGACGGCGGGCCGGCGGACGAGGAGGCCCCGAAGCGGACCGGCCGTACCTCGGCCAGGACGGCGACCCCGCCGGAGGAGACCGCACCGGCCACGGAGAAGGCCGCCCCGGCGAAGAAGGCCGCTGCGGCGAAGAACGCGGCGTCGGCCGCCCGGAAACGCGCCGGGAGCGCCCCGGCGGAGGCCGTCGAGCGGACCGGCGGTTCGGAACTGCCCGAGAGGATCGACCAGCGAGATCCGGCCGGCCCGGGCACGACCGCACGCCCCGACAGGGCCGGCCCGACCGGACCGGACAGCGCCGCCGGCACGGCGGCTGTTCAGGCTGACGACCCGGAACGGGCCAGCGGCGAGGCCGGCACGGCCGACGTCAGCGAGGCGCCGACGGAACAGCAGGCGCCGACCCGGACCGGGCGGGCGAGGAAGGCCACGAAGGCCGCCCCGGCGAAGCGGACCGGTCCGGCGAGGAAGAGTGCGCAACCGGAGAGCCCGCAAGTCACGGTGACGGCGCCGGGCCCCCTCGCCGAGGCGGCACCCGGGCCGGCGCGTACCTCTGTCGAAGGGTGGCGGGCGGCGGGCGCGCGCCTGCTCGACCACCCGGGCTTCGCGCCGGAGCTGCTGGCCCTCGCCGCCGTGGACGCCCTCGGGCCGCACGCCCGCGACTGGGTCGAGCGGGCCCGGCGGGCGTACCCGGACGCCGACGCCGACGGCCTGGCCCGGCTGGTGACCCGGCGGTTCGTCCGGCTGGCCGGTGCGGGTGGGGCGTTCGCGGCGGGCGCCGGACTCCTCGCACCGCTGGCGGAACTCGCAGCGGTGCTGTGGGCGCAGGCCAACCTGGTGTTGCACCTGGCGGCGGCCTACGGCCGCGATCCCGGTCATCCGGACCGGGTGGCCGAGCTGCTCGTGCTGACCCGGGTGCACCCGGACGTCGGCACCGCCCGCGCGGCGCTGGACGCGGTCCGCTCGGCAGGCGCCCCGACGGACGGACCGTGGCCGCGGGCGGCCGAGGCGGCCTGGCGGTTGGCGACGCCGCTGGCGGCGCAGGCGGGCGGCTGGCTGGGGCTGCGAGTGGCGTCACGACTGCTGCCTGGCGCGGCGATGCTCGCCGCCGCGGCGGGCGACTCGGCCGCCGCGGAACGGCTCGCCGCGCGGGCGATCGGCCGGTACCGACCGGTCAGAGCCAGCTGAACCAGGACTTCGGCAGCAGGGCGTACCCGACGAAGGCGACCACGTCGAGCACGGTGTGCGCGACGATCAGCGGGCCCACCCGCCGGGTGCGCAGGAAGAAGAGGCTGAACACCACGCCCATCACCACGTTGCCGACAAAGGCGCCGAAGCCCTGGTAGAGGTGGTAGGAGCCGCGGAGCAGGGCGCTGGCCGCGATGACCGCGCCGAGCCGCCAGCCGAACTGCCGCAGCCGGGTGACCAGGTAGCCGACCACGATCACCTCTTCCAGCACGGCGTTCTGCACGGCAGCGAGGATCAGCACCGGCACCGCCCACCAGAGGTGCGGCAGGGCGGCCGGGACCAGGGTGGCGTTGAGGCCGAGCTGCGCCGCCGCCCAGACCAGCGCCAACCCGGGCAGGCCGATCAGCGCGGCCAGGCCGGCGCCCCAGGCCAGGTCCGGCCCGGGTCGTCGCAGGTCGACCCCGAGCGCCCGCGCCGGGTCCCCGGGGTCGCGCGCCAGCAGGTGTACGGCGAGCAGCACCGGCAGCAGCGCGAAGAAGATCCCGAGGAGCTGGTAGGCCAGGTCGAGGTAGGGCCGGGCCGACGCGGAGGTGTTCAGCGCGGCGGTCTGCTTGGCGAGCCCGCCCTCGGCGGTCAGCTTGGCGACCAGCGAGACCAGCGCGTACACGGCCGACTGGCCGAGGGAGAGGCCGAGCACCAGCAGCGTCTCGGTGCCCAGGGCCCGGCGGGACACCGGGCGGGTGAGCTCGTCAACGGTCACCGGACCACTGTGCCGCACGAGGGGGCCGATCGGCACCGCCCTTGAGCCCAGATGGGCGGGTCGCACATTCTGTGCGACCGGTCGGCACACTCCGTGGCGATTCTGTGGGGGCTCGATCCGTCATCAGGAGAAGGAGCGTGCCCCGGTGGAAAACGTCGCACGGCTGCTGAAGGAGAGCTGGACCCTGGTCGAGGGGCACCGGGAACGGCTGAGCCGTCACTTCTACGCCCGGCTGTTCCTCCTCGACCCGCAGCTGCGCAACCTCTTCCCGGTGCAGATGAGCGGGCAGGGCGACCGGATCCTGGAGGCGATCGTCACCGCCACCCAGACGGTGGGCGACCCGGAGAGCTTCGACGACTACCTGCGCGCGCTGGGCCGGGACCACCGGAAGTACCACGTCGACGCCGCGCACTACGAAACCATGGGGATCGCCCTGCTGGACGCGCTGCGCGGCACCGCCGGGGACGGCTGGAACCTGGAGTACGACCAGGCGTGGCGGGAGGCGTACGCGAGTATCTGCGAGCGGATGCTCGCCGGCGCGGCGGCGGACGGGAACCCGCCGTTCTGGCATGCCGAGGTGCTCACCCACGATCGGCACGGCCCGGACACCGCCGTGCTGACCGTACGCGCGCTCCAGCACCCGCTGCCCTGGCGGGCCGGCCAGTACGTCAGCATCGAGGTGCCCCGGTACCACCCGCGGGTGTGGCGGACGTACTCGGTGGCGAACGCCCCGAACGACGACAACGTGCTGGAGTTCCACGTGCGTACGCCGACCGGGGCGGCGGGCTGGGTGTCCGGGGCGCTGGTCCGCCGGACGAAACCCGGTGACCTGCTGCGGGTGGCCGCGCCGATGGGGTCGATGACCCTGGACCGGTCGTCGAGCCGGGACATCCTGTGCGTGGCCGGCGGGGTCGGGCTGGCTCCGATCAAGGCGCTGGTGGAGGAGTTGACCCGGGTCAACCGCACCCGCTGGGTGCACGTCTTCTACGGCACCCGCCGGCCGGCGGAGCTGTACGGCCTGCCGGGCCTGGAGGAGCTGGTGGTCGCCCACCCGTGGCTGTCCGTGACCCCGGCCTGCAGCGAGGACCCGACCTTCGACGGTGAGTTGGGCGACATCTCCGAGGTGGTCACCCGGTATGGCCCGTGGACGACGCACGACTGCTACGTCTCCGGCTCGGCGCCGATGGTCCGGGCCACCCTGCGCGCGCTGGCCGCCGACGACGTCCCGCCCGGCAACATCCGGTACGACACGTTCGGCAGCCTGTAGACCTTGCCCCTGAGCCGGGTCGCGTGCCTTCGCCCCCGCGGGCACGCGACCCGGTCCCCCGTTCGCCGGTGCGTGGGCCGGACCGGCAACCGGCCCACGCACCGGGAATCCCGCTGGGTCAGTAGCGCCAGGGGTGCCCGGTCTCCCGGTACTCCTCCACCGGCACCAGCGGCACGCCGGGGGTCATCCGGTCGACGTAGAGCCGCCCCTCCAGGTGGTCGATCTCGTGGGCGACCAGCCGGGCCATGGCGTGCTCGAAGGAGGTGATGACGCGGCTGCCGTCCCACTGGGCGTGCTCCACGTCGATCCGCAGCGGCCGGGGCACCAGGCCGCGGTGGTCGAAGAAGGAGAGGCAGCCCTCGTACTGCTCGTCTGTGTCGGACGCGGTGTCGACCACCCGGGGGTTGAGCAGCATGACCGGCTCGGCGGCCCGATCGGCGGGGCGGACCAGGGCGGCGGCCCAGCCGAGCCCGAGCTGCGGGGCGGCGATGCCGACGCCCTTGCTGAACGGGTGCAGCTCGTCGAGGCGGACCAGGATGGCGGAGAGCCGGTCGACGACGTCCCGGGCGACGCGTTCCTCGTGGGGCAGGTCGAACTGGCGGGCCGGCTGCCACAGCAGGTCGTCGCCGCGCTGCAGGATGCCGGCGGCGCGCATCCGGTCGCTGGCGCGTACCCGGCCGCCCGGGCCGAGACCGTCGGGCTCCTCGTCCGGGGGCTGGTTACGGAACCGCCACTGCATCCGGTAGCGGGCATTCAGCGGCGGGTCGTCGGTGGCCCAGTCGAAGCACACCCGGCCGCCCTCGTCGTGTCGCTGGATCGGGGTACGCAGCGGCGCTTCCTCCGACGAGAGGGAGGTCTCCGCCCCCCACACCTTCGGTTCGTGGTCGGCGGGCAGGTCGAGCCGGACGGCGAGGTGCCGGGTGGGCAGGCGGACGGCGCGCTGGAACCAGGGGCCCCACTTGTCCCGGCCGACCCGGTAGGCGTATTCGAGGGTGACCCGGTCCCCGGGGTAGAGCGGGAAGCGGCCCTCCTCGTTCTCGAAGAGGAGCCAGACCTCCTTGAACGCGTCGCGGTCGTGTTTGGCCCGCCAGCGCATCGGCTCCCGCGTGCCCCCGTCGTCCCGGTACGCCTGCAGTTGCAGCTCGGCGAAGGTGAGCGGGTGTTCGCGGTGGTGCCGGTTGGAGTGGACCGGGTCGTTGGGGTAGCGGTCGACGGCGACCCGGACCAGGTAGCGGGTGACCGGCTCGGTGCCCGCGTTGTACAGCTCCCGCCGGATCGCGCAGTGGTAGCGCTCGTCGGTGTAGGTGAGGGTGGCGGTCTCCCGCTCGACCACCAGGCCGGTGCCGGGTGGCAGCCACTGGCCGGAACCGGGGGGCTCCCGGTGCGGGCCGCCGGCGCGGCCGCGCAGCTCGTCGTACTCCCGGAAGCGTTGCCAGATCGCGCCGCTGGCCTCCAGGACGGCCTCGGCCCGCCGGGCGAAGTCCTCGGTCGGCCGGTGCCGGCGCCCTTCGACGTGGCTGACGTACGACGGGTCGAAGCCCATCAGGGTCGCCAGCTGCTTCTTGGACAACCCTCGGCCGGTGCGGTGCCGGGCGAGTTCCGCCGCGAACGACTCGGCGGCACGCTCGACGGGTGAGGTGGTCATCGGCCTCCTCGTATACGGGAAGACCAGTTTCACGTCGGGTGGCCGAACGTGTACGGAAAGTGCCTCGTTGTCGACACTCACCTTGACAATTCAGCGGCGTCCGTCGATCCTTACGTGGCCCGCCGGCCCACCCCGCGGCGTTTTCCCCCCGCCCGGCCGGGTAGTACGCGGCACGCCCAGCGGGCCCGCGGAGTGACCGGGAACTCTCCCTCCACCCCTCGGCAGGACTTTCCCGCATCGGGAAGCTGTGGTTAGGCTAGCCTTAGTTCGGCTGGCCACGTGGGCTCGGCCGGCGGGCAACCAGACGGGGGACTCAGGTGACAGCGGTGATGCCGAGGCGCGACATCGCCACGCCGCTCGCCCCGGTGACCGCGACCCTGCGTGCCATGTTCGGCACCGACGACCTGCCCGGGCTCGCGCCCGGCCTGCTGGTCACCGACGACGAGGCCCGGTGGTCCCCGGCGACCCGGCTGGTCGACGGGACGCTCCTGCCCCGCCTTCTGCACGCCGCGGCCGGGCGCTGGGGCGGCACCCCGCACGCCTGCGCCGCCCTGGCCTGGAAGTCGTACAGCTACTGGACGGCGCTGCCGGCGGTGCTCGGCTGGGCCTCGGCGCGGCGGGTGCCGCTGCTCGACCCGGCCGACGTGCTGATCCACTTCGAGGACCGCCACCAGCTGGTCACCCTGGGCCTGCGCAGCTCGACCACGGTCGCGGTGCTGCCCGGCGACCCGCTGGCGCTGGCCGGCCACCCGCACGTGCGGGTGGTGACCGACGAGGCGGCCCTGCTCGACGCGCTGCGCTCCTCGCTGCTCGACGCCCACTTCGCCCCGATGATCGCGGCCATCCAGGCCGAGGTCCGGATCGGCACGCGTACGCTGCTGGGCTCGGTCGCCTCCGGCATCGCGCACGGCATCCTGCGCGCCTCGGACACGCTCCCCGGTTCCTCCACCGAGAGCATCGCCACGCTGCTCGACGCGCTCGACCTCGGCGACCTCGTGGAGCTGGTGCCCGGCCCGGCCGGCGAGCCGACCGTGCAGCGGCGGACCTGCTGCCTGGCCTTCACCCTGCCGCGGCCGAAGATCTGCCAGGGTTGCTGCGTCCGCCCTTCCTGACCCTCACGTGGGTGGGTCCGCCCACCCTCAGTCGACCAGCGGGCGCACGTCCCAGAGCCACACGCCGCCGGTGAACACCGGCTCGACGCCGGTCAGCTCGGTCATCCCCCGGCCCAGCTCGTCCGCGTGGCGCAGCCGGGGGTCGAGGACGACTGCCCCCGCCCGCCAGTAGCGCAGGTCGTCGACCGCGGCCACCCGGTCCTGCGGGGCGATCGGCGGCAGCCCGCCGGTGCGCCGGATCGTGATGAAGAAGCTGCTGGTGGGGCGGGGCGGCGCGGTGAACAGTGCCACCCGGCCGGCACCGGGCCGAGTGTCCGGGTAGAGGAAGTAGCCCCGAGCCAGCGGCATGCCCAGTCGGGTCTCGGCGGACCAGCGCAGCGGGTCGGCGTAGTCGGTGTCCGGCAGCGGCAGCGTGACGACGCTGTGCCCGCCGACCACGTACGGCCGCCAGGCGCCGGAGGTGACGAACTCAGGCGTCGGGTTGAGGCGTACCGAGGGCAGCGGCGTGGGCAGCAACGGCAGCAGCGCCATGGTCAGCACGGTGGCGGTGGCGAACCGGATCTGCCGGCGGGCGGCCGGATGACGTCGGACCAGCCCCCGCGCGTGGTCCGCGCCGAGCGCGAGGAGGACGCCGACGATCGGGGTGAGCGCCAGCGACCAGCGGGTGGGCACCACCGAGTGCAGCAGCGGCAGTTTCTCCAGCGCGGCCCACGGGCCCGGGATGCCGGTGTTCCGCCCGTCGTACCGGATCTCCCGGCCGAGGGAGAACAGGGCGAAGACGACGCCGGCCGCGGCCAGGCCGAGGACGACGGCGTTACGGCGCAGCCACCACACCAGCGCGACCACCCCGACGGAGAGCGGCCAGCCGAAGAACGCGTTCTCCTCCGTGGGGTTCTTCACGAGGCGGGCGCTGCTGCGGGCATCCCCGGCGAGCGATTCCCGGGACCAGGCGACGTACGAGGCGAGGTCGGTGCGGTAGCCCCGGATCAGCCGGGACAGCCCCTGGTAGGCACCCGGCCCGGCGAGCTGCACGTGGAGCGGGTACGCCAGCAGTGCCCCGGCGACGACGGCGGCCACCCCGAGCCCGGCGCCGAACGGCCGGGCCCCGCGGCGCAGCTCCGGCCGACCGATGGCGAGGGCGACCACCACCACGCCCAGCCCGATCGCCGTCATCAGCAGGATCTCCAGATTGAGGAAGGCCTGCCAGACGACCACCAGGCCGAGCAGCACGCCGTTGCGCAGCCAGCGCCCCGGTTCGGCCAGGCGCAACGTCCGCCAGACGATCAGCGGCACCACGAACTGGCTGACGATGTTGGGGTGGGCGTTGGCGTGCGAGACCATCGCCGGCGCGAAGGCGGCAAAACCGGCCCCGAGCCAGGCCGGTCCCCGGCTGCCGATCAGCACCCGGGAGAGGACGAAATACCAGGCCACGCCGGTGGCCATCATTCCGACGGTGAGGAAGACCAGGAATGACGCACGCGGGCCGAACAGGACGGTGATGGGCGTCATTGGCAGAGAAATGGATAATACGGACGTATTAGCCATCAAATTGACGCCGTCCGGCACATTCATCCGGTCCGAGGTGAACGGATAGGCAAAATCGGTCACCACCCGTGCGCCATGCGCCATCATCCACTCGAACTGCGACTGATCGGTGCGGTTGTCCCGTACGCCGTGGCCGGGGTTCAACCAGAACCGGGCGGTCACCCAGAACGCGAGCAGCGCGAAACTGAGCACGGCGGCGGCGTCGACCCACCTTCCCCGTCCCGCTCGTCCGCCCTCGTCGAGCCGGTCCTGGGTGGCGCCACCGCGGGCGTCATCCGATTCGGGAGTAGTCATGACAATTCAGAGCGTAGTCAGAGTATGGCAGGGCCGTGACATGTTTCTGGGTACTGGCGTACTATGTGCCGAGTTCGCCGACCGCCGATCACGTGCCCACCCCCGAGCGCAATTCGGTCACCCCCGGTGCCCCGATTCCCGCGCCATCCATCTGGATGGTTGACTCTGTCGGTCCAGGCGCGGGTCAGTCATATCGTGAGGAATCGACGCATGGCAGAAATCACTGGGGATCAGCGCGTCCAGTCGGAGGTGCTCGAAGGCCTTGCGACAGCGGTCAACCATCGCAGGTGGTTCGTCGAGCTGGCGGTGCCCTACCTCGGTGACAACCCGATCGAGATCGGCAGCGGGCTGGGCGACTACGCGCTGGAGTGGTCAGCCCACCTGCCCCGGATCACCGCCAGCGAGGCCGACCCGGACCGGCTGGTCCGGCTCAAGGAGCGACTGGCCGACCACCCCACCGTCGAGGTCCGGCAGATGTTGCTGCCGCACTCCGAGCGCGGCGACTACAGCGCGGCCGTGTCGTACAACGTGCTCGAGCACATCGAGGACCACGTGGGCGCGCTGCGCAGCATGCGCGACCTGGTCCGGCCCGGCGGTGCGGTGATCATCATCGTGCCGGCGTTCCAGTTCGCGATGAGCCCGGCGGACATCGCCACCGGTCACGTCCGGCGCTACACCAAGAAGACCCTCGCGGCCGCGATGGCCGAGGCCGGCCTCACCGTGGAAAAGATCCACTACGCGAACGCGCTCGGCCTGATCGGTTACTTCATGGCCACCAAGGTGTTCCGGCTCATGCCGAAGGAGGGCCCGATGGTGAAGGTCTACGACACCCTGGTCCTCCCCGCCACCAAGGCGGCGGAGCAACGCGTGCGCCCGCCCTTCGGCCAGTCCGTCTTCGCGGTCGCCCGGGTCCCCGACTGAGGTGCGAGGAAGGGCCCCTTGCTACCGCGGCAAGGGACCCTTCCTAACGCCCCGTCACTCCTTGATCTGGTACGTCGGACGGATGACCGCCCGGGCCAGGGTGTGGAACGCCAGGTTGAAACCGACGTAGGCCGGGCTGGCGGCGGGGCCCACGTCGAGGCGCTCCACGTCCAGCGCGTGCACGGCGAAGACGTAGCGGTGCGGACGGTCGCCGGGCGGCGGGGCGGCACCGCCGTAGCCGGTCTCGCCGTAGTCGTTGCGGATGCTGAAGGCACCGCCGAGTTCGCTCTCCTTCACCCCGCCGGGCAGTTCGGTCACCGACGCCGGCAGGTTGACCAGCACCCAGTGCCAGAAACCGCTGCCGGTGGGGGCGTCCGGGTCGAAGCAGGTCACCACGAAGCTCCTGGTGTCGTCCGGGAAGCCCGACCAGGACAGGTGCGGGGAGACGTTCCCGCCGCCGGCGCTGTCGTGCGCGTACCGCGTGTCCATCGGCTCGCCGTTGTGCACGTCGTCGCTGGTCAGCGCGAACGACGGCACCGTCGGCAGCAGCTCGTACGGGTCCGGGGCGATCGGTCGTTCCAGGGTCATCGAAACGGTCCTTCCGGGTGCGCGAATTCCTGCGCCTCTTCATACCCCGCCGAAGGCCGCCACGCGCGCGGACGCGGCGAGGCACATCCACCGCTGCCCATGATCAGGCAAGTACCCTTGCGCCCGCCCTGGTCGGCCGGCCAGCGCCGTCTAGCATGCTCCAATGGCAAGCCACCTCGTCTCCTGTGGCGACCTGTTCGAGTGGATGACCAGGCAGTCCGTACGCATCATCGACATGCGGTGGCCGGTGGGGGCAGGCTCGGAGGGTTTACGGCAGCACCACCAGGCACGGATTCCCGGTGCCGTCTATCTGGGCTTCGACGCTGTCCAGATGGCCGATCCAGCGCCGGTCGGTCGCGCCATTCCCCCGACTGCCCTGGCGGAGACGCTGCTCGGTCTCGGCGTCGACGACACCACCACGGTGATCGCATATGACGACAACTACCAGTTCACGGCCGCCCGCCTCGTGTGGCTGATGCGGGCTTACGGCTTTGAACGGGTCGTCCGTCTCGACGGCGGGTGGCCCGCCTGGCTGAGGGCAGGCCTGCCGGTGGAGAAGGGCCCGCCCTCGAATACGCGGCCGACTGAGGGTTCGCTGCATCTGACGCATGCGGTTCCGGCGATTGCGCGCCTGCACGATGTGCGTGCCCACGTGGCAGCCGGATTGCCGATCGTGGACTGCCGCCGGGCCTCCAGCTGGGAGGAAGACCCCCGCCTCATCCCAGGAGCGAGCAGGCTGCCGATGCGAATGCTCCTCGACTCGGAAGGCCTGGGCCTGCCCCGATCGGCCATTCTGGCCGAGGCCGCCGCCGCCGGGATCAGGCCGGGCGTGCCAGCAATTGCGTACTGCGGCGCCGCGATCTCTGCGGCGGCTGTCTGGCTCTCCCTGGCCTCGGCAGGAATCAGCGACGTTCGCGTTTACGACGGGTCGCTCACGGAATGGATCTCCACCGGCCAGCCGCTGCACACGCGAGACGCCCCCTGACCGGCGTGGGGCTGGTCAGGAAGCGTCTTGCCGTCCAGGGGCGGAGGGTGTGGGATTCGAACCCACGAAGACATCGCTGCCTTACCGGTTTTCAAGACCAGCGCCATCGGCCACTAGGCGAACCCTCCCGGACACGTCCCCGCGAGGTACGCGACCGTGCCTAGTCTGCCACGGGCCGCGTAATCCGGTAGCCGCCCTCCCGCCCTCGTTGCCAGGATGCTCGGATGTGGCAGACCCCGGCGGTGGTGCTGATCACCGGAATCATGGCGGCCGGCAAGTCCACTGTGGCCGACCTGCTGGCCCGCCGGCTGACCCGCTCGGTGCACCTGCGTGGTGACGTGTTCCGACGGATGGTGGTGAACGGGCGCGCGGCGATGACCGCGCAGCTCTCGGACGAGGCGTGGCGGCAGCTCCGGCTCCGCTACGACCTGGCCGCCACGGTGGCGGACCGGTACGCCGCCGAGGGTTTCACCGTCGTGCTCCAGGACATCGTGATCGGCGCCGATCTGCCGGCCATGGTCGAGCGGATCCGGCACCGGCCGCTCGCGGTGGTGGTGCTCGCGCCCCGCGCCGAGGTGGTCGCCGTCCGAGAGCGGGACCGGCCCAAACAGGGGTACGGGGACTGGCCGGTTGCCGACTTCGACGCCGAGTTCCGGGCCGACACGCCCCGGATCGGGCTCTGGCTGGACACCTCGGCGCAGACCCCGGAGGAGACGGTGGACGAGATCCTGGCCCGGGCGTGGACGGACGGGCAGATCGGGTAAGACTGGGCCATGCGCGCGATGACGATCCCGGAACCCGGCGGACCCGAGGCCCTCGTCTGGGCGGAGGTGCCCGATCCGGAGCCCGGACCCGGCGAGGTGATCGTCGACGTGCGGGCGAGCGCGGTCAACCGGGCGGACCTGCTGCAACGGCAGGGGCACTACCCGCCACCACCGGGTGCGCCGGCATACCCGGGGTTGGAGTGCTCCGGGGTGGTCGTCGCGGTCGGCCCCGAGGTGACCGCCTGGGCGGTCGGGCAGGAGGTCTGCGCACTGCTGGCCGGCGGCGGGTACGCCGAGCGGGTGGCCGTGCCGGCCGGGCAGGTGCTGCCGGTGCCGGCCGGGCTGGCCGTGGTCGACGCGGCGGCGCTGCCCGAGGTCGCCTGCACGGTCTGGTCGAACGTGGTCCGCGTCGCCGGGCTGACGAAGGGCGAGACGCTGCTGGTGCATGGCGGGGGCAGCGGGATCGGCACCTTCGCCATCCAGCTCGGCGTGGCCCTCGGCGCGACCGTCGTGGTGACCGCCCGGGCGGCGAAGCACGCGCGGCTGCGTGAGCTGGGCGCCGCCCACACCATCGACTACCGGGAGCAGGACTTCGTCGAAGAGCTCCGCCGGATCACCGGCGGTCGGGGCGCGGACGTCATCCTCGACATCATGGGCGCCGCGTACCTGCCCCGGAACGTGGCGGCGCTGGCCGTCGGCGGGCGGCTCGTGGTGATCGGCATGCAGGGCGGCCGCAAGGGCGAACTGGACCTGGGCGTGCTGCTGGCGAAGCGGGCCTCCGTCCACGCGACGGCGCTGCGCTCCCGCCCGCTGGCGGAGAAGGCGGAGATCGTCCGGGGCGTACGCGAGCAGGTGTGGCCACTGGTCGAGGCGGGGACGATCCGCCCGATCGTGGACCGCCGGGTGCCGATGACCGAGGCTGCCGAGGCGCACCGGCTGGTGGAGACGAGCGACCACCTGGGCAAGGTGCTGCTGGTCCGGTGACCGGTCAGGCCGGCGCCGGGTCCGCGTCGGGACGGGGCAGCACCAGCCGGGCACCCGGGCCCTCGGCGGACAGCGAATCTTCCGGGTTGTAGAGGGTGCAGCGCTGCAACGACAGGCAGCCGCAGCCGATGCAGCCGTCCAGGTCGTCGCGAAGCTTGCCGAGCAGCCGGATCTTCTCGTCCAGCCGCTCCCGCCAGGACCGGGAGAGGGCGGCCCAGTCGTCCGGCGTGGGCGTACGCCCCGACGGCAGGGAGTCCAGCGCCTCTCGGATCTCCTCCAGCGAGACGCCCACCTGCTGGGAGATCCGGATGAACGCCACCCGGCGCAGCTCGGTACGGGCGTACCGGCGCTGGTTGCCGCCGGTCCGCTGGGACCGGATCAGCCCGAGCCGCTCGTAGTAACGCAACGCGGAGGGGGCCACCCCGCTGCGCGCGGCGAGCTGCCCGATGGTCAATGCTTCGTGCATCACAGAGCCTTGAGTTGAAGTGCGCTTCAAGTCCGAGGCTAGCCGCATGACGACGACTACCGCCACCGACCCCGCCGTGCTGAGGGCGCTGCTCGACCGGATACGGGCCGGGCGCGAGTTCGGCGCCAACGTGTACTCGACGCTGGACGTGCTCCAGGTGCTCTACGACCGGGTGCTCCGGATCACCCCGGAGACCGTGGACGACCCGGACCGGGACCGCTTCCTGCTCTCCAAGGGGCACGCCGTCGCCGGCTACTACGCGCTGCTCGCCGCGAAGGGCTTCATCCCGACGGAGTGGCTGGACGACCAGGGCGGTCCGGCAAGTCGCCTCGGCGACCACCCGGACCGGCTGCTGGTGCCCGGGGTGGAGATCGGCTCCGGGTCGCTCGGCCACGGGCTCGGTCTGGGCGTGGGCACCGCGCTCGGGCTGCGGGCCCAGGGCAGGGTCGACCCCCGGGTGTACGTGCTGCTCGGCGACGCCGAACTGGACGAGGGCTCCAACCACGAGGCGATCGCGTACGCCGGGGCGACCGGGCTGGGCAACCTGACCGCGATCGTCCTGGACAACGGGTCGGCCAGCCACGGATGGCCGGGCGGCGCGGCGAGCCGGTTCACCGTCAACGGGTGGACCGCCGCGACCGTGGACGGCCGCGACCACAACGCCCTGTACACCGGCTTCACCGGGCACGACAACCATCGGCCGCACGTCGTCGTCGCGGTCGTCACCGACAAGGAGTGACCATGCGGGACGCCTTCGTGACCACCGCCAGTGCGCTGCTGGACGATCCCCGGACGACCATCGTGCTGGCCGACATCTCCGCCGCCGCGTTCGCCCCGGCCGCTCGGCGCCACCCCGACCGGGTGATCAACGTCGGTATCCGGGAGCAGTTGATGACGGGCGTGGCGGGCGGGCTCGCGCTGACCGGCCAGCGCCCGATCGTGCACAGCTATGCGCCGTTCCTCGTCGAGCGGGCGTACGAGCAGATCAAGCTGGATCTCGACCACCAGGGGGTCGGGGCGGTGCTGGTCAGCGTCGGCGCGTCGTACGACCGGGCGGCGGCGGGCCGCACCCATCTGAGCCCGGCGGACGTCGCGCTGATCGACACCCTGCACGGCTGGACGGTGCATGTTCCCGGCCACCGGGACGAGGTGCCCGGGCTGCTGCGCGACGCCGTGTGCGGTCGGGACTCGGCGTACCTGCGACTCTCCGTCCAGACCAACGGGCAGGCGTACCCGGACGCGGAGGACCTGCGGATGATCCGGGACGCCGGACCGGGCGCGCCGCTGCTGGTGGCGGTCGGGCCACTGCTGGACCAGGCCCTCGCGGCGGTCGCCGACCTGCCGGTCACCGTGGCGTACACCCACCGACCCCGGCCGTTCGACACCACCGGGCTGCGGGCCCTCGCGGCCACCGAGGTGATCCTGGTCGAGCCGTACCTGGCGGGGACGTCGGCCCGGGTGGTCGGCGCGGCGCTGGCCGACCGGCCGCACCGGCTGCTCGCCCTCGGCGTCGGCCGGTCGGAGCTGCGCCGCTACGGCACGGCCGAGGACCACGACCGCTGGCACGGCCTGGACGCGGCCGGCCTGCGTCGCTCGATCGACGCGTTTCTGTCCCCGGTGCCGGCCGGCGCCTGAGGGCAGACGGCAACGTTCGGGCACGGGCGGAAGCGGCGACGCCGGGCGCGGGAGGCGGAGATACGGCGGGACCCCGCGACTCCGGCGTGGGCCGGGGCGGCGGGGTCCCGCGTCGTCCGTGGGGCGTCAGTGCGCGGCGGCTTTGACCGGGCGACGGCGGGCGCGCTCGCGGGCGAGGATCCAGATGGCCTCGACGCCGTCCTTCCAGGTGATCTTCTTGCCCTCCTCGCGGCCCCGGGCGCGGTAGCTGATCGGCACCTCGTAGGGGCGGATGCGCTGGCGGAGCAGCTTGCCGGTGACCTCGGCCTCCATGCCGAAGCCACGGGACCGGACCTGGAGCGAGCGGTAGAGCTCCAGCGGCATCAGCTTGAAGCAGGTCTCCAGGTCGCCGATGTACGAGTTGAACAGCACGTTGGCCGCCATCGTGACGCCCTTGTTGCCCACCACGTACCAGAAGCTGTAGGCGCTGTGGCTGCCGAAGGTCCGGTTGCCGTAGACCACCGTCGCCCGCCCGTCGAGCACCGGCTCGAGCAGCCGCGGGATGTCCTGCGGGTCGTATTCGAGGTCGGCGTCGAGGATGACCATGTACTCACCCTCGGCGCTGTCCACCGCGGTCTTGATCGCCGCGCCCTTGCCGGCGTTGCGCTGGTGGGTGATCACCCGCAGCCGTGCGTCGTCCACGCGGCCGAGGACCTCGGCGGTGCCGTCGCGGCTGCCGTCGTCCACCACGACGAGTTCGATCTCGCACGGGTAGTCCACCGCCAATGCCTGCTTGAGGGCATCCGCGATTCGTTCTTCCTCGTTGAAGACCGGCATGAGGATCGAGAGCTTCACGGGTTCTCCACGGTGGCTACGGAAAGTCAGCCCTAGCGTAACCCGGCTGGCCGCCGAGGTCACCAGCGCATGCCACCGCGCTCGATGGGTGCGGCTCCGGCCGGTGCCTTCAGCGCTGCTTGAGGGGGACGACGATCAGGCGGGCGGCCCCGCCGTCGCCGTCCTTGGTGCCGGCGACACCGACGGTGGTGCCGACCTTGATCTCGTCGGACCGGACGGTGGCGCGGCGCTCGACCACCCGCAGCTTCTCGTCGAAGGTCCACGTCATCGTGAAGCCGTCGGTGGACTTCACGGTCATCGACTTCGCGTCGATGGCGGTCACCTCGCCGCGCTGCACCGCGACGGTCTTCGTACCGCCGTCCCTGGTCTGCACCACGACCTCGCCATGCAGCGTGTTCTTCCGCAGCAGCACCCGGGCCCGGTGCCGCTTGCGCCACTCCTGGGCCCGGTCACCCTTCCGGTCCGGGCCGGCATGTTCACCGGGAGAGGCCGAGGGGGCCGGGGCGGCGACCGGGTCGACGTCCAGATCGGCGGCGTCGAAGCCCAGCGCGGCGAGCGCCTGACCGTCCGTCCCCATCGCGGCGGCCACCTCGACCGCGGTCTCCTTCGCCGTGTCCTGCGCGACCTGGGCCGGGCCGCAGCCGGCGAGGCCGAGCGCGGCCGTCGCGAACAGGGCGGTGACGCCGGTGACGATTCCCTGGCGTGCCATCAGTGTTCCTCTCGTCCGTGATCCCGCCAGCATCCCCCACGCGGGCGAGCGGATCATCAGGCCGATGTTCGGGTCAGGTAAGGATTGCCGGGCAGACGGACGGTGAAGGCCGCGCCGCCCTCCGGCGCGTGCCCGGCCGTGATGTCCCCGCCAAGGCGGCGGACCAGCCCGGCGGCGAGCGCCAGCCCCAGGCCACTGCCCACCTTGCGCACCCCCCGGTACCGCTGGTGCAGCGCGCCGCGCTCGAACGCCACCGCGAGGTCGTCGTCGGTGAAGCCGGGTCCGCCGTCGCGGACCTCGACGATGCCGCCCGCGGCCGGGTCCGCACCGGCCGGCCGGACCGCGAGCACCACCGGTGCCTGCGGGGGTACGACCCGCAGCGCGTTCTCCAACAGCCCGTCCACCACCTGCCGGATCCGCCCCGGATCGGTGTACGCGGGCACCGGCCCGCCCGGCGTCTCCACCCGGAACGGGACCCCGACCGCGGCACACCGGTCGGACCAGGTCCGCTCCGCGTCGGCGGCGAGCCGGGTCAGGTCGACCGGGCCCGGGTCCAGCGGGAAGTCGGCCGCCTCCAACCGGGCCAACGCCAGCAGGTCGCTGACCAGCCGGTCCAGGTGCTCGGCCTCGGCGAGCATCGTCCGGCCGGTCTCCGGCACCGTGTCCGAGTCGATCACCCCGTCGGCGAGCGCCTCCGCGTAGCCCCGGATCGCCGTGAGCGGGGTGCGCAGCTCGTGCGAGACCGACAGCAGGAACTCCCGTTGCCGGCCCTCACTGGCGGCCAGCGCGGCGGCCAGTCCGTTCAGCGCGTACGCCAGGTCGGCCACCTCGTCCGGCGGCTCGACCGGCACCCGCACCGCCCGATCCCCGGCGCGCAGCCGTGCGGCGGCGGTGGCCGCGGTACGGATCGGCCGGGCCAGCCGGCGGGCCAGCAGCAGCCCGGCGGCCACCCCGGCGGCGAGGCCGGCGAACAGCGGCAGCCACAGGCTGCGCAGCACCTGCCCCCAGGGGCCGCTGGTGGTGGCCCGGGTCAGCACCACCCCGTCGCCGCCCGGCAGCGCCCGCCCCTCGACCAGCGCCCGTTCGCCGTTCACCAGCCGCCGGCCGGAGACGTCCCGGCCGGACGACACCCGGGTCACCACCTGCCGGGGCAGCCCGGGGCGGTCCGCCTGGCCGGAACGGACGAGATACACCTCGATCTGCTGCTGGCGGAGCTGGCGGATCAGCCGCTCCCCGGCGCTGTCCCGCTGGCGTACCGCGCGGACGCGGAGCACGTCGGCGGCGAGCCGGGCCTGGGCGGCCAACGCCTCCTGGTCGCGCCGCTCGGCGCCGCGTACCGCCAGGGGGACCGCGACCAGCGCGGTGACCAGCACTGACACCAGCGCCACCGCGCAGGTGACCAGCACCGCGCGGGCGGTCAGGGTACGGCCGAGCGGCCGGCGCGGTGGCGCGGCCGCCGCCCGGGGAGTGATCACCGGCAGCGCGACGGTCGGTTGGTGGGGGCGTACCGGCTGCGGGACGGCGGGCTCAGGCATCGGCCGCGTACCCGACGCCGCGGTGGGTCCGGATCACGCTGACCGGGCCCAGCTTGGCCCGGACCTGCGCCACGTGCACGTCCACGGTCCGGGTGCCGGCGTGTGCGGCGTACCCCCAGACGCCGGCCAGCAGCTCCTCCCTGGTGAAGACCCGGCCGGGCCGGGCCATCAGGTGGGCGAGCAGGTCGAACTCGGTGGAGGTGAGCTGGACGGGGGCGCCGGCGGCGGTGACCGTCCGGCGGGCCGGGTCGAGGGTGACCGCGCCGACCACCCGGGGCTGCTCGGCCCCTGCGGGCGTGCCGGCGGCGCGGCGCAACACCGCCCGGAGCCGGGCGACCAGTTCGCGGGGGCTGAACGGCTTGGTCACGTAGTCGTCCGCGCCCAGTTCCAGGCCGACGATCCGGTCGACCTCGTCGTCCCGGGCGGTCAGGAAGATGACCGGGGTCCAATCGCCGGCCTCGCGAAGCCGCCGGCAGATCTCGGTCCCGGCGAGGCCGGGCAGCGCGATGTCGAGCACGCAGGCCACCGGGCGCAGCCGCCGCGCGGCGGCGAGCCCGGCGTCGCCATCCCGTTCCACGTGTACGCCGAACCCGTCCCGGGCCAGGTACAACCGGACCAGATCGGCGATGGCCGGCTCGTCCTCCACGACGAGGACGAGCCCGCGCTGGGCGGTGTCGGCGGTCACCGGCCCATGATTGCCGACCCGTGGCCGTCGGAGACGGCTGGGGAATGTTCGAGTTCGGTAAGGACGCGGTCAGCGCACCGGCGCGGGGCGGAACGCGGCCGGCCGGGCGCCGACCGGCGGCTCGCCGATGGTGGCGACCAGCCGCTCCGCGGGCGTCCGGAGCCGGGTCCGGAAGGCGTGGTTGAGCAGGGCGTCGAGCTGCCACACCTGTTTCGGGTGGTGGGTACGGATGAGGAACCGTTCGCGTACCCCGTCGATCGCGGTGGCCGCCAGCTCGACGCTGTGCGACCGGGGGTCGGGGCTCCACGTGACGTTGCTCAGCTCGCGCAGCTCGGTGTTGAGGTGCAGGCGCAGCCGGTGCAGCAGCCGGGTCTGCTGGGTCACCACCAGGCGCCGGTGGGTGAGGAGCATCAGGTACTCGCCGCCGATCGGGTGTTCCGGGCGGCTGCATCGGGTGACCAGGATCGTGGCGTCGCCGGTGCCGACGCACCGGCGGAAAATCGGCATGTGCCGGCTGACGGTCTGGGTCGCCAGGCCGGTCTCGGCGGCGGCCGGAAGGAACGTTCGCGAGAACACGTCCATGCAAGATGCAACGAGCATGTGAGAAGGGTGATATGGGTCACTCCCGATTTCTGGAACTTCCACCCCGGCAAGTCGCACCCGCTGTCCGACCTCAGAGCAGCTCGACGATGGTGGCGTTGGCCATGCCGCCGCCCTCGCACATGGTCTGGAGGCCGTAGCGGATCCCGTTGTCCCGCATGTGCTGAAGCATCGTGGTCATGATCCGGGCGCCGGACGCGCCGAGCGGATGGCCGAGCGCGATCGCCCCACCTCGTGGGTTGAGCCGCTCCGGGTCCGCCTCGGTCTCCGCCAGCCAGGCCAGCGGCACCGGGGCGAACGCCTCGTTCACCTCGTACACCCCGATCTCCTCGATGCCCAGCCCCGCGCGGCGCAGCGCCTTCGCAGTGGCCGGGATGGGTGCGGTGAGCATGGTGACCGGGTCGTCGGCGGCGACCACGGCGGTGTGCACCCGGGCCAGCGGTCGCAGGCCGTGCCGGCTGGCCCACTCGCTGGTGGTGACGGCCAGCGCCGCCGCCCCGTCGGAGATCTGCGACGCCGACCCGGCGGTGACCACGCCGTCGGCCTGGAACGGGGTGACCAGCTCGCCGAGCTTGGCCAGCGAGGTGTCCCGACGGATGCCCTCGTCGGCGGCGAACTTGCCGCCGTCGGCCAGCGCCACCGGGGCCAGCTCCGGGTCGAACGCGCCGGCGTCCTGCGCGGCGGCCGCCTTCTCGTGGCTGGCCAGCGCGAACTCGTCGAGCTGGGTGCGGGAGAAGCGCCACCGTCGGGCGATCAGCTCGGCGCCGACGCCCTGGTTGAACGGGAGCGGACTGTCCTCGGCGACGCCCTCGACGCCCCGGTAGCGCTCCAGGATCGCCGCGCTGAACGGCATCCCGCCGGACACGCTGGCGCCCATCGGCACCCGGGTCATCGACTCCACGCCACCGGCGACCACCAGGTCGGCCTGGCCGGACACGACGGTGGCGGCGGCGAAGTGCAGCGCCTGCTGACTCGACCCGCACTGCCGGTCGAGGGTGGTGCCGGGGACCGACTCGGGCCAGCCCGCGGCGAGGACGGCGTTGCGCGCGACGTTCCACGACTGCTCGCCGACCTGGGAGACGCAGCCCCAGACCACGTCGTCGACCTGGCCGGGGTCGATTCCGGTCCGCTGGGCGAGGGCGCGCAGCACGTGCGCCGAGAGGTCGACCGGATGCACGCCGGCGAGACTGCCCTTGCGCCGCCCGACCGGGGTCCGCACCGCACCGACGATGACCGCGTCACTCATGTCTACTCCCCGGTAACTTGGGCCTGCCCCGATCCTACGTGCTGATCCGGCCGGTCGTCCTCCCCCGTTGCCCCGCCGTCCCGCCGGAGGCCGGACCGGCTGGCATGCTGGTCCGGTGAATCCACAGTCACCCCCGGCCCGGCAGTGGCGGGTGCCGCCGGCCCTGCCGGCGGCCAAGCTGGTCGGGGCGCTCGTCCTGGTCGCGCTGGGACTGCTCTTCGCCGGCGGCGACCGGGTCCAACTCGGGCTCGCCGCGCTCGCCGCCGCCGCGCTGGCCGGCTGGGCACTGCGCGACCTGGTCGCGCCGGTCCGGCTCGCGGTGGACCCGCAGGGGATCACGGTGATCCACGGCTTCGCCGGCCGGCGGCGGCTGCCCTGGCCGGCCGTGGAGGCCATCCGGGTGGAGCGGCGTACTCGACGGGGGCTGACCGCCGAGACGCTGGAGATCGACGCCGGCGAGTCGCTGCACCTGTTCGGCCGGTACGACCTGGACGCGCCGCCGGAGGAGGTCGCCGAGGCGCTGCACGCCGCGCGGGCCGCCGCGGGCTGACGGCCACCCTGCCCTCCGGGGCGGGTGGCGCGGTCCGGCCGGCGCCGCCTGCGGCGAGTGTCGGGTCAGCCGGTCAGCATCGCGGTGCGGACGAGGACCAGCCCGAGAAGCGCGACCAGCAGGATCGCCCCGCCCGCCGCCTGGAACGCAGTCCGCCGCATCCGCGGCGCGTACGCCAGCACCAGCGCCATCAGCGCGCCGGTGAACAGGCCGCCCAGGTGGCCGGCGATGGAGATGTGCGGCACGGTGAAGGTGAAGATCAGGTTGATCACCAGGATCGGCACGATGGCCGAGGTGTCCCGGCCGAGCCGGCGCATGATCACGAAGATCGCGGCGAACAGGCCGAAGATGGCGGTCGACGCGCCGGCCGAGGGCTGATTCGGCGCGCTGAACAGGTAGACCGCGACGTTGCCGCCGAATCCGGCGATCAGGTAGAGCGCGAGGAAGCGCAGCGGCCCGAGCACCGCCTCCAGGGTCCGGCCCAGCACCCAGAGCCCCCACATGTTGAGCAGCAGGTGCGGCAGGCCGTAGTGCAGGAACATCGCGGTGACCAGGCGGTACCACTGCCCATCGGCGACCCCGCCGACGGTGCCGTCGGAGAAGCGGGCCAGGCCGAGCACGGACCCCCAGTCGGTCAGCGGCGTGGAGCCGCTGAGCAGCACCGCGCCCACATTCCGGACTGAGGCGAGGGAGAGGAGCATCACCAGCACGTTCAGGGCGATCAGGATCTTGGTGACGTAGCCCTCGCGGCCGGCGGCACCGCCACCGAAGGCGGTACGCGCCGGCCGCACGCTGCGGCGTCCCTCGTTGACGCACTCCGGGCACTGGTGCCCGACGGAGGCCTCCCGCATGCACTCCGGGCAGATCGGCCGGTCACAGCGGGTGCAGCGGATGTAAGTCTCCCGACCGGGGTGCCGGTAGCAGACCGGAGTGGTCGGCACCGGCCCGCCGGTGGCGTCACCTGCGTGCCCGGAGCGCTCAGTCATGCGAGCAAAGGTACCCGCACGGCGCTCAGGCCGACTTGCGCTCGATCTGGACGCGCTCGATGACCACGTCCTGCAGCGGCCGGTCGCTCGGGCCGGTCGGGGTGTTCGCGATCGAGTCCACGACCTTCGCCGACTGCTCGTCGGCCACCTGACCGAAGATGGTGTGCCGGTTGTTCAGGTGCGGCGTCTGCGACACCGTGATGAAGAACTGCGAGCCGTTGGTGCCCGGCCCGGCGTTCGCCATCGCCAGCAGGTACGGCCGGTCGAAGCGCAGGTCCGGGTGGAACTCGTCGGCGAACTTGAAGCCCGGCCCGCCGCGACCGGTGCCGGTCGGGTCGCCCATCTGGATCATGAACCCGCTGATCACGCGGTGCGAGATGGTGCCGTCGTAGTACGGCCCGCTGCCCGGCTGGCCGGTGCGCGGATCGATGTACTCCTTGGTGCCCTCGGCCAGCTCCACGAAGTTGCGGACGGTCTTCGGCGCGTGGTTCGGGAAGAGCTCCAGCCGGATCGGGCCGGCGTTGGTGTGCAAGGTGGCGTAGACAGCCTCGGCCACGGGTACTCCTCACTTGTCGGTCAGTTCCATGCGGATCCTCCCATGTGCCCGATCTGGCCATGCGAAGGCATCCGAAGGTGGAGGATGACTAAGGAACGACTCCCAGGAGGTGGGACTGTGTTTGGAATCGGGCGGCGTAGGACCCGGGGGCAGCTCGCGAAGGCGGAGCTGAGCCAGGGCATCGGTCACCTGAGGCAGGCCGCGACGCACGCGGCGAAGGGTGCCGGCGCCAGGGTCGGCCCGCGGCTTCAGGCAGCCCGGGTGGCCGCCGCGCCCACCGCGATCGTGATCCGCGAACGGGCGTCGAGCGGCGTCGCCTCGACGGCGGCGGCGCTCGCGCCGCTGGTCGTGGCCATGCGCAACGCCCAGGTCGAGGCCACGGGCAAGGCGGCGGCCGGCCGGAAGGCCGCTGCCGCGAAGCAGGCCGCGGCGACCAGGAAGGCGAAGGCCAGGAACCTCAAGGCCGCCAGGAAGAAGAAGCAGAAGACGTCGCGGGGCATGATGACCGGCCTACTGGCCGCCGGCACCGTCGCCGGGCTGGCCGGTGCGATGGCCCTCCGGCGTCGCCGGGAGCAGCTGGACTGGGCCGAGTACGACCCGGGCAGGCTGGAGCCGATGCGCGAGGAGGTCGACACCATCGTGGTGGAGACCCCGGACCCGAGCGCGAAGGTGACCCAGGCGGGCCCGACCGGCGGCGGCGGCTCGGCGACGGCCGGGGGCGGCAGCGCCGCCACCGCCATGTCCGCGAGCCAGCCGGTGATCCAGCCGAACGACCAGGCCGCTTCGGCCGCCGAGGGCGCTCGGAACACCTCCGGTCGTCCGGCCGAGAATGTCACCAAGGCGGTGAACAACGGGAAGAACACCGCCAAGGCCAGCGGTCGCCGCTGACCCGGCGGACACGGAAAGCGCCGGCGCGTGGGGTACGCCCCGCGGCCGGCGCTCCCGTTTCCGGGTACGGGAGCCGGTGGGACGAGCTACAGCCACCCGTTACGGCGGAACCACCGGTAGAGGCCCAGCGAGATGCAGAGCATGACCGCCACCACGCCCGGATAGCCGTACGTCCAGTCCAGCTCGGGCATGTTGTGGAAGTTCATGCCGTAGATGCCGGCGATCGCGGTCCACACCGCACCGATGGCGGCCCAAGCGGCGATCTTGCGCATGTCGTCGTTCTGGTCGACGGTCACCTGGGCCAGCCGCGCCTGGAGGATCGAGTTGAGCAGATCGTCGTACGAGTTGACCTGCTCGACGGTCCGGCTGAGGTGGTCCTGCACGTCCCGGAAGTAGCGCCGGACCTCGTGCGGCACCTCCCGGTTGACCTGCGAGGTGAGGGTGAGCAGCGGGCGCTGCAGCGGCGTCACCGCCCGCTTGAACTCGACCAGCTCCCGCTTCATCTGATAGATCCGCTGGATCCGCCCGGAGCCCTGCCGGTCGAAGACGTCGGCCTCCAGCACGTCGAGGTCGTCCTCCAGGCGGTCGGCGACCTCCAGGTAGAGGTCCACCACCCGGTCGGTGATCGCGTACGCGACCGCCCACGGGCCGTGCCCCAGCAGGTCGCGCTTCGCCTCCAGGTCGGCCCGGACCGGTGCCAGCCGGCAGGCGTCCCCGTGCCGGACGCTGATCAGGAAGTTCGGCCCGATGAAGAGCATCACCTGGCCGGTCTCCACCACCTCGGAGTTCTCGGTCAGCTCGGCGTGCTCGCAGTAGCGGGCGGTACGCAGCACCAGGAAGGCCACCTCGCCGAAGCGCTCCAGCTTGGGGCGCTGCTCGGCCTTGACCGCGTCCTCCACGGCCAGTTCGTGCAGGCCGAAGGTGTCGGCGATCGCGGTCATCTCGTCCAGTTCCGGCTCGTGCAGGCCGAGCCAGACGAAGGCGTCGCGCTGCCGCTGGGCGGCCGCCAGGGCGTCGGCGTAGTGCCACTCGCCGGGCTGGCGCTCACCGTCGACGTACAGGCCGCAGTCGACGACCCCGCTGCGGCCGGGGCCGGTCGGCTCCGGTGTGCGCGGGGAGCCGTCGACGTTGAGGATGCGGGACATGGCGCGTACCGGTGCCGCCCAGGCGCGTGGCCTGAGCGCGCGGCCGCCGTTCTGCTCGACGTTGCGGTCGCGTGCCACCCGGTCCGTCATCTCGCCCCCTCTCCACGATGCTGCGGTTTGCAGGTTACGCCGATCGGGACGAACCGCAGCGCGGGCGAGCGCCGCACGGGCGGTCCGGCTGCGACGAGCGTCACCCGGCGTAACGGTGGGGTGGCGCCGGGCGGGCCGGGCCGCGTCAGGGGGGTGAGGGGCGACACGGCCCACCCGGCACCCATTGGGGGCGGGAGTTGTGCTGTGCGCGCCGGGCGGTCCGGACGGGGGCGCGGCGCGACTCCCCGAGAGGCGGACCCGTCACCGGGAAAGGTGAACGGCGCTCGCAGCATTCTGAGCCTCCGGCCGGCCCAGCGGGAGAGCTGAACCGGCCAGCGACGCCATATTGTCGGAAACCCGACAGAAAATCAGGACCGAACGGCGGCCATCGCCTCGGCCAACCGCCGGACGCCCTCGTCGATCCGATCCGCGGTCACCGCGGAGAACGCCAGCCGGAGCGCGTGCCGGCCGCCGTCGAGCAGGAAGTCGCTGCCCTTGACCACCGCGACGCCGCGCTCCGCAGCCGCCGGGGCGAGCCGGTCGACCTCGACGTCCTCCGGCAGCTCCACCCAGAGGAAGTAGCCACCGTCGGGCTCCACGAACCGGGCCTCGGGGATGTGCCGGCGCAGCGACTCGGCGAGCACTCCGGCCCGCTCGCCGAGGGCGGAGCGCACGGTGTTGATCGACCGCTCGATGTCCCCGGAGACGCAGAACTGGTGCACGATCGCCTCGGAGACCATGCCGGGCGAGATGTAGAGGCTGGTCGCCTTCTTGGCGATCGCGGCGATCAGCTCGGCCGGGCCGACCAGATAGCCGACCCGGACGCCCGGGCAGACCGTCTTGGTGAAGCTGGAGGCGTGCACCACCACGCCCCGGGTGTCCATCGACAGCATCGAGGGCAGCGGCTCGCCCCGGAACCGGATGTCCGCGTACGGGTCGTCCTCGAAGATCGTGAAACCGTACTCGGCGGCGAGGTCGAGCAGCTCCCGGCGCTTCTCCAGGGACAGGGTCACGCCGGCCGGGTTCTGGTAGTTCGGGATGACGTGGGCCAGTCGCGGCCGGACCCCCGACTCCAGCAGCTTGCGCAGCTCGGCGGTGTCCAGACCGTCCGGCTGGATCGTCACGCCGTGGATCTCGCCGCCCATCTGCTGAAGGTTGAGCAGGGTCCGGTCGTACGTCGGGCGCTCGACCACCACCGCGTCGCCCCGGCGGACCAGGTGGTCGAAGAGGAAGGCGTCGGCCTGGAGCGAACCGTTGGTGATCATCACCTGGTCGGTCTCGACGCCGTGCTTCTCCGCGATCCACTTCCGAAGGGGCGGGTAGCCGACGGAGGTGCCGTACGCCGTGATCCCGGCGGGATCGGCGTCGAAGGCGCGGACGGCGGCGGCCTTGAGCCCCTCGACATCGACGATGTCCAGCGAGGGAGCGCCACGGGCAAAGGAGATCAACTGCTCGGCGGTCATGCGCACGAGCCTAGGGCCTGGTCCGGCCGGTCCGACCGGCATACACGCGAAGTTCAACATGCGGGCGGCCGATCCGTCCATTCGGGCCGGCGGCAATCCGAAAACGGGCTCGCAGGCCGCCCACCATCCGGCGTCCGAAGCTGGCCGTACCGACCGGTGGTGCACGAGCTGTACGTCCACGCGTCGGCCAGTAGAAATGGGACGGTGCCGCGCCGGTCACCGCGGCTTCGACCGTCGGCGGCAGCAGGTGTGGGGCGTTCGGCTGAGTGTTGGGGTGCGCGCGGCCCGGGCGACCGGAGGATAGTGTCGGCGGACAACGTCCGGCCTCTGCCCCGAGACGGACCGCCAGCCAGGGAGGGTCATGCCGGCCGAGCGAGACCAGCAGAACGCCTTCGGGCAGCCGACGAGCCGCTGGCCGGGCCAGGACATCCCGCACCAGCAGGCCGCACCCGTCCTGCCCTGGCCGGAAGACGCGCCGCCGGCGCCACCCCACGAGGTCCGTTCCCCGCTGCCGTGGCCGGAGGCCGGTCCGGTCCCGGCCGACCTCGACCCTGACCAGCCGCTGCCGCCGTCGTCGGGGCCGGCCCCGGCGATGTCCGGCGGTTCCCGCCGGCGCTGGCGGCTGGCCGTCGCAGCGGCGGTCGTGCTGGCGGTAGCGAGCGGCGGGGTCGCGGTGGCGACGCTGCGCCCGGACTCCAGCGACCGGCCCGGCGGCGCATCGCCGCAGGCCCAGCCGCCGCAGAGCGGGGCCCCGACCGGCGCGCCCGTCTCCGGTGCCGCCACCCCGAGCGCCGCCGAGGGGCTCGGCGGTCGTCCGTCCGAGTCGCCGTCGGCCTCCGCCTCCGCCCAGGGCTTCCGGGGGACGCGGCTGACGTTGCCCGGCGCGTCGGTCGACCCCCAGGGTGGGGAGACGTTCCGCCAGGCGCTGGACCGGTCCGACCGCACCTTCGGGCGGCTCCGGATGGCCCGGATCTTCTATCCCGGGCTGCCGCCGGCCTGGAAGGGCAGCCGGTCCGACATCGTCGACCGGACCGTGGTCGTCTCCTTCAAGGCCGCACCGCAGGACATCAACGCCGGCAAGTACGATTCCCGGCTGGCCTCCTGGTTCGCCTCGATTCCGCGCGACCACAACGTCTACTGGTCGTACTTCCACGAGCCGGAGGACGACGTGGAGCGGGGCGCCTACACCGCTGCGGACTTCAAGGCCGCGTGGCGCCGCATCGCCGGCCTGGCCAACCGGGCCGACAATCCGAAGCTCATCAACACGCTCATCCTGATGTGCTGGACGCTCGACCCGAAGTCCGGGCGAAACTTCGACGACTTCTACCCCGGCAGCGACGTCGTCGAGACGCTCGGCTGGGACTGCTACAACTGGGGCGTCAGGTGGAAGCGGTACGCGCCCCCGCAGGAGGTCTTCGGCCGCATGATCAGCAAGTCCCGGGAGCTGGGCAAACCCTGGGGCGTGGCCGAGACCGGGAGCGACCTGGTGCCCGGCGACTCCGGCACCGAGCGGGCCGAATGGATCCGCTCGATGAGCAGCTACCTCAACGGGCAGCGGCCGGAGTTCGTGGCGTACTGGAACAACGTCGTCAGCCAGGGTGACTTCCGGTTGCTGGACCAGCCGAGCATCCAGGCGTGGCGGTCGTTCTGCGTGGCCTGACCACGGCTGGCACGGCACGGGCGGGCGACCGACTGGTCGCCCGCCCGTGTTCGCTTGTGCGTCAGATGCCCCGGCCGCGCTTGTGCAGCGTGCGCAGCACCCGGTCGGCCTGCACGGCCCGGCTCGCGACGGCGAGCGCCAGGTAGGCGCGCGGCTCCCGCGGGTTGCGGGCCAGGGTGCGCCGGGCCCAGCGGACCGCGTCGCGCCGGTTACCCATGGCGGCCTGCGCGAACGCGATCTGACCGGCCACCCGGGCCTCGCCGTGCGGCACGGTGGCGAACTCGGGGTACCGCCGCAGCAGCCACTGCAAAGCGGTCGAGATGGTCTCCCACCGCTGCGCGAAGTACGACCGCTTGTGCCAGCGGACCAGCACGTACGGGCTGTCCACGTTGACCAGCGGGGCGTACCGGGCAGCCCGGAGCAGGAACTCGTAGTCCTCCGCGTAGCTGCCCGGGATCTGCTCGTCGACCAGCCCGATCGCGTCGAGCAGCGCCGCCCGGCGGATCAGGAACGTGGACGGGTGCAGCTCGGTGAGCCGGTCGCGGAGCAACGCCTCCAGCGACACCCGGGACCGGTCCAACGAGCGGTCCACCGTCCGGTCGTCGTAGCTGACCCGGATGCCGCAGCTGACCAGTGCGCCGTCCGGGTGGATGTCGAGCGCGCCGAGCTGCGCGGCGAGCTTGCCGGGCAGCCACTCGTCGTCGTCGTCGCAGAACGCGACCAGCTCGCCGACAGCCGCCTCGATACCGGTGTTGCGTGCCCCGGCCAGTCCGGGGGTACGGGTGTTGGTGATGACCCGGACCCGCCGGTCGCCCCGGTCCAGCTCGAGGGACCGGTCCGGCTCGGACTGGTCGTATACCACGATGGCCTCGATCAGGCCCGGGTGCGCCTGGCTGAGGATCGCGTCCAGCGCCGCGCGCAGCAGCTCCGGACGGTCCCGCGTCGCTACGACGACGGAGATGCTCGGACCACTCAAGACGCCTCCACGGAATCAGATCCCCGCTGGCCCAGGTAGCCGTAGCGGACTCGGAAGGGCAGCGTGGCCAGGCTGACCACGGCCCGGCTGCGGCGGGGCAGGCGGGTACGCCACGCCTCGTCCCGCCGGATGGTCAGCGGACCGTCGCTGAACCGGAGCGGGTTGCCGGCGACGCTGTGCACCCGGGCCGGGGAAGCCGGCGACGGCTCCGGGTCGGGGCGCGCCGCCGGACCCGCCGAGCTGGACGGGTCGGTGAGGATGCGCAGCGCCTCCGGGTCGTCCGGCAGCCCGGCGAACTCGCGGAGCCGGCGTACGGTGCCGGCCGGATCGGCGGTGAAGTCCTCGTAGCGCAGCCGGAACACCTCCGCCCGGGCAGCGAGCAGGTGGAACGCGGCGTTCTGCGCGGTCCACAGCTTGCTGACCTCGAACGGGGAGAAGGTGGGCATGAAGTCCTCGCCGTCGACCACCTCGGGCCGGCGTACCTGCTTGCCCCAGGAGTACGCCACCGCCCGGCTGTCCCGGACCAGGTGCAGCACCCGCAGGTCGAGCCCTTCGGCCCAGCGCAGCGCGAAGGCGAGCGAGGCGTGCTTGCTGGAGTCGACCACCACCCGGGCGCCGGCGACCGCAAGGGCCGCCCGGTAGATCCGGGTGTACAGGTCGGCGTACCGCCGGACGTCGGCGAGCTGCGCCTCGGAGAGGGCACTCTTCGCCAGCCGGGGGATGTGCCGGGTGCGGTCGACCCGATCCTTCAGCGCCAGCACCTCGTCCCGGTCGACGGTGGACCAGCCGCCGAAGGCGTGGTCGCCCACCTGCAGCCAGAACGGGCAGGCGCTGAAGCGTTCCCCGCAGCCGCACCGCTCGTCGGCGCCGAGCGCCCGCTCCCAGAGGTGGACCACCTCACCGACGGCGCACACGTCCGCGCTCTGCGCGAGGAGCAGCTCGAGCAGCGTGGATCCGCTGCGGCCGAGGCCGCCGACGAAGAGGACGCGTGGGTTGTTGCCCGTCACCGCCGCCCTCCGGCACGCTGGCGTACCCGGCGGGCCACCAGGTCGTCGATCACCTGGCCCACCCGGGCCACCGCCTCGGCCCGCGGGTCGGGCCGGTTCGGGTCGGCGGCCAGCGCGAAGCGGGACGGGTCGGCCAACCCTGCGTCGAGCGCGGTGACCAGGTCGGTCTCGGACTCGCAGAGCCGGACCATGCCGGCCACGCCGAGCCGCCGGGAGAAGAGCTGCTGGTGGTTGTCGACGTGCTCGTCGTGGGCCGGGTCCCGGGGCACCACGATCGGCAGGTGGCCGTTGCGGCGGGCCTCGGTGATGGTGGCCGGTCCGCCGTGGCTCACCACCAGCGTCGCCTCGGCCATCGCCCGCTGAAGCTCCTCGTGACCGAGGAACGGGGCGGCCTCCGGCAGGCGGGGGGTGCGGCTGTGACCGTACTGGAGGACGACGCGGACCCGGGGGCGGCCGGCGTGCCACCGCTCCAGCCAGTCGACCAGCCGGTCGAACCGGTGCACGTCGGTGCCGACCACGGCCAGCACGTACGGGGCCGGAGCGTGGCCGTCACGCGGCCAGGGAATCCGCGCGCTCACAGCGCCACCTTCGTTCGCGACTGCGGGGCTCGCAAAACCGG
>NZ_JBLROB010000046.1:0-32907 GCF_047921475.1 Micromonospora sp. SL4-19
GCCCTGCTGGAGGCCCACCAAACCGCGCGGCCCGTGCCGCCGCCACTGGTGGAGCCGGACCACGCCCGGCCAGCCGCGCTGCGACCCGACCGCCTGGTGGCTGCCGCCGCCGCCCTCGTCACGTTCGCGTTCGCGACGCTAAGTGCTGTCGCGCCCAAATCGGAACAGCCCCGCCTGCCCTACCGGGCGAACCCGGGCTCAGGCGGCATTGCCGCCCCCATCGACGCGGGAAACTCCATCCAGGCCATCGGCCCGAGCACCCCCGCCAAGCCGCCTGCATCGAACGGCAATACAGGCGGGTCCCTGACGGGTCCTGTGGCAACTGGGCCTCGGGCCGGGCCAGGAGGAGACAGACGGATCCACGGCACCGCGGGCAGGGGCACCGCCGCCCTTTCGGCGGTCAAGGCCACGGGTCCGGCTGCCCGCTCGGCCGCGACCGCCCGCCCTGGGCCATCCGCCGCTGCGACCCCGGACACGAGGCCGTCCCCGACCACCGGTCCGGCCCCAACCAGTGCGCCATCCTCGCCCGAGCCTTTCATGGTCCGCCTATGCACGGACGACCTACGGCTGCCACTGGTGGGGCCGCTGCTCTGCCCGTCAGCCGGTCACTGAAGCGCACTGGCTCTCTGCTCGCCAGCCGTCCAACGACGCGCTGCCGCTCGTGGCGGACGGTGATGCCCGGTCGGCGGGAGATGAGGGCACGCATCGCGTCGATGTCGGTGCACCGGGCTCGGTCAAGGAGTCCGAGTTGGCCAGGGCGGGTGGACGGCGTGGTTGTGCCGATCTCTATGCTCGCCGGATGTTCGGACTCTTCCGCAAGCCACCCAAACTGGATACTGACTACGGCCAGGCCGACCTGGAGTTGCGCACCGTGCGTGACCGGGCGCTCGCGGGTGACTGGGCAGCAGCCCAGGGTCTGATCGAGGCCACTGGCCGGGACTGGGAACTGCGCGGCCGCCGGCTCTCGGTGCTGGGTAGCGCTGCCGGGGAGTTCCCGCAGTGGCTGGATGCGTGGGAAGCCGCTGTGCCGGTCGATCCGACCGTCGCGATCCTGCGAGCTGACGCCCTGATGGACCAGGCTGGCGAGGCCCGGGGCTACGCGTCTGCGCGCAACACCAGCCAGGAGCAGTTCCAGGAGTTTCATCGGCTCTCCGCCCTCGCGGCCCAGGCCTGCCAGCGTGCGGTGGAGCTCAACCCCGACGACCCCTACCCGTGGACGACCCGCATGACCTCGATGCTCGCCGACGGCCACCGGCAGCGCGACGAGTTCCTCGCGGCGTTGGGCGAGTCGGTCAAGCGCGACCCGTACAACTTCGAGACCCACCTCATGGCAGTGACCTTCTTCTGCGAGAAGTGGTACGGCTCGCACGAGCAGATGTTCGCTGCGGCTCGCGGGCCCGCCGCCGCCGCGCCCGCCGGCTCACCGGTGGCGATGCTGCCGCTGCTCGCCCACTTCGAGTACGCACTGCGCGAATTCGGGTTTGACACGCGGGCGGAGTCGCTGACCGCGAAAGCGAACTACTTCCGCCGGCCCGAGGTGATCCGGGAGATCGACGCGTGCGCCGCCAAGTGGCGCGGGGCCGGCGAGCCTCGCCTGATCGGTCGGGGCATCACGCTCCGGCACTGGCTGGCGCTGGCCAACTACCTGGCCGAGCATGACCGGAAGGGCACCAAGGCCCTGCTCGCGCAGATCGGACCTTATCTCGGAAGCACCGCGGCGTACGGCTACTTCTGGTCACGGCAGACCGACGGCTTCCACACAGTCTGGAAGTGGGCAGCATGAACGAGAAGGCCAGGGCCCCGGCGGCGCTGACGAGGTCGCACCCGCGTCAGCGTCCAGGTTGGACGAGCCCGCACTCGTAGGCGAAGACGACGGCTTGGATTCGGTCCCGCAGGCCCAGTTTGGCGAGGACGCGGGTGACGTGGGTCTTGACCGTCGCCTCGCTCAGGTAGAGTTCCGCACCGATTTCGGCGTTGGAGCGACCGCGGGCGATGAGCCCCAGCACCTCGAGTTCGCGTGGGGTCAGCGCCTCGAGTCCAGCGGGGCGGCCGGGGCCCGGCCGGGGGCGCCGGACGTACTCCTCGATCATTCGTCGGGTGATCTCCGGTGCCAGCAGCGCCTCGCCTGCGGCGATCGTACGGACGGCCCCGGCCAGCTCGCGGGGCGGTGCACTCTTGAGCAGGAAACCGCTGGCCCCGGCACGCAGTGCCTGATGGATGTACTCATCCTCATCGAATGTGGTGAGAATGAGCACCCGCGCCGGGCAGCGGCCGCCGTCCAGCAGGCGACGCGTCGCCTCGATACCGTCCATACGCGGCATGCGGATGTCCATGAGGATGACGTCGGGCAGCAGCGTGAGCGCCCGGTCAATGGCCTCCACACCGTCGGCCGCCTCGCCGACCACCTCGATGTCGTCCTGACCGTCGAGGATGGAGCGGAAACCGCCGCGTACGAGGGCCTGGTCGTCGGCGAGCAGGACGCGGATCATTGCTGGGCCGCCTGCAGCGGCAGCAGCGCCGTGACGGCGAAGCCCGCCCCAGGCACGGTCGCCGTCTTGAGCGTGCCGCCGTAGAGCCCGACCCGTTCGCGCATCCCGATGAGGCCGTGCCCGACCCGGTTCGCGCCGGCGCCGCCCGCCCCGCCCGTCTGGCCGGTGTCCTGAACACTCACCCGAACGGACTGATCGTCGTAGTGCAACACGACATGCGCGGTGGTCGGCGCCGCGTGCTTGAGCGCGTTGGTGAGCGCCTCCTGCACGATCCGGTAGACGGTCAGATCCACGCCGGGTGGCAGCGGCCGGGCCGAACCCTCCACGGTGAGTTCGACCGGCAGACCGATCTCGGCCATGTGGTCGACCAGGTCGGCCAGGTCCGCCGTGCCCGGCTGCGGTTTGAGCGCGAGCCGGGCGTGGTCTCCGCGCAGCAGGCCGAGCATGCGCCGGAGCTCGCCGACCGCTTGCCGTCCGGTGTCCTGGACCGACTGCAGTGGCGCTCGGGCCTGCTGCGGGTCGCGGTCGAGCAGGTCCTCGGCGGCGCCTGCCTGGACCACCATGACACTGACGCAGTGGGCCACGATGTCGTGCAACTCGCGCGCGATGCGAGCGCGTTCCTCGGCCACCGCGGCACGGATCGCCTCCTCGCGCTCGGCTTCCAGTTGCTGTGCGCGGGCGCGGTCGTCGGACTGACTGCGGGCGCGGGCGCGCAGCACCCGGCCGGCGACAAGGCATGCCACCAACGGCACCGCTACGAACGGGAGGTTGCCGACGGTGCCGGACTCCGGGTTGCGTAGGAACACGACGACCAGGCCGGCCACGATCGCGGCCGCGCCGACAACGGCCCGTGCCCGTTCACTGTGCCGGGCCACCGAGTAGCTGGCGACCAGGATCGGCAGGAAGTCGCCCCACAGCGTGACCGTCAGCGGCGCGGCCAGCATCGGTACGGCGATCGCGACCGCGACGATCACGGCAGTGGCCAGTGGCGTCACCCGGCGCAGCGCCAGCACCGATGTCGCCACCAGAGTGGAGGCGACCACGGCCGGCATGGGGCCGTACGGTGTCGAGTTGTCGAGCTGGAACACGAGATTGACCTGGGCGAAGCCGGCGACCCCGATCGCGAACAGCGCGTCGGGCAGCACCCCCTCCGGCAGGCGCCGCAGCCACGCACGCGCCTTCGACTCCACCCGCGCCGCCAGCTCCGCCCACGCCTGGGAACGACCCCGCGCCTGGGCCTGAACCGGTGCCGTCACCCGCATCACATCGGCAAAGCTACCGACCGGCGGACCTGCGTCGCGTCATTCGCAGGTCTCATTTCCAGCAGCCCACATGACGACCGGGGGATGACGCGGTGCCGACCGCGGCACGACGACGCCACCGGTCGGCCGAACCGACGCTGAAGGCGCGCCGCCGACGGGCGGCATCACACACAGCGCAGGGCGCTGCAACTCGTGGAGGAGACCATGACCATGAACTTGAGGCGCCTTGGCGGATGGGCGCTCATCGTCGGCGCGATCGTCGCATCGGTGGGCTACTTCGCCGCCAATCTGCTCGCGCCCGGCAGCGGCGAGGACGTGTTCCGCTACCACCTCTGGCCGCTGTTCTACGAAATCGCGCTGGTCGGGGACGTCATCACCGCGCTGGGACTGCCGGCGATCCTGGCCTTCGCGGGACGTGCGCCGAAGCTGCACATCGTCGGCTACGCCGGCGTATTCGCCGCGCTGATCATGCTCAATGTCGGCGAAGGCACGACCGAGGCGTTCGTCAAGCCGTACCTGGTCACCCACGGCGGCCTCCCGGCGGAGGAGCCGATCGGCTTCGCCGTCTTCGAGGGCATCGCGCTGCTGGCCCTGGTCGTCGGTTCCATCTGTCTGGGCATCGCCATCCTCCGGGCCCGGGCGCTGCCCTGGTGGATCGGGGTCACGATGATCGTCTCATGTCTCGTCGGCGCCCTCGGGCTGCCCGGCGCCTGGTTCCTGCTGCCCGACAGCCTCTTCTTCGGAGCGCTGTTCGCAATCGGCATCTTCGCCGTGCAGGGACGTACGCAGCCCACTCCCGCGACCATCGAGCCGGCGGTGGCCAGCCCAGCGATCTGATCTCCGGGTGATCGCCGAAGGGGCAGCCATCGTGATCCACCTTCTCAGACGGCTGCCCCTCCACTCACTCCCCGCGGTCAGGGCAATCGGGCTTCCAGGACACCGTCGATGACCCGCACGGGCAGCACCTGCTGATCGGTGCTGGCTGGGCCATGCACAACCTCTCCGTCCTTCAACTGGAAGGTACTGCCGTGCCACGGGCAGACGACGCAGGTCTGCCCGTCGACCTGGATCACCTTGCCCTGCCCGAGCGGCCCGCTCTGGTGGGCGCAGCGGTCCAGCATCACGGTGATGTCGGTGCCGTCGCGGTAGACCACCACGGGCACGTTGTCGACCTGCCGGGCCACCAGCTGGGCCTCGGGCACCGAGTCGATCTCGGCCACCCGGCGCCACCCGTACTCGACCCGGTGCATGTCCGGGGCGCCCTGGTTGACCTGTGCCGTCTGCTTGTAGACGAGGTGACCGCCGATGTAGCCGCCCACGCTCACCGCCGCCAGGCCGAACAATCCGAGCGTACGGCCGAGCTGGTGTCGTCCTCGCAACCGGGCGGCTAGCGAGCCCGCGTACAGGGCGACCGCGAGGCTGTTCGTGGCGGCGTGCACCAGGCCGACCCGCCGTTCCTCCTGCCACAGCCAGGACCAGTCGTTGATGCCGGTCAGCGCGGCGGGCAGCGCGCTCGCCGTGCCGACCGCGACCAGGGCCGTGGCGGATTGCTGATGCCCGGGCATCCACCGCTTGGGCATGAAGTCGAAGACGGCACTGCTCATCCACGCCCCCATCGGGACCTGCACCAGCGCGGGGTGCAGCGGATGGCCCAGCCACACCCCGTGCAGCGCATCCTTGACCCGTTGTGGCCGCAGCAGCGACCACACCCTGGGCTGTATCCGGTCCCCGATTCGATCCAGGGCGGATGCCCGCTCCAGCTTGTTCAGAAGCGCAGTACGCATGGCGCCGCCCTTACCCCGCCATGTGCCCCACAAACCCCGCGGCCCGCCGCCGAGTATTCGTCGAGGCCTGTGGATGAAGCCGCACCCGTGACTGGAGCCAGCTGGGTGCGTAGCCGACAGCCCACGACTCGCGGGACAAGAAGGTGACTTCCGAACTGTCGTTGATCGGTCTTCGGGTGGTCGCTGGGTGCCGCACGCTAGCCCCATGAACCGCCCGGCTGCTTTCCTCGCTGACCCGCCGAAGAGCCCGGCGGTGGCTGCCGCCTACGAGGCCGATGTCACCTCCGACGGCTACGTCAACAACCTCACTCGCGTCTGGTGCTGGCGTCCTGACGTGCTGGAGTCCTTCCAGGCCGTGCGTGCTGATCTCCTGGCCGGGTCCGGCCTGTCGCCGAGGGAATTAGCCGTGATGGTCGCCGCCACCGCCGCTGCCCTCGGCGACGCTTACTGCGCGCTGGCATGGGGATCCAGGCTGGCCGAACTCAGCGACGAGGCGACCGCCGCAAGGGTGCTGCAAGGCGTTGACGGTGACCTGCCCGAGCGGGAGGCCGCACTGGCCGGTTGGTCCCGCCAGGTCGTCCAGGATCCGAATGCCACCACCGAGGCCCAGGTGGAGCGTTTACGCGACGCGGGCCTCAATGACCAGGAGATCTTCGAGGCGACGACTTGGATCGCGTTCCGGCTGGCGTTCTCGACCATCAACGATGCGCTGGGAGCACGGCCCGATCCCGAGCTTGCCGAGAAGGCGCCTCGGCTCGTCCGGGAAGCCGTCACCTACGGCCGCCAGTTCTAGGCGCACACCACAGCCGGACAGCGCGAGCGCGGCGACGAAGGCTCGGCAACTCACTGCGGCTTCGTGGCTCGCTCGCGCTGCGGCAGCACCGTGTACTTCGGATCTTCCGCCGAGGCGGTGCCGGCAGGGAAGTAGCCGAACTTGGTCAGCGCGGATGCGGCGGCCAGCGCCACTCCCCCGGCCAACCGGGCCGGCGCCGCCTCGCGCGCCGGCGAGGTCGCGGCCACCAGGCCTCCGGCGGCGGCGAGGGCGCTCGCCCCGAACAGGTACGGCAGTTCCCGGTGTGCCTCGTGCCAGACGGGCACGGCGGTGTTGGCGATCAGGGCACCGGTGTACGTGGTGATCGTGGGGGCGATGACCGTGGCGGCCAAGCCGGTCGGGCGGGCCAGGACCCCGACGAGGTCCGCCGCGCGGCGTGGCAGCACGGCCGACAGCTCGTCGAGCGCGGCGACCGCCACGAGCGGGCTGAACCCGCTGAGCAGCCACGTGCCGATGGACATCGGTGAGGTCGGCTTGACGACGCGCAGCATGTGCACGAAACGCCCGGGCCTGCCGAGGTCGCGGATCAGAACGGCGAGGGACAGGCCCGGTCGCGCCGGCCGAGATGAGCCGGGCGGCGCGGCGCATGCCAGGGCGGCCGGTGAGGTCGGCGCCGGCGGCCAGCAGGGCCGCGCCTCCGGCGACGCCGCCGAGGAAGAGGTAGCCGGCGATGTTGTGGGCCTTCCGGGTGTCGGCGGCGGCTCAGATCCGCGCAGGCATCAGGGGCGCAGCAGCACCGGGCCAGCGTCGATCCGCGTGCGGAACAGAACGTACGGCTTGCGCCGCAGGTCCTGTCCGCGCTGGTACCTGGCCTGCCGGTGCAGTTGGTTGGCGATGACGTAGAGGTGACCGTCGCTGGCGATCGACATGGTGTCCGGCCAGAGCAGCCGAGGGTCGTGCACCACCGTCTCGAACTCGCCGTCCGGATTGCGGCGCAGCACCGCGTTGTGCTCATAAGAGGTGAGATAGAGCCGGCCGGCGTCGTCGGTCTCCAACCCGTCGGAGCCGCCGCCCTTGTCCCCCTCGTCCACGACGGTTGCCGCCACCTCGTCATCGCTGACGGCGAGGTCGGCGAGGGCGTCGGTGGCGACGCTGTACCAGCGGTGGGAGGACAGGGCGCAGTAGTAGAGGCGGGTGCCTTCGGCGGCGAGTGCGATGCCGTCGCACCCCAGGGTCAGCGGTTTCGGGTCGCCGTCGGCGGGGCGTTCGAGGAAGGGCTGGCCCTCCACCACCGGCCGGAAGGTGCGCAGCGGCTCCGCCTTGGTGGAGGGGTGCTCGTGCAGCCGCCGCCAGGAGGCGCCGCTGGCCAGGTCGACCACGATCAGGCCGTTGGGGCCGGAGTCGGAGGAGTCGGTGAGGTAGGCGATCCCGGCCTCTCCCCGCCTGAGGTCGAACCGAGCGTCGTTGAGGTAGGTGCTGGGCAGCGCCACGTCGGCGGGGAAGGTGATGACCTGCGCCACGGAGTCGGTGTCCAGGTCGACCCGGACCAGTTTCGGCCCGCCGGGCCTGGTGGGTTGGAACATCGGGCTGCCGGTATCGAGGATCCAGAGCCGGTCGGCGGGGTCGACGACGATGCTCTGCACCGACACGAACCCCCCGGCGTCGTCATCTCCGGACGGGTGATTCCAGGCCTGGTCCGGGTAGGGCACCTCGGCGCCGTCGCACAACTCGACGACGGTGGCGGCCACCTCGTCGCCCCACTTCGGGAAGTTCACGAAGATCCGGCCGGTGTGCGAGACGCTCACCCCGGTCGGCATCGGCCCGGTGAAGCTGTGCACGAGGTCCAGGTCGCCGAGCGGCTCGTCGGTCACCGGCCCGGTTACGAGACCCCGCCCCGGTGCAGCACGATCTCGGTCCATCCCTGGTCACCTCCCCTTGCCCGGCCTCTGGGCTTGGCCCCGCTTGAGCTTCCGGTCGTCGCGCAACTCCACGAACGGTTCCTCGCCCGGCGGATGCCCGGCAGCGATCGCCCGCTGCCGTTCCAGCTCCGCGTCCAACTCCGCCCCGAACAGGATCGCGGTATTGGTGACCCACAGCCACACCAGGAACACGATGACCGCGGCCAGCGAACCATACGTCTTGTTGTAGGAACCGAAATTGCTCACGTACAGCGCGAACAGGGCCGACGCGATCAGCCACGCCACCACCGCCACGATCCCGCCGGGACTGACCCAACGAAACCCGCCGTGCCGGGCGTTGGGCGAGGCCCAGTACAGGATCGCGAAGATCAAGCTCACCAGCACGAGCAGGACCGGCCATTTCGCAATGTCCCATGCCGTCACCGCCGCCGAACCCAGGCCCAGCAGGTCGCCTGCCTGCCTGGCCAACCGGCCGGTGACGACCACGATCAGCAAACTCGCCACCAACATGACGCCCACGACAGCGGTGATCCCGAGGCGGATGGGCAGGGTCTTCCAGACCGGCCGTCCCTCAGGCACGTCATATATGGCGTTCGAGGCGCGCATGAAGGCCGCAACATAGCCCGAGGACGACCAGAATGCACCCACCAGACCGAGGATCGCAGCGATGCCGGCGGTCGACCCGCTGCTGTGCACCTGGTTGATCGCACCGTTGAGGATGTCGCGTACCTGGCTCGGTCCCACGGCGGTCAACGTGCCCTGCAACTGGGCCGTGGTCGACCTGCCCAACCGGCCGAGCACCGACACCAGCACGATCAGACCCGGGAAGAGGGACAGCACGGCGTAATAGGTCAGCGCCGCCGCGCGGTCGGTCAGGTTGTCATTCCGAAACTCGGTGAACGTGCGTCGCGCCACCTGCGACCACGACCGGGGCGCAACCTGCGTCGGTTTCTCCGGCACGGCGTGCGGGTCGGGCCGCCCCGGTCCTGAAGACATCGACCTTGAGGGCGCCGGGCCGCGGGCTTCATGGCCATCCGGCCGACCGGTGGAGGAGTCTTCGGATGGCATCGTCCCTCCTACCGCGGCGTTCCGATACGTGCCACGTGCCCAGAACCGGCCGGAGTATGCAGCCCCCGAGGGGCTTCTCTCAGCCGTTTGTGCCTGCGGCCCCAGGGAAGGCAGGGGCGTAGCGAAGGGAGATCCAGACATGCGTGACTTCATGGAAAAGGCCGAGGACGAGGCCAAGCAGCACCCGAAGCAGGCCGACGAGGGCGTGCAGAAGGCCGGGCAGGAAGTCGACCAGCGCACCGGCGACCGATACGACAAGCAGGTCCAGAAGGGCGAGCAGGAAGCGCAGCAGCAGATCGATCAGGGCGGCCGCAACCGCTGACCGCGTAGGGAGCGGTAACGCTTCGGCGGACGACGGGCGGCGAAACCGCGCAGTTTGGCAGGTCGTGGAAGCAGGCGATCTCTGCCGGTCGGTCAGTGACCGCTCGCGGGTCCGGGCGCCGTCCGGCGTTCGCGCGGCCAGTGCGGCCTCTGCGGAAGTCGGACGGTCCGCCAGGGCACCCGCAGGAGCAGCCGCACGATCAACATGCCGAGCAGATATCCGGCAACGCTGTCGGTCAGCCAGTGATAGCTGAGATAGGTCGCGCCAATGAATACCAGAACGCCGGGCAGCCACTGCAGCAGGCGGCGTGCCGCCACAGCGAGGTACGGCGACAGCAACATTGCCAGAACGCCGAAGTAGACAATTCCGTTGCTGACGTGCCCGGAGGGATAAAAGTCCTCCCCGCCGCTGCTGAACAGCCGAACCGAGCCCTCACGCGGCGCCCCGCGCGACGTCCATCGCTTCAGACCGACGATCAGCAGGGTGCTCACGATCGGCGCCAGCCCGGCAGGAATGATCGGCCGGACCGTACGATGCCGCCAGGCCAGCCAGAACGACACCAGCAGTGCCACTGCCATCCGCTGTCCGCCCTGGCCGAGGAAGTCGAAGACCCTCATCACCAGCCAGACCGCCTCCGGCCGATGCTGATCGCACCAGACGCGCACCACGACGTCGAGCCGCAGCAGCGGAGGCCACCACACCAGCGCAGCGGTGAGCGCCGCCAACCCGACGACCAACAGCCCGTCGAACCACCAGCCACACGGCCTGGGAACCAGCACGGGCACGCCGAGCGGCCGGAGCGGGCGACGCAACCGGGCCGACGACGGCACCAGCGGCATCAGCGCTTCCCCCGCCTTGTCTGTCACACGACGACCTCGCACCCAACGGGCACCCAATTCAGATTACGGGGCAAAAACGTTCGCTTTAGATCGCAAGCGGATTAATCATCCGCTCGCCTGGATCCGGCTCGCCCCTCTCGCCGTGAAATCAAGCGGCGGAGGCCCGGATTCCAACCGGGTGCAGCGCGATGCGGTTCGCCAGCGGTGATGCCTGCCCGCATGGTAGATCTGGTTATACGCAACCGGCGGCGGTCCCGTCATATTGATCAACCATCTTTCGGATGTGGCTCCAACCGGTGGGTTGGAGCCGATCGCCCATACCAGATGTCATGACGTCGGAGGCCGTTCAGGGACATGACGGCAGCCGGCGGGCAGGAGGTCGGCGCGATGGTTCCGCTGCGATGGGCCTCCGGACGCATCCTCGCGATCCTGCTCCTAACCGTGCTTCCACCGATACTCGAGGCGGTGCTGTCGACCCACAACGGGCTGGAATCGGCGGTGGGACTGGCTCCGCAAGCGAGCGCCCCACCTCCCTTCGCGTCCTTTCACGACCTCAGATGGGTCTTCGTCTACCACAACTCGTGGCCACAGTTCGCCGGAGAACTCGCCGTCGCGGTCGTGGTACGTGGTCTGTGGACAGCCGCTGTCGTGCTGGCCGCTTGGCCGTCACACCTGCGACCCCGACCACCGTGGGGCCGGATGCTCCTCACCGCGATCACGGGCACCGCCGCGCTGACGGTGTTCATGCTGCCCTGGGCGGCGCTCTCAGTGGCACTCAGCGCGACGTCCCTGTCGTGGTTCTTCGTCGGCGACGTGGGACCGGTGTTCGTGCTTGCCCTCGTCATGCAGCGGGCCGGCCTGGTGCCCACCTGGTGGCAGGGAATACCGCCACTGGCCGGCGCGCTCTGGGCGGCGCTGGCGTTCCTGGTCATGACCATTGCATCGGTGCTCGTGTCCACCGCGCCGGACCCGTTCTCGATTGTGCTGGCCGGCGTCGCCGGTGCGGTGAACGCCTGGCTCTGGCGCCGTCTGCTCGCCGCGGTACTCACGGCGCGCGTTCGGCCTGTCCGGGTTCCGGCCGCCGTGCTGGTAGCCGTCGCGCTCGTCATCGGCATCGCCCCGGCCGGGTTCCTGGGCCGAGCCGCGGTCCGGGATGCCCAGCAACCGCCATCCCCGTTGCCCTCCCGGCATGACGGAAACCCGCCCCAGGCACTCATCTTCGTCGGCGGCTTCGATTCCGTCGGCGATGGCGGGTCATCCGACAGCGGCCAGCAGGCTGCCGACCGCATTCCGTTCGAGCTGTTCTCCTATGCCGGTCTCGACGAACAAGGGCGACCCCTGCCGTATCGGGCCGAGCAGACTCAGCAGTCGCTGGAACGCAGCGCTGAACTGCTCGACGCCCAGGTCACCGCCGTGCACAGCCGCACCGGCAAACCGGTGGCGCTGCTCGGAGACAGCGAGGGCACCCTCGTCGTCCGGGCCTACCTGCAGACCCGCCCGCACCCGGCCGTGGTCGCCGCCATCCTGCTCAGCCCACTGCCCAACCCCGCCGTGGCAAGCTACCCGCCACCCGGTGCCCAACACGGCTGGGGACTGGCCGCCGGCGCCCAACTACGAGCAATAATGGCGGTCGTCCGGTGGTCCAGCGGCCTCCAGATCGACACTGACGCACCGTTCCTCCGTTCCGTCCTGAACAACCCCCAGCGCTACCGCGATCAGATGTTCTGTCCCGTGCCGGGCACCCGCCTCGTGGCGTTCGTACCCCTCGACGCTGCTCTCGCCGGCCGCCCCGGCAGCCCGATCGAGGTACCTTTCGTCCTGGTGGACAGCGCCCACGGAGGCGCGTACGACAGCAATGAGGTTCAGCGACAGATCGTCGCGTTTCTCCACGGTGAGGCGCTACCCACGGCCGGGGCAGCCGTGTATCGGATACTGCGGGCCGCAGCGGCCGCCTGGCAGGCACCGCCGCTACGACTTGCCCTCGTTGCCTCCGGTTCAGCCGAGGACGAGCCCCCTCGCTGCCACCCCGGAATCCCATGAGACCTCTCCATCGGCTGGTTCGTTTGCCGCTCCTCTCGGCGGGAAAGACCGAAGCACTGGGATGCTGGTCGGGCGGTGCAGGCAGCGGTGATCGTCCGGCGAGCCCTGGGAGGCCGGCGCGCTCGCTGGCCTTCCAGCCCCTATTCCCACCCCCACTCAGACCCGACTCGTACGCCCACACGACCCGTCACCAGAGGGCAGCGAGCAGTGAACGGGTCACGCGTTGTCGGCGCGGCCGAGTCGCCAGTAGCCCATGAACGCCACTGCCTGCCGGTCGAGGCCCCGCTCCCCGACCAGGTGTCGGCGCAGGGTACGGATGACGCCCGCCTCCCCCGCGAGCCACGCGTACAACGGGGTTGGCGCCGCCTCCTCGGGCACCTCCAGCAGCACCTGGCCGCACGCGTCGAGCGGAAGCCGCTCCAGGATCGCCGCGATCGCCGGTACCGCGGTCTCGTCCCCGGGCAGCAGCAGCAGCCCGGTCGGCGGCGGCCGGAATTCCACGCCGCCGTGGTCGCCGTGGTAGCCGGGGTCGACCTCGCCGACCCGTCCGCCGCGCTCCAGTTCGCCGGCACCTGGCCAACCCGCTCGCCCGATTCCGCGGTCTCCAGCTCCCGGCAGCGGCGAGCACGTCGCTTGATCAGCCGCGCTTCCGTGGGATTGTCGTCGGGCACACCGGGCGGTGCGTCTCCCGGCACTACGGGGTCACCAGCCCGGATCAGTACACGGTGACCACCTTGTGCCGCCCCTGGGCGGCCCGGATCTCACGGCCGTTGCAGCCGATCGGCTATACCTACCGCGTCCGGCGCGACCGCACGGCGATCGCCGCGCACACGAGGCCGATCACCAGCGAGGCCACGGACAGCCCGACCGCCCACCAGACCCCCGCATCCGACTGCGTCGTCGGCGCGCTGCCTGCGGCCAGGGCCGCCTCCTCGGCGCCCGCCGCCGGGGACGGTGCCGCGTTCGCCTCGGGCACGAGCCGGAGCACTGGTGCGGGCCGCTCCGGCTCGTCGGCACCAGGGGCTGGCTCCTGGATCCAGCGCACGACCTCGCCGTCGCTGTAGTGCTGGAGCGTCTTGAATGCCAACTGCTCGGTCGCGGGCAGCGGTCCGGCGCTCACGGAGAACTCGTCGTACTCACCCGGCTTGATCGCCGACTGCGGGTCCACCGCAGTCCAGGTGATACTGCCGATGACCTCGCTGATCTGCGCGCCGTGCACCTCGATCGGTGTGGCCAGCTTCTTCTTCGTGATCTCGTACGACCAGCCGGGGTGTGGCTTCACCGAGACCGAGGCCAGCGGGGAGTCGGTCGGGAACTGCACCTCGATCTTGGTGGTGCTCGCGTCGCCGCTCTCGGTGGGAACGCGGAACGTCAGGCCGGCATAGCCGCCCTGGGTGGCCGTGCCCGGGTTCACCGTCACGTGCGCGAACGCCGCCGTCGGTATGACGCCGACCAGGCAGGCCGCCACGCCCACGGTTACGAGGCCACGTACGGCTCGGCGAAGCATGTGCATTCTCCAGTTTTCCATTGATCGGCAATCATCATTTTGAACAAAGGAATACAGCCAAGTACGCGCTCCGCGCAGGTCTCGATCAGCCCAGCCGCCGCAGCACTTTCTCCATGGCCCCCTTGGCCTTGTCGGCCGAGTCGGCGCGGTCTCCGACGATCTTCTTCTGGGTGAGGTCGAGGTAGAGGATGAGGTTCGCCCGATGGAGCACCACGATGGCGATGTCCTCGAAATAGATGTCGTCCTGCCCTGGCGGGTATGTGTGGGCGAGCTGCTGCACGTGCCCCTTCCACCCGAACACCTCAAGCGGACGGCTGGTCACGCTGTAGGCGCCGAGGATGACCGGCGGTCCCCCTTCGACCTCATACGATCCGGGGCATTCGGCCAGCCCGGAACCGACCTCGCCCATCGCGTTGTCGGCGATGGCGGTCGAGGCGAAGACGAGGGCGTTCTGGGTCACGTACGGGATGCGGGAGTCGGTCGCCCGGGTGGGCTCCACGGCGAACTGCCCCACGGGCTGGCCACCGACGGGCTGAACCACGTTCGACGGCGCCTTGGGTGCGTTGGAGCGCTGGACCAACGGGCAGGTCTGGATGGAGCTCGGCGGCACGTAATTGTTGTGCGAGTGGAAGTCCCGGTCGTACCAGTAGTCGCGGGCGCCTTCGCCGGCGTCCTTGGCGTTGTAGTACGCGGCCTTGACGTCGTCGGCGGTGTAGGACGGCTTGCTCGCCGTGGCGTCCGCGGCGCTGGAGCAGCCGGTGACGCCGGCGCAGACGGCGGCCAGCGCGAGGGCCGCCGCGGCACGGGAGCTCGAGATCACGGATGGCTCACTTCGTCGGGGGCGGGACAGGATGCACTCGGCCACGGGCCGTCAGGAGCCGTCGTCCGAACGCAGGGTGTTGGCGACGGTGAAGGCACCGCCCTTGACGGTCAGCACGAGGTGGTTGTCGTACTTGACCGTGTGGTCGGGGGCGAACCGAAGCTCACCCATGAACGTGGTGAACCTGTCCTCGAGCTTGGTCAGCTGTTCGCTGTTCAGCGCGGAGTCCACCTTTCCCGTCTGCGTCACGGCCTGGCCGAGGGCGCGCAGCGCGTCGTAGGCCTGCAGCGCGTCCCGGCCCGGGGCGTGGCCGAAGGCCTTGGTGAACCGCGTGGTCCATGCCGCGGCGTCGGGGAGGTTCTGGGGGCTGGCCGTTGTGATCACGTACGCGCCCTCGGCGCCGCCTTTACCGGCGGCGGACAGGAAATCGGGGCTTTCCGACGCCGCGGAGGCGATGTATTTGCCCTTGAACCCGGCTTTGCGGAGCGCTGCGGCCAGCTGGCCGGACTCCTGGGCCGGGCCGGCCCAGTAGACGACGTCGGGGGCGGCGGCCAGCGCGGTGGCGGCGGCCGCAGCCATGTCCCGGTGCCCGGCGGGCAGGGTCTGCTTGCTGACCGCCTTGGGGACGGGCGAGGACACTGAGATCACCTGGTCGACCAGGTATGCGGACTGCGGACTGTCGTCAGCGATCACCGCGAGCCGCTGGGCCGAGTGGTAGGCCATCCAGTGCACCGCGGCGAGCGCTTCCTGGTAGGGCGTGCCGTTGGTGAGATAGGCCGTCGGGGTGTCCTGCGCGCTGACAATTGTGGGCGAGTTGGCGGAGGTGATGAGAAACGGCATCCCGTTACCGCCGAGGACCCGCGCGGCGGCCTCGGCGGCGCCGTCGCAGACGCCCCCGAGAACGCCCGCGACTTTCTCGGTGAGGTGGAGCCGCTTCGCCGCCTCCTTGCCGCTGTCGTCGAGGCACTCGTCGTCGACGGTGACGAGGGAGACGTGCAGTCCGATGATCCCGCCACGGACGTTGAGGTCGTCGACCGCCATCCGTGCCCCTTCGACCAGATCCTGCCCGCGTGCCTTGTCCGGCCCGGACAGCGGGGCGAGCACACCGAAGGCGATCTCCCCCCGGGGTGCGGGCGGCGCGTCGGCGGTCGAGGTGCACGCGGCAACGGCCGGGAGCGTGAGGACGGTGAGGGCTAACGGCGCGAGCCAGCGGGTGCGGCGGTTCCAGCCGCGGCCGTCGAGGGTCGTCGGGAGCTGCATGCGGTGCTTCTCTCTCGGCTCCGGTGGTGAATGGGGTGGTCGGGGCACGTGGCCTCGGGGGCAGGTGACGGGGAGGGACCCCGCGCCGCCGGTGGCGACGCGGGAATCCCTCCTCGGATGAAATGTCCGCTGGAGACTACTTTTCGCAGGAGTTCCAGCAGACCTTCTTCTCGTGCTTACCGGGGATGTTGCCGGTGAACTTCAGGATGTCAACGCCTCGACCATAGTCGGGGACGTAGACGTACCCGTTGTGCCAGTACGCCGAGGAGGCGTTGCTCCCGATGATCGCCGGGCCGTCCGGGCCGGCGGCGCGGTCGGGCACCCGGAACCAGCCGACCTGCTCCGGGTTGCTCGGGTCGGAGATGTCCAGGAATCGGACGCCCTGCTCGTAGAAGCCGGCGGCGACGATGTTGCCGTTCACCGTGAACCAGTGCGCGGAGCAGTCGCCGGCCTTACCCGTCGGGTCGACGTAGTGGCCGGGCTTGCCGCCAGGGCTGTAGGTGGCGAGCCGGTTCATCTTGACCGGGTTCTCCGGCGTGGAGGTGATCCCCTCGCCGTCCTGCGTCCCCTCGATCGAGGCCAGGATGAACACGCCGGCCTTCGCGCAGTTCTGGTTGTTGTTCTCGTTGGTGATGAGCATGACGTCGCCCTTGGGACGGTCTCCCAGGGCGTTCGGGAAGCGGTAGGCGTTGTGCAGGAAGGCACCCTCCGAGCCGCTGACGCTCCCACCCGCGTACGGGATCGGGTCGTAGGCCGTCGCGTAGCGCTTGGTCTGCGTGGCGGGGTCGAAGTGCTTGCCGTCGGTCCAGTAGCCGCGGACGCCGCCGCTGCCCGAGACCCAGACGACGCCGTCGAAGTCGACGTCGACGCTGTGCGTGGAGCCGCTCGTCGCGCCGGTGCGCCGGACGTCGGAGGCGACGGCCTGGGTGTAGGTGAACGGGTGGTTGACGTCACGCACGTCGGTCACGTGAACGGGGGAGCTCACCCCGCGCACACCCGAGCCCACCGACCAGATGTACCGGCAGTCGTTGATGCACGTCGCGGTGTGGCCGAGCGGCACCCGGTGGAAGCCCAGCAGCTTCGGGTGCCACGGGTCGTTGATGTCGATGATGAACAGGCCCTTGGTGCCCGAGTCACGGGTCAGGAAGACCAGCTTGCGCCGGCTGTCGACCGTGAGGTTCTCGCCCTCCCAGAACCGGGTCATCGTCTCGCCCGGCTGCTTGAGCTGGTCGACGGTGACGGCGGCGATGTACTCCGGGTGCTCGGGGTCCTTCAGCGACCAGACGGCCAGGCCGCCGGTGCCGTTGGCGACCATGACGTCGTAGCCGAGCTTCTCGTAGTGCACGAAGTTCAGCGACGAGAACGCCGGGCACTTGGTCGCCTTGAAGGCGGGGCAGCTCCCGTCGCTGGACAGCACACCGCGGACGTGGCCGACGACCTCGACGTTGTCGCTGTGCGTCGCGTTGTCCGGGAACACCCCGGCGTCCGGGAGGGTCTGCGTCCCCTCGGTGGCGGTGCCGTCCGTGATGCCGGCGAGCGACGCGGCCTCACGCTCGGCGTTGGTCGCCGCCTCCGCTGCGGCCGCAGCCGCCTGCGCCGCCGCGGCGGCCTTGTCGTTGTACTCCAACTGTGCCTGCGCCGCCTGCGCGGATGCCTGCGCGGCCTTGGCGGCGGCAGCATCCGCCTGGTTCTTGTCGGAGATCTTGCCCGACTCCTCGGCCCTGGCGGCGGCGTCGGCGGCCTTCTGGGCCGCCTCCTCCGCCTTTGCCTTGGCCTCGTCCAGGCGGGCGGCTGCCCTGGCGGCGTCCTTCGCGGCCGCGTCCGCCTGGTTCTGCAGGCTGGTCGCCTCGGCCTGGGCCGACCCGACCGTGCCGGGGCGGACCGGGCCGGACGGGTCCGCGTGGGCCGCGCCGAGGCTCGACATCTGCAGCGCGGCCGCCATCGCAAGCACGGTCGCGCCTCTCAGGAGGGCTCTGCCTCTCCTGGCTCTTCCAACGGGTATGACTCTCACCCTTCCTCCACTTCAATAGGTGATATTCGCGCTAGCCGAGGCGGGCCAGCGTGGTCTTCATCAACGCCTTGACCTTCTCGTCGGAGTCGGCGCGCTTGCCCACGGCCTTGATCTGGGCGTAGCCGACGTAGAGGATGGCGTTCTCCTTGTGCACCACGACGGTGACCAGGTCGTCGTAGGTGTCCGGGTTCACCTCAGGGGGCGAGGTGTGCACGAGATGCTGGGCGAACCCTGTCCATCCGTTTATCTCGATCGATCGGCTGCCGACCTTGTAGTCCCCCACCACGGACGGCGGTCCGCCGAGCACGCTGAACGTCGCCGGGCACTTGTTGGCCTCGGCCACGACCGTGTTCATCGTGTTGTCGACGAGCGAGGAGTTCTGGAAGACCACCGCGCCCTGTGTGACGACCGGCAGTGACGACGCGCCCACGAGCTCTGGCGCGACGATGGACCGTCCGGTCGGATTCCCACCCACCGGCTCGACCGCTGGCTCCACCTCCACCTCGACGTCCTCGGACCGTTGGACGTACGGGCAGGTCGGAATGCTGTTCGGGGGCGTGTAGACCACGTGCGAGGAGTGGCCGTTGTCCTTGATCTCGGTCGCGCCTTCGCCCAGGTCACCGGGGCCGACAAGGCCCAACCGGATGGAGTCCACGGTGTAGGGCGGCTTGGTCAGGGGCGCCGGACCTTCGCTGGAGCAGGCCGCCAGGACGCCGAGGGCGAGCAAGCCCGCGGCGACGACGGTCGATCGGCTCCGGGACGCCTTCCGGTCAGCATCTCGCATGTGTCACCAACCTTTCAGCGTGCCGTGAACTGGACACGCACGGGTATCTCGTCGAAGTCGGAGACTCGGATGTCCAGCCGCAGCACCCACGCCCCCGGGAAGGGGATGGACATCGAGTTCGCCACGTAGTGGCCGGGTTCGGCCGCGAAGACGTTGACGGGCAGCGCCGGGACCCGGCGATCCGGTGATTCGAGCTGACCGGATATCTCGGGCACTGAGACCAGCGAGCCGTCCCGTCCGGTGATGTAGATGTCGGCCACGTTGCTTCCCGACCGCGCCGGCTCGATCTTCACCTCGACCGAGGCGTCTCGCAGCCCGGCGGCCGGGCCGGCCCTGTCTGCGGCGACGGCGGGAATGGGGACGGTGGTGTGTACCGGCGGCGCGTAGCTGGTGCGGGCCGGGGCGGTGTTGACGAGGACGGCCGTGATCGACACGACTGCGACCCCGAGCAGGATCTCGCCCACGACCGAGTAGCGCAGCCGGCGCACCGCGGCGGAGGGGGCGGCGTCGAGGCCGAGGGGTTCGCGGCTGCGCCGCCGCACGAACCGCCGCGCTCCGGCGGCGAGACCCAGCACGGCGAGGACGGCGGCGAGCTTGCCGAGAAGCAGCCGCCCGAAGTCGGTCGCGCCGAGCGCGGCCCATGTCCCCACCTGCCGCCAGGACAGGTAGACGCCGGTTGCCGCGATCACCGCGAAGCAGATCTGCGCGAGCCGGGAGAACCTCGGCAGCGCGGGCTCCAGGGTGATGACGGGGCTGGTCTTCCGCCTCCCTGCCGGGATGAGCACGCAGGCCGCGAGCGTGATCAGGCCGCCCAGCCACAGGGCCATGGCGAGTAGGTGCAGGCTGGTCGCCGGCACGGCCAGCCAGGTCTGCACGCCGGTCTGCGCGTGATCCGTCAGCGTCCAGGTCAGCGTCAGGGCGACGGCGCCGACCGTGGCGACCGCGGGCAGGAGGATCCGGCGGGTGGCGCCGCCGGCCGCTGCGGCGCCAGCCGTCCCGGCACCGGCCGTCCCGGTGGGGGCAGCGGGAGAGCTGGTGCGTACGGCGATCCCGAAGGCCACGCCGAGGGCGAGCACGATCACCAGCCGCGCCAGCAGCGCGTAGCCCAACCGCGAGGACAGCGCCGCGCCGAGCAGGTCGGGGTCGAACACTCCGGCCAGCGACGTGCCTGCGGCGTACGGCCCCTGTACGAGCAGGACCACCACGGTGCCGGCGGCCAGCCCAGCGAATCCTGACCACACGATGCGCCGGCCGCGGCGGTCGGTGCGGCCGCTGGGCCAGAGCACGGCTACGAACAGTGCGCCACCGACGGCGAGGGCCATACCGAGAAAGGCCAGGGCGCGACCGACCGCGTCGACGACGACGACGGCACGGTGGGCGTCCTGCTCCACCGGGGCGGCCGTTGCGCTCGGGTGGCCGATGCTGAAACTGAACGCGCCCGACACCACGTGCGAATCCGCGGATGTGACCCGCCAGGCCAGGACGTATGTTCCCTCGGTCAGATCCGTGGGCAGGCTGACCCGCGCCGTGTTGGCCTTCCCGTCCACGTGGCCAGGGGTGCCGAGCGCCAGCTTCTTCGCTGTCGTGTCGAGCAACTGGATCGACCGCTCGTTGAAGCTGACCGCGTCGTCGAAGCGGAGCTGGACCTCCGCCGGGGGCGAGGCCAGCACCTCGCCGTCGACCGGCGAGGTCTCCAGCAGGTAGGCGTGGGCGTACGCCGGATGTGTGGTCGCGGTGGACGCGAGGTCCGTGACCAGGCCGCCGGTCGCGAGGAGGACGACCACCGCCAGCCTTGTGAACAGCCGGGCCCAGCGATGGCCTGCGAGGTGAATGCTGCGCGTCATCCGACCTAGTCCGTACGCAGCTTGCTGGCCAGGATGAACTTGCCGCCCCGGACCTGGGCGATGATGTAGTTGTCGTAGGTCAGCGAGTGATCGGCGGCGAAGCGGAGCGCCCCGGTGAAGGTGGTGAAGTTTTCGAGCCGCGGGATGTTGTCGACGACCTTCGAGGGTGCCGTGTCCCCCGCCTGGCGCACTGCCTGCGCCAGCGCGCGGAGCGCGTCGTAGGCCTGCATCGCGTCACGCCCCGGGTCCCGTCCGTAACGGTCCTTGAAGCGCGCAGCCCAGTCCGCCGCTGCCGGGAGAAGTCGTGGGCCCGCGGCCGTGGTGAGGAATGCGTCCTCGGCCGCCCCGCCGGCCGCCTGCAGAAACTCGGGGCTGTCCGACTCGGCGGAGGCCATGAAATAGCCGGTGTAGCCGGCCTGGCGTAGTGCGCTCACCAGTCGTCCACCTGATTCCGCTGCCCCCGTCCAGTAGACGAAGTCCGCCTTGGAAGCGGTGACGGTGCTGGCGAGCTTCGCGAGATCAGGACCGGTGCTGTGCCTGCTCACCGTCAGGCCGTCGGCCTTGACCCGGTCGGTCACCAGGCCGGACAGCCGCTGCGAGGCCGGCGAGCCGTCATCGAGCACCGCCACCCGCTGCGGGCTCCGGTAGCCCATCCAGTGCACCGCGGCCAGCGCCTCCTGATAGACCGTCGCCTCCATCGGGAACACCGACGGCACCCCGGCCTCGATCAGCCGGTCGGCGCGGGCGGAGGAGACCAGGAATGGCGTGCCAGCCGCGGCCACGGCCTTCGCCGCCGCCACCGCCGCGTCCTCACACAGCCCGCCGACCACCCCCACGACCTTCTTGGCGGCCAGCCCCGTCGCCCCCTGCTCGCCGGTCGCCGGCGTGCAGCCGCCGTCCTCGACGGCCACCTTCACCTGCCGCCCCAGAACCCCGCCCTCATCGTTGAGCTCAGCGGCAGCCAGCTGCGCCCCGTCGACGAGGTCCTGCCCACGCTCAGCCAGGTCGCCTGACAGCGGGGCCAGCACCCCGAACGTGATCTCGCCCCGCGGCCTCGGGGCACCCCCGCCCTCGCCAGGGCCAGAGCACGCGCCGAGCAGGCCGCTCACCACCAGCGCGGCCGCGCCCAGCGCGAGCACGCGCACGGCACCTCTGCGTCGCACCGTTCTACCTCCAGGTCCGTCACCACCGAAAGCCGGCCCGGGCGCAGCGGTCGCCACGCTCGGGCCGGTGCCTTCGCTCAGACGGTTACTTGTCGCACGAGTTCCAGCAGATCTTGTCGTCCGGCGCGCCGGCCAGCTCGCCGTCGAACCGCAGGACGTCGACGCCGCGGTTGTAGTCCGCAACGTAGACCAGCCCGTTGTGCCAGTAAACAGCGGACGCCGAACCGCCGGTCACGCCCTGGCCCGCCGGCACGCGGAAGTAGCCGACCTGGGTCGGGTTCCTCGGATCCGACACGTCGAGGAAGCGAGTGCCCTGCCCGTACCACCCCTGCGCCACGATGTTGCCGTTCACCGTGAACCAGTGCGCGGAGCAGCTACCCGTGGTGGACGACCCTTCCTTGCCCCACGGCGACCAGTGGCTGATCAGTTCCAGCCGGAACGGGTTCTCCTTCGTGGAGCGCCAGCCCTCGCCGTCGTAGCTGCCCTTCAACGAGGCGATCTTGAACTCGCCCGCCTGCGAGCAGGTCGTGACGTTCTCGTTGGTGATGTAGAGCAGCTCGCCCTTGTCGAAGTCGCCGACCTTCTCAGTGGGGTGGTAGGCGTTGTGGTCGAAGAAGTCGTAGAAGGCGGTGCCTGCCGGGTTGATGGGAACGACGGTCCCGCCCGCGTACGGCACCGGGTCGTACGCGGTCGCGACGCGGTTGCGCTTCTGCACCGGGTCGTAGTGGTTGCCCTCGGTCCAGTAGCCGCGTACGCCACCCTCACCGGAGACCCAGGCGACGCCGTCCTTGTCGACGTCGACGCTGTGCACGTAGTCGGTGACACCGTCGAGCCGCTCGAGATCGACCGCCCGGTCGAAGGTGTACGGGTGCTTGATGTCGTGGATGTCGGTCACCCGCACCGGCACGCCGTTCCAGGAGGGGTCGTGGCCTGGCGTGCCCGTGTTGGCCGGACCGACCGACCACAGGTACTTACAGTCGTTGATGCAGGTGGACGTGTGCCCGGCCGGAATCGGGTGGAAGGTGACGACCTCCGGCTTCCACGGATTCTTGACGTCGACGATGTAGACGCCGGACTGGCCGGTCTTGACGGTGCCACCGAAGCCGCGCGGGTCCCGGATGAGGAAGACCAGCTTGCGCTTCGGGTCGACGGTCATGTTCTCGCCTTCCCAGAACCTGTCCTGGGTGTCCCCCGGCAGGCGCAGCTCGGCCGCCGTGATCTTCGAGACCAGGGCCGGGTGCTGGGGGTCCTTCAGCGACCAGACGGCGAGGCCGCCGGTGCCGTTGGCGAACATGAAGTCGTGGCCGTACTTGTCGTACTTGATGAAGTTCAGCGCAGAATAGCCGCTGACTCCCTTGACGTTGTCGATGAACGTGACGTTCTTTGCGACGGCGGTCGTCGGCGTGTTGTGAACGTCGTCGAGCACCGCCCCGCCATGGGCGGAGTTGTCCGACGGGCTCGATCCCGGCGGCTCCGCGGCGGATGCCGCGCCAGCTCCACCCAGCTGCACTGCCACTGCCGTCGCCAGAGCGACCGCACCCGCCACGAAGGGCTTCGTTTTCACCACATTTCTCCCTTTGGCAATTCTCCCTTGGCGACCTCCGCGCAGCTTGGGCACCACGCGACCGAAGAGCGCACGTGGCACGACACTAAAGACGCCCGAGCAGGCCGTCATGGTGCAGTTGTCGGGAAGGCTGCCGTACGGCTCCGTCAATCGTCGTGATCATGCACGACAGCACGTCGGCCAGGCCGTTGCCAGCGAAGACACCGACGACGGCCTGGGCGGCCGGACAGTCGGAGCCGCGCACGGCGGCAACTGGCCCGGGAGAAAGGAGGATCGCTTCTTCAGCTACCCACGAGGGATCGGCGCCTGACCGGCCGGCTGATCAAGCACGGCCTTCTCGCCGGCCCGGACGGCGAACGGCAGCACGTTCCCCGGGGGCGGCAGCGGACAGATGAAGGCCTCGGAGAACGCACACGGCGGCAGGGTGACGCGGTTGAAGTCCAGCATCGCCGGGCCCGCCGTCGCCGGCAGGGGCACAAACAGGAACCGGGCCGCGCCGTAGCTCTCCCGTCCGCTGGTGGCGTCCCGGAACGTAATGTGCGCTTCGCCCTCGTGACCGGTGTACAGCGCGACCAACTCGGCATGCTGGCCGTCGACGGTGAAGCTGAACGTGCCGACGACCGGGTAGTCCACCAGCCGGTCGGAGTGGCTGTGTTCGGTGCTCACCGTCTGGTCGGCGTCAGCCGGGGTGAACTCGGCGGTCACCACCCAGGCGGGGTCGGGGACGTACGCGTCGATGCCGGCGAACCGGCGCACCGCCGGCGCGTGCGGGTCGTACGTCCGTACCGCCAGGTCGCCGCCGCGTCGAACGATCTTCAGCTCGACGTCGCCCACCATGAGCCGCTGGTCGGGGCGCAGCACGCCCTCAGCGATCGGTACGCCGTCGACGAGCAGGCTCTCGGCGCCGGACACCCGTACGTCGGTTCCGTCGGTAAACCAGGCGCCGGGTATCCCGTCGATCTGGGTACGCCCCACCAGCCAGTGAGTGCCGGTCAGCGTGAGGTCCCCGCCCGGCGCCGACACGGCCGCCTCACGTTCGGCGTGCCAGGTCCGCCACTGATCAACAAAGGTCACGGTTCCTCCAGCAGGTCGAGCGGCAGTTGCGGGATGGCCGCCAGCAGGGCGCGGGTGTACTCGTCGGCGGGATTGGTCAGCACGTCCGCGGTCGGGCCACGCTCGACGACGCGGCCGTGGCGCATGACGAGCACCTCCTGGCACAGCTGGCTGACGATCGCCAGGTCGTGCGAGACCAGCACCAGGGTGAGCCCGAGCCGGTCGACGAGATCCTTGAGCAGGTCGATGATCTGCAGCCGGACCGAGACGTCGAGGGCGCTGACGGGCTCGTCGGCGAGCAGGATCCGCGGGGCCGGTGCGAGCGCCCGCGCGATGGCAATGCGCTGGCGCTGGCCGCCGGAGAACTCGTGCGGGTAGCGCCGTCCGTCTTCCGGGCGCAGCCCTACCGCGGTGAGCACCTCGGCGACGCGCTCGGCGCGGGCCGCCCGGTCCGTGCCGATGCGCAGCGAGCGCAGCGGCTCGGCGACGATCGACGCGACCGACATGCGGGGGTTCAGCGACGACCGGGGGTCCTGGAAGACGACCTGGACCTGCCGACGGAACGCGCGGTGTCGGACCCGGTCGAGGGGCTGGCCGGCGAAGCGGATCTCGCCCGAGGTCGGGCGGTCCACGCCGAGCAGCTGCCGCAGCAGGGTCGACTTCCCGGCGCCCGACTCGCCGACGATTCCGAGGCTGGTCCCCGGCCGCACGGTGACGTCCACCCCGTCGAGCGCCGGGTGGGTGCGGCCCGGAAACCATCGGGTCAGCTGATGCCCGCTGAGAATCGGATCGCTCAACGGTCTTCCCTTCGCTCGCTGGGGCGGGCCAGCCGGGTCACCCTGGCGGCGCTCGCGACGAGCTGCCGGGCGTAGCCGGAGCTAGGCCGGCGCAGCACGTCGTCGATCGGGCCCGATTCGACCAACCGGCCCGTGCGCATGACCAGGAGATGGCGGGCCAGTCCGGCGACGACCGGCAGGTCGTGGCTGATGAACAGCAGCCCCACCCCGGTCTCCTCGATCAGCTCGTCGAGCAGAGCGAGGATCTGCGCCTGTACGGTCACGTCCAGCGCGGTCGTCGGCTCGTCGGCGATGAGGATCCGGGGCCGGCAGGCGAGGGCCATCGCCAGGGCCACCCGCTGTCGTTGGCCGCCGGAGAGTTCGTGCGGCAGGGCCCGTACCAGCCGGGCCGGGTCAGGCAGGTGTACCCGGTCGCACCACTCGATCGCGCGGCGCTCGGCGTCGCTGCGGTTGAGGCCCTGGTGCAGCCGCAGCGGACCGGCGATCTGGCGGCCGACCGGCATCAGCGGATCCAGGGCGGTCAGGGGCTCCTGAAACACGATGCTGACGGTGCGGCCGCGGACCCGACGCCACTGCCGGTCCGGCGCGCCGAGGTGGTCCTCGCCGTCGATGAGGATGCGGCCGCTCGGGCGCATGCCCGGCGGTAGCAGTCCCAGCAGCGCCAGCGCGGTCAGCGATTTGCCCGAGCCGGATTCGCCGATGAGGCCGAGCCGGTCGCGGGCGGCGAGGCCGAACGAGACGTCGCGAACGAGCGGCTGCCCGTCGAGCGTGATGGTCAGCCCGGTGGTCTCCAGGACGGTCATCGGTGCGCTGCCTGCCTCTCCTGTCGTAGCTGCGGGTCGAGGACTTCCCGCAGGCCGTCACCGAGCAGGTTGACTCCGACGACCGTGACGGCGACTGCGAGGCCGGGCAGCAGGACGTTCCACGGGGCCACGCTCACCGTCGACTGCGCCTCCTGGAGCATCCGGCCCCACGACGGCGCGGGCGGCGGAGTGCCGAGCCCCAGGTAGGACAGCGACGCCTCGGCGATGACCGCGACGCCGAAGGCGAGGGTGGCCTGCACCAGCAGGGTGTGCCAGATGTTGGGCAGGACGTGCCGGAGCAGAATCATCAGTGGCCCGGTGCCGCAGGTACGCGCCGCGAGTACGTAGTCCTGGGTGAACACGCGGCTCGCCGAAATCCGGGTCAGCCGGGCCACTTCGGCGGAGACGCCGATCCCGATCGCGCAGATCGCGACTCCGGTCGACGCGCCGGACACGGTGACCAGCAGCATCGCCAGCAGCAGGGTCGGGAAGGCGATCACGATGTCGATCACTCCGACGACGGCGTTCTCGACGAACCGGCCGGCGGCCGCCGCGAGCAGGCCCAACGGGACGCCGATGACGAAGGCCACCGCGACTGAGGCCAGCCCGATCCACACCGCAGTACGCGCGCCGAGCATCAGCTGGGTGAACTGGTCACGGCCCAGGCGATCGGTGCCCGCCCAGTGCCGTGCGGACGGGCCGGCCAGCCGGGCTGCCGGGTCGGTGTGGTCCAGCCCGTACGGGGACCAGACCAGCGACACCAGCGCCAGGGCGAGAATCGCCAGCAGCAGCGCCGCGCCGACCACGAACGACGGCGAGCGCCAGCCTCGGCGTCGCCGGGCGGGGATGTCGAGCGCCTCGACCGTTTCGACCGCCTCGACCAAAGGTGTACTCATACCCGTGCTCTCAGTCTCGGGTCGACCAGCCGCTGCACGACGTCCACGACGAGCCCCATCACCAGCACGGTCGCCGTCATGAGGAAGACCGTGCCCTGCACGATCGGCAGATCGCGGGCCTTCACGCTGGTCAGCAGCAGCGAGCCCAGGCCGGGCAGGGCGAAGACGCTCTCGATGACCACGGTGCCCAGCAGTGAACTGGCCAGCAGGATGCCCAGGATCTGCACGATGCTTGCGGCGCCGTTGCGTGGTCCGTGCCGCCACAGCGCCCGCGGCAGGCTGTACCCGAGAGAGCGGGCCGTGCGCACGTACTCCTGGCTCAGCACGTCGAGCGTCGCCGAGCGTACGTAGCGCACCAGCACCGACCCCTGCGCGATTGTCAGCGTCGCCACCGGCAGGACCAGTGACTGGAACGCGGCTGCCGAATCCTGCCAGCCGGTGCGGGGAAACCCGCCCGGCGGCAGCGCCCGCCACTGCACCGCGACCAACCAGACCACCACGATCCCGACCCAGAAGATGGGCAGCGCGATCCCCAACTGCGCCAGCGCCGACACCGCCACCCCGAGCAGACCCCGCCGCCGTACCGCCGCGAACACCCCGATCGGTACGGCCACGACGATCGACAGCACGAACGCGCTCAGTGCCAGCGGTACGGTGACCGGGAGCCGGCCGGCGATCTGATCGAGCACCGGCATCTGGGTGAACAGGCTGTCGCCGAGGTTCCCGGTCACCAGGTCGCCCCACCAGTGGCCGTACTGCGCCAGCACAGGCCGGTCGGTGCCGAGCTGGTGCCGGATCGCATCGATCTGGTCCGGGGAGGACCCGACCGCCAGCAGCGTGACGGCCGGGTCACCCGGTAGGACCCGGAGCAGGAAGAACACCGCCGAGCCCGCGACGAACAGCGAACCGACCAGCCAGGCGACCCGCCGGATGAGGTAGCTGAGCACCGCTTATCGCTTATCGCTTGGTGATCGGCGCGACATAGAAGCTGTCCGTGGTGTTGTTCTTCTGGTAGCCGCTGACCGAGCTGCTGGCGACCTTGATGGCGGGGTCGAGGAACAGCCAGGCGCTTGCCGCGTCCTCGGAGATCTGCCGTGCCACCTTCTTCAGCAGGGCGGTCTGCTCGTCGGGCGTCGCGGCGCTCTCGGAGTCCTTGACCCACTTCTGCACCTGCGGGTTGTCGTACTGCCAGTAGAACGTCGGATCGCCGTACCAGACCAGGTCGCGCTGGTTGACGTGGGTCATGATGGTGGCCTGGAAGCTGTGGTTCTTGTAGACCTTGTCGGTCCAGGTCGCGTCGTCAACGGGGTTCAGCGTGATGGTGATCCCGGCCTGGGCGAGCTGGCTCTTCAACCCCTGCGCGATGATGGTGATCGCATCCGACGGTACGTAGTCGACGGTGAAGGACAGCCCGTTCGCGTACCCGGCCTTGGCCAGCAGCTGCTTGGCGCCGGCCACGTTGTGGTCGTCGATGCTGGTCAGGTCCTCGTACCAGGGGTCCGTGGGCGGCACCATCGAGCCGATGACCTGGCCCCGGTCGGCCCACACCGCCGTCAGCAGCGCCTTGCGGTCGATGGCCTGCCGGATGGCGTGCCGTACGTCGGGGTTGTTGAACGGGGCGATGGCGTCGTTGAAGTTGAACAGTTCCTTCGTCGTCGACGTGCCTTCCACGATGGAGAACTGCGGCCGGTTGTCGAACTGGGTGAGCACATCCGGCGAGGACACCTGGGTCACCAGGTCGAGTTGGCCAGCGAGCAGCGCGTTGTTCTCGGCGGTGGCGTCCTTGAAGAAGCGGTACACCACCTGCTTGTTGCTGGCCTTCGTGCCCCAGTACTTGTCGTTGCTGGTCAGCGTGATGGAGTCACCCTGCTTCCAGGAGGTCAGGGTGTACGGGCCGGTGCCGACAACCGTCGTCTCCGGGTTGCCGGCGTCGGGCTTGGTGACAGCCGCACCGGTGCTGGTGAGGTAGAACAGGAACGATTGCGACCGCGTCGACAGGGTGACCTTGACGGTGCCATCGTCCGGTGCCTCGATCGTCTTCATGATCGAGAGGTTCTTCTTGCGGGCGCTGGTCGACTCGTCGGACGTCACCCGCTTGAGCGCGACCACCACGTCGCTCGCCTTCAGCGGGGTGCCGTCGGAGAAGGTCACCCCGGGCTGCAGGTGGAACGTGTAGACCGTGCCGTCCGGCGACACGTCCCACGACTTGGCCAGCAGTGGCTCGACCTTGCCGTCGTCGGTCAGCACGGTGAGCCCCTCGACGACGTTGCGCAGCAGCACCTGGGCGTGGCCGGTGTTGCCGCCCTTGATCGTGTTGAGCGTCGTCGGCTCGTTCAGCGAACCGACCGTGATCGTCGCGTCGGGGGCGGCGGCGCCCGTCGACCCGGGGCTCGTCGACGAGCCGCAGGCGGCGAGCAGCACTGCGAGGGTGGTGGTGGCCGCGAGCGCGCCGAGCGGGCGCAACCGGCGTGCGAAGGGTAGGCCGACCGAGGGCCTGCGGTGAGTGGTCATGTCCTTACTCCAGGCAGACGGAACCTGCGTCGCGCGAGCGCGGGACGCGGTGAAGGAGGTGCATAAATGGGGGCAGATCAGACGTTGATGACGGGGCGCGGGCAGCGTGGCGCGGCAGCCACGGGCGAGGGCCGGGGTGTCAGACCGTCAACAACAGCAGATACGGCGCGCGGCGACGACACGGACCGCGAGCGGGGTCCGGTCCAACGACGGCGCAGTGTTCACGCAGGTGAGGCTACATGATCAGCCAGTTGGGGCGGCAAGCCGGCGATCGTGTCCTGTGCCACAGGTCCGAATCTTGTTCGCAATCCCTGAGTGGTGTGCGTGCTTGGTGAGGGCCCGAAGGGCGGCTGCCGGTCCGGGCCCTCACCGTTGCGGGATCAACTCATGGCGTCGGTGTCGTCACGGCCGTGCCGCCCAGAGCAGTGCTCGGCCCAACTGCGGCTGCAGGCCCTTCGGGTGCAGCCGGAATGTCGGGTCGGTACCGAAGAGCACGACACCGTTGCCGCCGGGGCTGATGCTCCGGACGATGCTGGCCTGGTTCGCGGCGGCGGCCTGTCCGTTCGTCCCGGTGCCGGTTGCCGCCGCCCACCAGCCGGCAAGCAGTGGGTCCGCGGCATAGGACTGCTCGACCGTTACGCCGGCACCGAGGTTGGTGAACCAGACCGGTTGGCTGATGAAGGAGTGCGGGACGGCGCCGGAGGTGACTGGCCCACCGTGGTTGACGATGTTGGCTACTCCGCTGGCCAGCGAGGGCCCGGCGGTGGCGGTGACGGTCGACAGCGAGGTGCCGTTGCTGAAGTTCGCCCCGGCGGTGCCCAGTCCGACGATGCCACCACCGCGGGCCAGGAATGCCTCGAGCGCGTTCCGGTTCGGTGCCGTCAGGTTCGTCAGGTTGAGGTTGCTCGCGATCAGCAGCACATCAACCTCATCGGTCAGCGTGCTGGCCAGCGTCGTGGCGGTGAGGGCCCGGGCCGTGAAGCCGAGGTCGGAAAGGGTGTCGCGCTCCTCGACGGTGCCCAGGTAGCCGACGACGATGTCGTCCAGCCGGGTCCCGTGCCAGCCGGCTGGGGCGCGCTGGAAGGTGACGCCGTGCGCTCGGACCTCGTCCTTGAGCAGTTGCCGGCTGCCGGGGACGGCGGGAATCACCACCGACCCGTCGGCGAGCCGGTAGACCTGGACACCCTTGCGGATCAGCGAGTTGACCGCCAGCAGATCGGCGGCGTCCTGGATGTCCAGGCGCAGGTCGGAGTCGGCGGACGGTAGTTGGCCCTCGGCCACCCCGTCGTAGATCCGGTTCAGCTGCACATCTGGCAACTGGTCCCAGACCGTGTCGACGGTGGCGCCCCAGGTCAGCCCCTGACTCCAGGCGGCCGGGCCGGCGTAGAGGTCGTTCACCCGTTCGGTGATGTCGATGCCGGGTTCGAGCAGCGAGTTGACCAGGCCGCGCTTGGGTTGGTGCAGGTCGATGACGTATGAGCCGGCGCGGTAGCTCTTGCCTCCGGCGTGGAAGTCGTGCTTGGCCCGCCATACCCGGCCGCCGCTGCTGATCAACAGGTCCACGAGACGGGCGGCGGCTGGCTCGGAGTGCTGACCAGGGCCGGTGGGGATGACGTACGCCCGAGGAAAGACCGTGTGGTAGTTGTCTTCCGGTCCCCAACCCGGCACGTAGCCGTCGGGGATGTCCCGCAGCGGCTCACCGGCCCACCCGCGCCGGTAGACCTCCGCCTGGTCGTGCAGCACCTCGACCCGGTGGTCCTGGATGTACTGCAGCGAGGTCTTGATCGCCACCACATGTACGTCCGTGTTGATGCCTGAACGACGTACCCGCTCCTGGGGCGTCAGGCTGCCGCGCGGGTTGAGTGGCGCCTCGATGGTGTACGGGATGCTGCTCTGGAGCATCGCGAACGACGGCACGTAGATGGGTGGGAAGTCGTCCCACACACCCGGTTCGTCGTCCCGGAACGGAATCCGGGCGCGCTGGGTCTCGGGGTAGCCCAGAGCACGCAGGTTTTCCTCGATGGCCAGCGCGTTCGGCAGGCCGTGCTTGATGTAGAGGTCGTATTCGTTGTTGACGTTGTGCGGTGGGGTGCTCGGGTGCAGCAGCGTCGGGTTGACGTATCCGTGCAGGTCCAGTGTGATGATCGGCTTGGTGTCGATGATGAGTTCGCGAATCAGGTTCGTCTCGGGCTGGGAGACGACGGTGAGGTCCCGGTTGAGGTCATAGCCGGCGGCGTTCGCCCGGGTGCCGGCGATCCGGCCGTCCGGGTTGGACGTGATGTTGAAGATCAGCCGGTTTCGCTTCAGCAGCCGCGTCACCTCGGGATCGGTGCTGGTGGCGAACTCCTCGATGACGCGCAGGGCCGCGTCGGTACCTTCCCACTCGTTGCCGTGGATGTTGGCGTTGACGAACAGCGGGGTCTTGTACTCGGCCAGCAGTCGAGGATCCGTACGGGCTCGCACCGGGTCGTCCTCGATGAGACGCTTCCACTCCTCCTGCTGCCGGTCCTCGTTCCGGCTCTCCGGCGCGGTGACCGTGACGGCGTAGAGGTCGTAGCCGCCGCTGGACTTCCCGGCAACCCGGGCAGAGACGCGGTCACTGGCTGCCTGTAGCGCGTTCAGCTTCGGGGCGATGTCGTCGTACGGGATGGCGCCGATGGGGATGGACGCGTCGGCAGGATTGTCGGGCCAGACCGGCAGCACATTCTGCCGGGGATATCCGGTGATCTCGGACGGGCCGACGGGCGGCGGTGGCACGGCCGGCAACGCTGTTGCGTGTGCCGGCCCGGTCCAGAGTGCCGCACTCAGCACTGTGGCGGTGAGCCCAGCCGCAGCCAGGCGTACGGATGTCTTGCGCACGATGGACAGCTCTCCTGTCGAAAGGGAGGGTTCCGCCGCATGACGGGGCTGCAGCAGGGCCGGAGGCCTACGGCTTAACAGAACGCCCGCAGCGGCAGAGAGAGGAAACCCGGCGTCAGGCGCAGGGTCGACAGGCAGCGCTGGCGACGCGCAGGAGGTCGATGTGACCTCGCTTGGTGAGATGGGCGCTTCGCATGGAAGAGATCTTCATCGAGCACCTCCCGGCCCGTCAACACCGTAAGCCCGGAAATCTCACGGTCTGGACACCGGCTGCCCGGGGCCGATCGCATGGATTGAGGCCCGTTTGCGCGGTACGGCACTGCGGCTGACCTGCTGTTTTTCGTTCCAAGCTTTCGCGCCATGCCTTTAGGAAATCCAATGAGATAGCCTACTAACCCCATAGGGATTGCGACTCAGATTGCTTGAGCACCCCGGGGCCGCATGATCCGCCGTCCTGGTGCCGGGCGACCTCCTCGACGGTGGTCTGCGGGCACATCAGCGCCACAACCTTGTCCTGGCGGCGCCAATCCTGTGGCCTGA
>NZ_JBLROB010000047.1:0-30235 GCF_047921475.1 Micromonospora sp. SL4-19
GACGACGGCCAGCTCGTCGGCGAGCGTGGTCTTGCCTGCGGCGGGCGGTCCGTCGATGGCAACCCGCGTCGGATGTGTGACTGTGATGGACCCGACTGCCTCAGCCAGGCGGCCGAGCATCTCGTCGCGGGTGCCTCGGTCCATGTCCTGCCCCGTCCTACCTGCTCGGCCGACACCCGCAGGAAACCCGATGACCGTTTCCTGGACCCGCGTTCCTTCTGGAAGTCTGCGCCGAACCGCGCTCAGTTGATCCTCAGCCATGACCGAACAATTATCGGCCGTCTCGCGTCGACCGGCATACACGGATCAAAGGGCAGCAGGACGCGGTCCGGACGACATCCTCATCTGTCGCCGTCCGCGCCTGCTGGTTGATCGCGAGCGGCCACTGCCGGTAGCTGGCCTCTGAGTCGAGCGGGCATCCTGAACTGCCGAATTGAGTGCGCCGACCGCGTTACGTCGCCTTGTTGGGTAGGACGTCTGCTCGCGATCACGCCGCAGTCATCCTCCAGATGTGCCCGGCTGTGCCCCGGTTCGTTTGCTGACAGGTTACGGCCAGCTTTCGCGCTGTCGCTGCAGTCCGTCGAGGATCAGGTCGAGTCCGATGTCGAACTCCTCGGTGTACGCGTAACCAGGTTTCAGGGCGCGGTCGAGGATCATCTCGGTGAGGTGCGGGAATTCGTCGCGGGGCATCTGTTTCAGGATCGAGCCCGCCACGTCCTCGAGGTCGACGGATGATTTGAAGGGCAGGCTGAGCTCCTGGAGCGTGTACCCGTAGATGTAGCTGTCCAGCACGGAGAACGCGTGTGCCGCGCCAGCGATCGAGAAGCCTCCTGACCGTAGACAGCCGATGACCGCGTTGTGGTGGCGCAGCGTCGCGTGGCCCGGGTTTGTCCGCGAGTCCATCAGGCCTATCGCCCACGGGTGGCGGATCAGTGTGCCGCGCATCGAGACTGCCCGCCGTCGCATCGCGGTTCGCCAGTCGACGTCGGACGGGAGTTCGATCTCGCCGAAGACGAGGTCGAGCATGCCGTCGAGGATCATGTCCTTGTTGCGGAAGTGGTGGTAGAGCGACATGGCCTCGACGCCGAGGCGCTCGGCGAGCCTGCGCATGCTCGGCGCACCGGTGCCGGCCTCGTCCGCCAGCGCGACCGCTTCGCGAAGCACCATCTGCTTGCTGAGTGAGGTGCGGCGAGGCGTGTCGGCTGGCTCCGTGGCCACGAGGTCCTCCTGTCTGAGCGGATTGGACGGCTTGACAACCTTACACCGCAAGGTTGCACCTTACGGCGTAAGGATAGCGGCGGTGGCGAGCTGAGGAGAGGGTCGTGGAATCGATCGGTTTGGACGGGGTCAGGAAGCCGGGCACCGGCAAGAGGGTGTGCATTGTCGGCGCGTCCGGGAAACTCGGGCGCTACATGTTGCAGCACGCGTTGGACCGCGGGTACGAGATCGTGGGCGTGTGCCGGGAGCAGAGCGTATACAAGCTCGCTGAGTTCGAGGGACGGATCAGGGTGATCCCCGGAGCGACCGACGACCATACGGTCATCGCACGGGCGGTGAACGGATGTGACGCCGTACTCACGGTGCTGGTGCCGTGGGGGGTGAAGCAGTATGCCTCCGGTACGGCCCAGGCTGTGCTCGACCACGCACGTCCAGGCGCCCGTTTGATCTTCTCCTGCGGCTGGCACATCACCCGCGACGGGAAGGACGTGTACACCCGGAAGTTCAAGATGTACGCGGCCGTGTTCGGGCGGCTGGCGAAGCTTGCCCGTGTCGTGGACGTGGACGACCAGGTGGAGGCGTGCCGCAGGATCTTCGCCAGTGACACCAGCTGGACGGTCGTGCGAGGCAGCGACCTGGAGGAGGGCGAGAGCCAGGGCCTGCCGGTGTGGAGCCGGCACGTAGGCGACCCTGTCCTCGCGAGCAACCTGACCCGTCGCGTGGACTACGCCCGTTTCATGGTCGAGGCGGTGGAGAACGACGCCCTCGTCCACGAGGCCCCGGCCATCGTCGGCCGGCTGACCCCATCGGCCCTCGCCCACGCCGACGGACCGGCGTGAGCGTCCGGCTCGCGTCCGCCCTGCAGTCACGGATGGGCCTCGCCGGGAAGCCAGATGGAGGCATGTCCACGAATCCGCGGCCCCAGGCTGGTGGGCACAGCGCACTGGACTCGCCGCCATCTCCGCAGCTGCGGATGATGCCATTATCGATGGCCTGCTGTATTTCCTCGAAGCCGCCGCCCTACCGGCGTTGACGCCGTGCCCGCCGCCACAGTTCGGCGCGGATGGTTGGCCACCGCTGTTGAAACGCCTGTTGGGCGTACCACAACGTGTCCGGTGGGCACGACCGGCCACGGGAGCCGGTTACCGTCGCCGCGAACGCTTCAGCAGCGCGCATGCGGTAGTAGTGCCGCCAGCGCTCAGGCGACTCTCCCGGGCTGGCGTTGAGCTCTTGCGTCAGCCGGAAGCGCAGCGCGTCCACCTCATGTGATAGGTCCTCGCCAGTCGGCCAGTCCTGCGCCAACGCGGCGAGCACGGTGCGGACCACCGGCTCACTGCGCAGATCCTGCTCATCGGTGAGTAAGTCGAGCACCCACCGCAGCGCGTCGCGCTGTGTGGACTCGTCGGCGAGCAGCAACATGGCCGCCATGTCCGGATCCGCCGAGCCGAATATGCCCGGCGGGCGCGGGTCGTCCGGGATCGGCGTGCGTATGACCACCGTGGCGTGGGGCTGGTCCAACCAGGCGGGGTCCAACCGGATGCCGGTGCGCCGCTCGACAAAGGCCAGCTGGGCTGGGTAGCCCAGATCGTCGCGCAGTGGAGCACGATCCTCGTCGAGAGCCGTGGGCTGCTCGCCGCCGGGCTGGTTGTCGTCGAGGTTCTCCAGTCGCGTCAGTACCAGGCCGAAGGCGGCGTAACACAGGAAACTGCGTCCGTTGGCATCGCTCCACCACGAGCTATGCACCGAGACGCCATCGGATAACCACCGCAGGGCCTCGTCCCGGACGCCTTCCCAACCCCCCGTTTGGCACATGACCACGGCAGGCCCCACCTGGTGCAGGTGCAACGTACCCTCAGGTTCCTCGAAGTCCCACCCGGCAAGCTCCTCAATGTTGGCCGGGTCCCCGCCGAGCCGCCGTGCGACCTCCGCCACGGTGATTGGCTTGGTCAATGGCTGGACGACCGTCCAGCACCAGGGGAAGTCGACCAGATCCGGCTGCGCGTCGAGAAGCCGTTGGTACCACGCCACGTCCTCGGCAGCCATCGACACCCTCCTTCCACCTGTGATCGGCAGGTCTGAGACCACATTTCCCGGACAGTGCAGAATGCTCGCACGTCAAACGACTACGTCCAGCACCGAGTCGAAATACAGGGCTTGTCAACACTCGTCGAAATTGACCCCTACGGTTCCGCGATACCCCAGGGGGTCAGTTTTTCAGGATCCGGCGACAAGGCGTGCCCGAGCCACGACTGCGACCGGCCGGTCTGGCCGGCGAAACGCCGCCCGGCGACGTCTGCCGGCAAGCGCAGTCCTGCCTTGGCGTGCATGATGTGCGCATGACCTATCCTCCTCGGCTGTACCACGGCAAAGAGGGCGAGATCAGCGCAACCTACCGACCGGACGGTACCGCTCCGGAGCTCGTCTATCCGAACGGCACGCGGGTGCACTATCTGTCCACCGGCACTTCGACCGGCGGCCTGTTCGGCCTGTACCGATGGGAGTGCGGCCCCGACGTGACGGGGCCGGACCCGCACTTCCACCGGTCGATCACGGAGTCCTTCTACATTTTGTCCGGCACGATGCGAATCTATGACGGCAGGCGTTGGATCGATGCCGAACCCGGGGATTACGTGCACGTCCCGGCGGGCGGTGTCCACGGGTTCAAAAACGAGTCCGGAGCGCCGGTGTCAATGCTGCTGCACTTCTCGCCGGGTGCACCCCGTGAGGGCTACTTCGAAGGGCTGGTCCGGGTTGCGCAGATGAGCGAGGAAGAACGCACCGCGTTCTACCGTGAACACGACAACCTCTGGCTGGCCTGACCGGCGCGGCCCCGGGCCCAGGCCGGCGCGCTGTTCTTCCAGCCGACTTGTCCGGCGAGGTTCATGGCGTGTCTCGTGCGATCACCAGGTTCTCGACCGGCCTTGCAGGCGCTGAGCAGGATCTCACCGGAGTAGGGCCCTCAGTCGTTCGGCCGAGGGCCCTACTTCCGTTATCAACGGGATGAGCCAGCTCCGGCGGCGCCGCCCTGATGTGCCGGTCCTTGACCGCCAGCGTCGCGCACTGGTCGTCCGACGGCCACCACTCGCCGCCCGTCACCGACCCGCCACGGTTGGTCCTTGTCGACGCGCGACTGCCGCAACGCGACCCAACGGGCCTGCGCCTGCGTCACGATGTCGCTCATCGTCACGAAGCGGCCCGGCGCAGCTGCGGGAGGTCCTGGTTGGCCGGCACGTTGAGCGTCTCCTGTGCTATCAGCGGCCGGATCCGACGTTCGAACTCCGGCGAGACGAACGCGCGGCGGATGAGGTCGTTGGCGAGTTCGTTGCCGAGCGCACCCATGATCATGGCCTGGTCGAGCGAGAGGTGGCGCTTGGCCACGGTGCCGCTGCCGACCGCGATCGCGTCGTAGAAGCCGCCGGGGCCGTACGAGTCGAAGTTGGCCTCGAGCCGGGTGAGGTTGTCGACGACCGCTGCCTTGGCGTACGGGAGAGCGAGGAACGCCGCGTGCGGAGTCACCACGCCGTCGCCGTAGTCGGGGTCCGGGCCGGCCGGGCGGCAGTCGCCGAACCCCGCGTCATACTTCGAGCGCTCCATGTCGGACGGGTAGCCGTCGGTGTCCATGCCCATCGCGTCGACGCCCCAGGCCATGTAGCCGCCGGCCGGATCGCTGGCCGGGGAGAAGCCCCAGTATCCGTACCCAGCGTCATTCATTCCGTGTTCGATCTGGCCGGCGACCGTCGCGGGATGGTTGCGACCCCAGCTGTTGGGCGCCCACCTCGCCTCGGGCACGAACAGGTCGGGCATCAGCGCCTCGAACATGTCGCCGCCCCAGCTGGGTACGAACTGGATGCCGCGGTACCGGTACGCGCCCTCGTACACCGGAACGCCCTCGTAGGTGGTGTCGAAGCCGACCGGCTGCATCTCGTGCCAGCTCCAGTCGCAGGTGGCCGGCAGGGTGCGCATCGTGTTGTAGTAGGCCTTCGGCGGAATCTGGCCCATCGCGATGCCGAGGTACGTCGCAATACGCGGTTCGGTGACCGTGATGTCGTAGTGGTTGCAGGTGAACCAGACGCCGTCGCGCTGCCGCGAGCACCCCGGGGGTGGCGCGTCCCAGAAGCCGCCGGCGATCAGGCCGCTGGCCCCGAACGGGGTCGCCGCCGCCGGGTTGTAGTAGAAGCCGAAGTTCATCTTCCGCAGGATCGCGTCGGCCTTGCCCCGCAGCTCCGGCACGGCGCCCTTGACCACGTTGAGCGCGGCCGCGAGCCAGCCGTTGTCCACGCTGGACAGGAACGGGTAGACGGTGCTGCCGTTGTCGGGCCAGACCGTGACGACCGAGCCGTCCCGCGGGTCGTACCAGTTGTAGTACATGCCCGACGCGGTGTGGTGCTTGAGCCGGGCGAGCGTGTCGAGGGTCTGGGCGATCCGTTCGCGGGCTTCCGTACGCGAGATGATGCCGAGCTTTTGGGCGACCACCGCCGACCACATGTAGCCGCCGATGTTGGTGGGGGACGTGTAGGTGGCGCGGCCGGCGGCGGCGAGGTCGCCGGTGATGTTGTCGGCGACCAGGCCGGTGCCGGGGTCGGTCATCGCGGTCATCGACCGCCACGTGTCCTTGGCATAGCGGAGCAGGGTCCGGTCGGTGCCGCGCTCGTCGGGTGCCGCGACGGCGGCCGAGCCGCCTGTCAGCATGAGCGCCAGCGCGAGGAGCGGTGCGAGAAGGCGTCGCATGGGTCTCCTTGTCTGGTTCCGGGGACGGGTCACTTGATTCCGGTGGTCGCGATGCCGCGCAGGAAGTGCCGCTGGAGGAGCACGAACACGACGAGCACCGGGAGCACGACCACGACCGCGCCGGCGAGGAGCAGGCCGTAGTTGCGTTCGTTCTCGCCGACGCTGTAGAGCGCGAGGGCGACCGGCAACGTGTACTTGTCCTCCGTGGTGGCGACCACCAGGGGCCACAGGAAGTTGTTCCAGGACGCGAGGAACGTGAGGATCCCGAGGGCGGCCAGTGCCGGCCGGCACAGTGGCAGCACCACCCGCCAGAAGATCCGGAACTCGCCGGCGCCGTCGACCCGGGCCGCCTCGATGAGCTCGTCGGGGATCGACTGGAGGAACTGCCGCATGAGGAAGACGCCGAACGGTCCGACGAGGAACGGCAGGATCAGGCCGGCGTACGTGTTGGTCAGGCCCATGTTGCTGACCAGCACGAACTGCGGGACGAAGGTCACCATGCCGGGCACCATGAGCATGCCGAGCACGGCCAGGAAGAGCGCCCGCTTGCCGGGGTAGCGCAGCTTGGCCAGCGCGTACCCGACGAGCGAGCAGAACAGCAGGTTGCCGACCATGACCAGGGCCGCGACCAGCGCCGAGTTGAAGAAGTAGAGCGGAAAGTCGAGCCGGGAGAACAGCCCCCGGAAGTTGTCGAGCGTGACCGTCTCGGGCCACCAGGTCGGCGGCACGTCGCGGATCTCCCGCTCCGGCTTGAGCGACGAGATCGCCATCCAGACGAATGGTCCGGCCACGGCGAGCAGTCCGAGGACCAGGACGGCGTAGAGCACGGTCTTCGCGACCCGGTCACGGGTGCGCGGAGCGGTGTTCATCGTGGCCATCGTCAGTTCCTCTCACCCAGCAGGCGGAACTGCACGACCGACAGCGCCACGATCGCCAGGAAGAGCACATAGCTGGCAGCGGCCGCGTAGCCGTAGTTGCCGAAGCCGAACTGGTTGTAGATGTGGAACGAGACCGACAGCGTCGAGGACAGCGGGCCGCCCTGCGTCATGACGAGCGGCTCCTCGAAGAACTGGAGATAGCCGATGCCGGTGACCACCCCGCCGAAGAGCAGCGTCGGCCGGAGCATCGGCAGGGTGACGTTGCGGAACTGCTGCCACCGCGTCGCGCCGTCGAGCGTCGCCGCCTCGTAGAGGTCGGCCGGCACCGCCTGGAGCCCAGCCAGGAAGATCACCATCAGGAAGCCGAAGTTGCGCCACGCCGCCATGACGATCAGCGACGGCAGCGCGAGCTTGCTGTCGTACAGCCAACTCGGCCCGTCGATCCCGACCAGTCGCAACAGGTTGTTGACCAGCCCGACCTCCGGGTCGAGCAGGAAGCGCCAGACCACCGCGAGCGCCACGATGCTGGCCACGACCGGCAGATAGAAGCCGACCCGGAACAGCGCGCGGAAGCGTACGAGCCCGGAGTTGAGCGCCGTCGCGGCGGCCAGCGCCAGCACCATCGTCAGCGGCACCCCGACGACCACGAACACGAGAGTGTTGACCGACGACCGCAGGAACAGCTGATCGGAGAACAGGCGGGTGTAGTTGTCGATGCCGACCACGTTGACGGCCAGCGGGTTACGCAGGTCGGTCGAGCGCAGGTCGGTGAAGCTCATGACCAGCGAGACCACCACCGGCAGCGCCATGAACACGAGGAACAACACGGTGAAGGGCGCGGAGAAGGCCCAGCCGGTCAGCGCCCGCCGCAGGCGTTGACGCCGCCGGACCGACCCGGCGTGCCGGCCGGGGCTGGTCGCCCCGACCGGTCGCGCCGGTGCCGTCGCCGCGGAGGCGCCGGCCATGTCAGCTCCCGGTCCCGATGGCGCCCGCCTTCTCCTGGATCGCCTTCGCCGTCGCGGCCGGGTCCGCGTTCTGCTTGCACAGCTTCTCGACCTCGAGGTCGAACTCGGCCGCGATCTGCTCCCAGGTCGTGATCGCCGGCGGCGCCTTGGCGCTCTTGAGCTGCTGGCCGAACGCGGCCAGGAACGTGTCGCCGGCGAGTGTCGAGTCGTTCCAGGACGACTGCACGGCGGGCAGGTCCTTGACGGCCTGGTACCACTTGACCTGCACCTCGGGCTTGCTCAGCCACTGCACGAACTTCCAGGCGCCGTCACGGTTCTTGGCGTCCTTGAAGACCGCGAGATTGCTGCCGCCGATGAACGAGGTCGATGACTTCTTCATCGGCATCTGCGCGACCGCGTACTTGTCCTTGAAGCCGGCGCCGCCCTGCTCCTCGACGATGCCCATGTGCCACGGGCCGGAGATGAACGCACCGATCTCACCCTTGACGAAGCCGGGCTCGAGCGAGCCTTCCGGCAGCGCGGTCGGGGACAGGCCCTCCTTGAAGAAGGACTGGTAGTAGCCGAGCGCCTCGGTCATCTCCGGGGTGTCGAAGCTCAGCTTGGTCGCGCTGGCCACGTCGGCGCCGTTGGACCAGGCGAACGGCAGGACCGACTGCCAGCTGCCGGTCTTGCCGGGCTGGAGGTTGAGGCCCCACTTGGCGCCGGCCTTCTCCTTCATGCCCTTGGCCATGGCCTTGAGGTCGTCCCACGTCTTCGGGCCGTCCGGGAACCCGGCCTTGGCGGCCATGTCCTTGCGGTAGTAGATCAGCCGGGTCTCGACGTACCACGGGACGCCGTACGAGGTGTTGTCGACGATCGTGGTGTCCCAGGCGCCGGGGAAGAAGTCGTCCTTCTTGATCAGCTCTGGGGTCGGGTCGAGCGCGCCGGTCTTGGCGAACTCGCCCTGCCAGGTGGTGCCGATCATCGACACGTCCGGCGTCTGCTTCGCGGCGATGGCGCTCGCGATCTTCTGGTGCGCCGCGTCCCAGGGCACCGCCGTCACGGAGACCTTGGCGTCGGGGTTCTCGGTGGAGAACTCCTTGGCGAACTCGGCGAGCTTCTCACCTTCGGTGCCCATCGCCCAGACGGTGATGTCCCCGCTCGCCTTGCCCGCGCCGACGGACTTCGCCTCTTCCTGGCCGCCACCCGAGTCACGGCCACAACCGGCCAACGCGACCGACGCGGCCAGGACGACCGTGGCCGCGGCGGCTAACCGCCTACTTCTCATGTCGTACCTCCAGGGGGTTGGTGGTTCCGAGGGGTGTGGGCTGTTCACCTGCCGGTAGCCGCAGTCGGGGGCGCCGGGCAACCGCAACTGCGGCGCAGGACGAGTTCGGTGGGCAGCACGAGACTGCCCGCGGGGGTGTTGCCGGGCCGTTCGGCGGCACGCAGGATCAGCCGGGCCGCCTCGGCGGTGAGCTCGCGTACGGGTTGCCGGACGGTGGTCAGGGCGGGGTTGACGAGAGCGGCGGCCGGCATGTCGTCGAAGCCGGTGATGATCAGATCCTGCGGCACCCGCAGGCCCCGGCCGAGCGCGCCGACCAGCACGCCGAGGGCGATCTCGTCGTTGGCGCAGACCACCCCGCCGGGCCGGGGTGTGTCGCCGCACAGCAACTGGTCGGCGGCGAGCACCCCGTCGGCCTGCTGCATGCTGACGGCGACCGGCTCGGCGGGCGGCTCGATGCCGAGGTCGTGGTGTGCCCGCCGGAAGGCGGCCCAGCGGTCACTGACGTCGGGCGAGCCCTCCGGGTTGCCGACGAAGACCAGATCGCGCAAATCGTGGTCGGCGAGCAGGTGTCGGGTGAGCGCCAGCATGCTGCCGGCGTTGTCGGCGCGCACCGAGGGGATGTCGCCAGGTCCCTCGCCGGCGACCACCACCACCGGGACCATCGTGGCGAGCCGGAGCAGCGCCTCGTCGGAGATGGTGCCGCCGATGACGGCGACGCCGTCCACCCGGCGGCCCATCTCCAGCACCTGGTCGTCGGAGTCGGAGCGCAGGTGCGTGCAGAGGATGTGCACGCTGGCCCGGGACGGCACCGCCTCGGACTCGAAGCCCTGGATCAGCTCGGTGAAGTAGGGGCCGGACAGGCCGGGGAAGACCAGGCCGAGGGCGCCGTGCCGGCCGGCGGCCAGGGCCCGACCGAGGTGGTCGGGGCGGTATCCGTGCTTCTCGATCGCCTCCAGCACCCGGCGGCGCATCTCCTCGGAGACCTGTCCGGTGCCGTTGGAGACCCGGGAGACGGTGGCCACGGAGACGCCGGCGAGCTTGGCGATCTCGCGAACCGTCATCCGGCTGTTGCCCATCGCTACCTCGATCCGTACCGCCCGGTCGCAGTAACCGGTTTCAGGCGACCATAAGCAGCCGGGACGAAGTTCACAAGTGTCGAATCCACAATCTCCTACACGAGCAGCTCTGCCCCATATGTCAGAAGCCCTCATCTCTCACGCCGTACCGGGGACCCGTTCGGCAAGTCCGTCACCCTGTGCCGGACGATCAGGTTCCCCGGGGCCGCGAGGTCGCGTACAGTGATCACCATGACCGCGCACCTGTCCTGCTGGTGGCCCGCCGACCTGGCGGCCCACCCCCGCGCGTAGCTTCCCCACGCGGCCGCCCGACGAGGCGGCCGCCGGTCTCCCCCGGCATCCCCGGGCCGCCCCCGCCGGCGGCCACCGGCCCACCGAGGAGACCCGATGACCAGCCCGCACGACCCGCTCGCCGCCGTCGCCGCAGGAGTCGACCCCGGCCCGTTCGCGCTCGTCCGCCGCGAAGGCGCCGACCACCTCGACCTGTTCACCGGCACGGTACGCACCGCCGAGCGGCTCGCCGACATCCCGCTGCCCGACGGCGGCCCCGGGCCGCGCACCCTGGCCCTGGTCCCGTTCCGGCAGATCACCGAGCGCGGGTTCTCCTGCGTCGACGACGGCACGCCGCTGGAATGCCTGGTGGTCGAGCGACACCGACGGATCCCCCTCGCCGAGGTGGTGGCCGCCCTGCCCGACGCGCCCGTGCTCACCCGGGACGCGGCGTTCGACATCTCCGACACCGAGTACGCGGCGACGGTCGAGCGGGTCCTCGCCGAGGAGATCGGCCACGGCGAGGGGGCGAACTTCGTCATCCACCGCACCCTGCGGGCCACCGTGCAGGGCGAACCCCTGGTGGCTGCCCTGGCCGCGCTGCGCCGGCTGCTGCTGCGCGAGCGGGGCGCGTACTGGACGTTCGTGGTGCACACCGGCACCCGGATCTTGGTCGGGGCCAGCCCGGAACGGCACGTCAGCGTCGACGACGGGCTGGTCATGATGAACCCGATCAGCGGCACCTTCCGGCACACCGGCGCGGCGGCGGACCGGGACGCGCTGCTGCGCTTCCTCCACGATCCGAAGGAGGTCGAGGAGCTGTACATGGTGCTCGACGAGGAGCTGAAGATGATGGCCACCGTCGCCGAGCACGGCGGCCAGGTGGTCGGGCCCTACCTGAAGGAGATGGCGCACCTGGCGCACACCGAGTACCTGCTCGCCGGGCAGGGCTCGCTGGACGTGCGGGAGGTGCTGCGGGAGACCATGTTCGCCCCCACCGTCACCGGCAGCCCGATGGAGAACGCGTGCCGCGTGATCGCCCGGCACGAACGCACCGGCCGCCGCTACTACGCCGGGGTGCTCGCCCTGCTCGGCCGGGACGCCGCGGGCCGGCAGACCCTCAACGCGCCGATCCTGATCCGGACCGCCGAGTTGTCCCCCACCGGCGAGCTGCGGGTGCCGGTCGGGGCGACCCTGGTCCGGCACTCCACCACCGCAGGCGAGGTGGCGGAGACGCACGCGAAGGCGGCCGGGGTGCTCGCCGCGCTCGGCCTCGGCCCGGACGCACCGGAGCCCGGCCCCCGCCCCGCGGTCCGGCTGGCCGACGACCCGCACGTACGCGCCGCCCTCGCCGCCCGCAACGCGCCGCTGGCCCGGTTCTGGCTGGACCAGCGCGCTCCGGGCACCACCGCGCTGCCCGGGCTGACCGGCCGCCGGGCGCTGATCGTGGACGGTGAGGACACCTTCACCGGGATGCTCGCCCACCAGCTCCGCGCGCTCGGCCTGACAGTGGCGCGCCGCGACTGGCGGCACCCCGGCCCGATCGACGGGTACGACCTGGTGGTGGTCGGTCCGGGACCGGGCGACCCGAACGACCTGGCCGAGCCGAAGATGGCGACGATGCGGGCGCTGCTGGGCGAGCTGCTGGCCGGTGGCCGACCGACCCTCGCGGTCTGCCTCGGCCACCAGCTGCTCGCCGGGCTGCTCGGGCTGCCGCTGCACCGCCGGGACGCGCCCTATCAGGGCCTGCAGCGGGACGTGTCGGTGTTCGGCGCGACCCGCCGGGTCGGCTTCTACTCCAGCTTCACCGCCCACGCCCAGGCGGACCGGGTCGCCACCGCGTACGGCCCGGTGGAGCTGTCCCGCGACCCGGCCGACGGTGCGGTGCACGCGCTGCGCGGGTCGGCCTTCGCCGGCGTGCAGTTCCACCCGGAATCAGTGCTCAGCCGCGACGGCATGGCCGTGCTCGCGGACCTGCTCGGGCACCTGCTCGCCCATCCCGCGCTGACCGGGCATGGACCGGCCGATCGCGGGTAGGGCGAGGACGACCGGTGGTCCGGGCGGGTCGAGAGCCCTCGTCCGGCCACCGGTCGCCACCCGCGCTGTTCAGCCGGCCAGGCCTCGCTTCAGCGCACCGCCCATCTGCACCGCCCGCTTGGCGGTCAGCGCGGTGGCCGCCAGGGCCATGTGGTCCGGGGCGATCTCGCCGTTGTTGCTGGTGTGCGAGGCACCGTACGGGTTGCCGGCGACGAACTGGCTGGGGTCGGTGTAGCCGGGGGTCACCACCACGCCGCCCCAGTGGTAGACGACCGTGAACAGCGAGAGCAGTGTCGCCTCCTGGCCGCCGTGCGAGGTGGCCGTCGAGGTGAAACCGCTGTAGACCTTGTTGGCCAGGAGGCCTTGGGCCCATAGCGGGCCGGTGGTGTCGATGAACTGCTTGAGCTGCGCGGCGATCATGCCGTAGCGGGTGGGCGAACCGAAGATCACCACGTCGGCCCAGGTCAGGTCGTCCGGCTGGGCCTCCGGCACGTCCTGGGTCTCCAGGCGGTGCGCCTCCCAGCCCGAGTTGGAGCGGATCGCCTCGTCGGGTGCCAGTTCACGCACCTTGCGCAGGCGTACCTCGGCACCGGCCTCCCCTGCGGCCTCGCACGCCGCCTGCGCCATCTGGTACGTGATGCCGGTCGCGCTGTAGTAGATCACCGCGACCTTGACCTGGCCATCCATCAGACGTTTCCCCCTCAGTGTCGGGTCAGCTTCGGCGGCTACCCGTTGCTTGCGGCGGCAAACACCGACGCCGACGGGCCGTGGCAGGCGCCGCCCGCCTCGCCACGATCGATCAGCTGTGGGGGCTCAAGATTTGCGCAAGTTACCGGCCAGACCACGGCCCGGAAACCGGACACCAGGGATCCTGGACGCACCCGGTATAGGCGGACCTCGCCGCCCGCCCCGGGGGGTACCTGAAACGGGGGATCGCGCTCCGTCGGCAGCGCGGCTGACGTAGCGCGATCAGGGGTTTGTGCTCCTACTCCTCCTATTCGTCCGACTTCCCCGGCATGCCGTCCGCCCCGGCGGGGATCCTCTCGGTGACCCGTGAGAGGAAGGACGAACCCATGCGACTGACCGAACAGCAGATCCGGTCGCTGTACGGGCAGGACGTCCAGGACCGCTCGGGCGCCAGGATCGGCAGCGTGGGCCAGGTCTGGGCCGACGCCGCCGGCGAGCCCACCTGGGTCAGCGTGCAGACCGGCCTCCCGGGCCGCCACGAGTCGATGGCCCCGCTGCACGACGCCCGGTTGCAGGAGGGCCGGCTGCGGGTGCCGTACGACAAGGCGACCGTCCGCGGCGCCCCCGCCGTGGAGAGCGGCACGGACCAGCCGCTGGGCGTGGACCAGCTCACCCTGCTCTACCGGCACTACCAGCTGTCGGGGCAGGGCACGGTCCGGCAGCCGGGGCAGCCGGCCGGCCCGTCGGAGGTGACCCGCTACGAGGAACGACTGCGGGTCGGCACCCAGCGGGAGCCGGTCGGCACGGCGCGGCTACGCAAGCGCGTGGTGACCGAGAACGTGCACACCACCGTCCCGGTCGCGCACGACGAGGTGACCGTCGAGCGCGAGCCGATCACCGACCGCGCTGACGTCCCCGGGATCGGGGAGGAGCCGGGCGAGCTGGTGCTGTACGCCGAGCACCCGGTGGCGGTCAAGGAACGGGTCCCGGTCGAGCGGGTCCGGCTGAGCAGCCACGAGGTCATCGAGCGGCGGCCGGTCAACGCGCAGGTCCGCCGGGAACTGGTCGACACGGACGTGCCGGAGCAGGCGCGCCGGACCGACTGACCCACGGCATCCCTGGCGGGCGGGCAGCGACCCGCCCGCCCGGTCGTGGCCGGCGGAAACGTCGGTGCGCCCGCCTATGCTGGCCCTCCACCATCGACGGGAGGCCAGCCGTGCCCGTACGGCTCACCGGCGCCGAGGCCCTGGCACTACGGATGACCAGCCTGCTGCTGCGCCCACACCCGCAGGCACGCCCCGACAGCGTGGCCGAGGTCGTCGAGTGGTTCGGCGCCATGCAGGCCCAGGACGTGGCGAGCGGACTGTGGTCGCTCGGCGTGCGCCTGCCGGGGCGCACCCAGGCTGACGTGCAGGCGGCACTGGAGCGGCGGGAGGCACTGCGCACCTGGCCGATGCGGGGCACCGTCCACCTGGTGCCCTCCCGCGACGCCCACTGGATGCTCGCGGTGACGGGCATCCGGACGCTGGCCGGCGCCGCCACCCGCCGCGCCCAGCTCGGGCTCACCGAGGCCGACGCCGACCGGGCCGCCGACGTGCTGGGTGCCGCGCTCGCCGGCGGCCGGCGCCTCACCCGCGCACAGTGCCTGGCCGCGCTCGGCGCGGCCGGCATCGACACCGCCGGGCAGCGGGGCTACCACCTCCTCTGGTACGCCAGCCAGCGCGGCGTCACCTGCATCGCCCCGCACGTCGGCATCGAGCAGACGTTCGTCCTGCTGGACGAGTGGGTGCCCGACCCGCACCGCCCCGACCGTGACGAGGCGCTCGGCCTGCTCGCCCTGCGCTTCGTGCGCAGCCACGGTCCGGTCACCCGGCACGACCTGGCCCGGTGGACCGGCCTGACCGTCACCGACGCGAAGCGGGGCATCGCGGTGGCCGCCGACGCCCTCACCCCCGTCGAGGTCGACGGCGCCGAGGCGGTGGTCGCCGCCGCCCTGCTGGACGCGCCCCGCGAGCCGGTCGACGACGTGCACACGCTGCCCGGCTTCGACGAATACCTGCTCGGCTTCAAGGACCGCACGCTGATGCTCGATCCGGCGCACGCCGCAGCGGTCGTCCCGGGCGGCAACGGCGTCTTCCAGTCGACGGTGGTGCGCGGCGGCCGGGTGGTCGGCACCTGGAAGCGGACGATCGGCAAGACCTCGGTCGCGGTGACCGTGCAGCAGCTGACCCCGTTCGACGCCGCGCTGCGGTCCCGCGTCGAGTCCGCCCTGACCGACTACGCCCGCTACCTCGGCCGGCCTCTTCGTCATTCCTGGTGACGGCCCACTTCTGCCCATATTTGTCAGGAGATGTCGCGCTCGACGGTAGGCTGGCGCGGTGCGCAGCGGGCAGGAGAGCGGAGAACCGGCGGGTGACGACTGCTCGTCCCGCGTCGCCCTCACCATCAACGGCGTCGACCACGACCTGACGCTGGACAACCGCACCACGCTGCTGGACGCGCTGCGGGAACAGCTCGGCCTGACCGGCAGCAAGAAGGGCTGCGACCACGGCCAGTGCGGCTCGTGCACCGTGCTGCTCGACGACCGGCGGGTGAAGAGCTGCCTGATCCTGGCCGTGACCCTGGGCGCCCGCACCGTGGTCACCGTGGAAGGGCTCGCCGGGGCGGGCGACCTCTCGCCGCTGCAGGCCGCCTTCATCGCCCACGACGCCTTCCAGTGCGGCTACTGCACCCCCGGGCAGCTCTGCTCGGCCACGGCCCTGCTCGACGAGGTGGCCCGGGACTGGCCGAGCGCGGTCACCTGGGACCTGGCGGCGCCGGTGCAGCTCACCGACCCGGAGATACGCGAACGGATGAGCGGGAACCTGTGCCGCTGCGCGGCGTACCCGAACATCGTGGCCGCGGTCCGCGAGGCGGCCGCCCGATGAGACCGTTCCGCTACCACCGGCCCACCGACGTCGCCGAGGCCGTCGCCCTCCTCGACCGCGAGCCCGACGCGGCGTACCTGGCCGGCGGCACCAACCTGGTGGACCTGATGAAGCTCGGCGTGCAACGGCCGGGCCTGCTGGTCGACGTGACCCGACTGCCGCTGGACACCGTGGAGGCCCTGCCCGACGGCGGAGTGCGGATCGGCGCGACCGTCCGCAACAGCGACCTCGCCGCCCACCCCGTCATCCGGCGGGAATACCCGGTGCTCGCCCGGGCGCTGCTCGCCGCCGCCTCCGGCCAGCTGCGGAACATGGCCACCACGGGCGGAAACCTGCTGCAACGCACCCGCTGCCCCTACTTCCAGGACGTGTCGAAGGCGTGCAACAAGCGGGAACCCGGCACCGGCTGCGCGGCGCTGCACGGACAGAACCGGGACCTGGCCGTCCTCGGGTGGTCGGAGCACTGCGTGGCCACCCACCCGTCCGACATGGCGGTCGCCCTGGCCGCGCTGGACGCCGTGGTCGAGGTGCACGACCGGAACGGCCCACGGCAGATCCCCCTCGCCGAGCTGCACCGGATACCCGGCGACCGGCCCGAGCAGGAGACCACCCTGCCTCGGGGCGCGCTGATCACCGCGGTGCGCGTGCCGGCGTCACCGCTCGCCCGTCGCTCGACGTACCACAAGGCACGCGACCGGGCGTCGTTCGCCTTCGCGGCCGGTTCGGTGGCCGCCGCGCTGGACCTGGCCGGGGACGTGGTCCGGGACGTCCGCATCGCGTACGGCGCGGTGGCGCACCGGCCGTGGCGCGCGTACCGGGCGGAGGAGACGCTGCGCGGACGGACCTTCTCCCCCGACCTGGCCGCCCAGGCGGCGGACGTCGAACTCGACGCCGCTCGGCCGTTGCGGCACAACGCCTTCAAGGTGCCGCTGATCCGCAACCTCACCGTCCGGGCACTGGCGGAGCTGGCGGGGCAGCCGTGACCGCGTCGGCAGTGGGTCGGGAGCACGCCCGGCTGGAGGGCCGGGACAAGGTGACCGGTGATGCCCGGTACGCCGTCGAATACCCGACCGACGACGTGACGTACGGCTGGACGGTGGCGGCGACCGCGACCCGTGGCCGGATCACCCGGATCGACCCGGCCGCGGCGCTGGCGACGCCCGGGGTGCTCGACGTGCTGCACCACGGCCACGCGCCGCGGCTGGTGCACGGCGTGGACGCCACCCTGTTCCTGCTGCAGGACCCGGCGGTGCACTACCGCGGCGAACCGGTGGCGGTCGTGGTGGCGCGGACGCTGGAGGCGGCGCGGGAGGGGGCCCGGCTGGTCCGGATCGACTACGACACCGAGCCGCACAGCACCGTCCTCACCGAACACCATCCGGGCCTGTACCGGCCGGACAAGGTCAACCCGGGCTACCCGACCGACACCGCCGACGGGGACTTCGACGCGGGCTTCGCCGCCGCGGAGATCCGCGTGGACGCCACCTACCGCACCCCGGCCTACCACAACAACCCGATGGAACCGCACGCCACCACCGCCCGCTGGCAGGACGGCCGGCTGCTGGTGCACGACTCCAACCAGGGCTCAACCCCGGTCCAGGCCACCCTCGCCGGGTTGTTCGGGCTGCCCGACGAGGCGGTCCGGGTGATCTCCGAACACGTCGGCGGCGGCTTCGGCAGCAAGGGGGCCGCCAAGGCGCCCGTGGTGCTCGCCGCGCTCGCCGCCCGGCAGGTGGGCCGGCCGGTCCGGCTCGCCCTGACCCGACAGCAGCTCTTCGGCCCGATCGGCTACCGCACCCCGACCATCCAGCGGGTCCGCCTCGGCGCCGACACCGACGGCACGATCACCGCGATCTGCCACGACGCGATCAGCCAGACCTCGACGATCCACGAGTTCGCCGAACAGACCGCCGTCTACACCCGCAGCATGTACGCGGGCCGCCACCGGCGGACCACGCATCGGCTGGTGCAGCTGGACGTGCCGACCCCGTTCTGGATGCGCGCCCCGGGCGAGTGCCCGGGCGCGTACGCGCTGGAGTCCGCGATGGACGAGCTGGCGACGGCGTGCGGCCTCGACCCGGTCGAACTGCGGATCCGCAACGACACCGCGGTCGACCCGGAGCAGGGGCAGCCGTTCAGCAGCCGGAACCTGGTCGCCTGCCTCCGCGAGGGGGCCCGCCGGTTCGGCTGGGCCGACCGGGACCCGACGCCCGGAATCCGGCGCGACGGGCGGTGGCTGGTGGGGACCGGGGTCGCCGGGGCCAGCTACCCGGCGCGGTCCCGGGCCGCCGCGGCGGCGGTCACCGCCGCGCCGGACGGCACCTTCGAGGTACGGATCAACGCCACCGACATCGGCACCGGCGCCCGGACCGCCCTGTGGCAGGTGGCCGCGGACGCCCTGGCGGTGCCCGACGACCGGGTGGCGATCCGGATCGGCGACAGCGCACTCCCCCCGGCCGGCGTTGCCGGGGGCTCGATGGGGACCGCCTCCTGGAGCTGGGCGGTCATCCGAGCCTGCGAGGGCCTGCGCCACCGGATCCGGGAGTCTCCCGACGGGGCGGTGCCGGCCGACGGCCTGACCGTCGAGGTGAGCACCGCCGACGAGATCCGGGCGCAGCCGGCCCGGCCCCGGCACGCGTACGGCGCCCACTTCGTCGAGGTACGGGTGGACGCCGACACCGGCGAGATCCGGGTCAACCGGATGCTCGGCGTCTTCGCCGCCGGTCGGGTGGTGAACCCGACCACCGCCCGCAGCCAGTTCATCGGCGGCATGACCATGGGCCTGTCGATGGCCCTGCACGAGGAGGGCCTGCTCGACGAGCGGTACGGCGACTGGGTCAACCACGACCTCGCCACCTACCACATCAGCGCCTGCGCCGACGTCGAGCGGATCGAGGCGTACTGGCTGCCGGAGGAGGACGCCGAGCTGAACCCGGCCGGGGTGAAGGGGATCGGCGAGATCGGCATCGTGGGCAGCGCCGCTGCCGTCAACAACGCCGTCCACCACGCCACCGGCATCCGGATCCGCGACCTGCCCGTCCGGCTGGACAAGCTGCTGGACCGGCTGCCCGGCGTCGACTCCGCCCCGGCCGGCCACGCCCGCTGACTCGGTCTGCCGCTGATCCCAGCTGGAGGCTGCTGGTGGCCCCGCGGGCAGTTCAGCCCGCGGGGCCCGTTGTCACAGGGTCAGTTCCACAACTGGAAGGTGTCGCTGCCGGAGCAGGCCCACTGGATGATGCTCCCGTTCTGGCCGGCGTCCGATGCCTTGGCGTCCAGGCACGTCCCGGCACCGGCGTTGTGCAGTCCGGCGTTGGCGTCGCCGTTGGTGTTGAGCTGCCCGCTGCCCGAGAACCACCACCGCTGGAAGGCATCGCCGGTGGTGTTGCAGGCCCACTGGAAGATCGCGCCGCCGTTGCGGATGTCCGATGCGTTGGCGTCCAGGCACGTGCCGGTACCGACGTTCTGGAGCACCGGGTTGTAGTTGTTCGCGCCGACCACCACACGCCACTGCTGGTAGCTGTCGCTGCTGTTGCAGGTCCACTGGGCGATCCTGCCGCCGTTGCGTACGTCGGACGAGATGGCGTCCAGGCAGGTGCCGGCGCCCCGGCTCTTCAGCTGGAACGAGAAGCCGCTGATGGCGTCTCGCGCCGTGTCCAGGTAGTTCCTCCACGCCCCGTTGTTGTACGTCGACCACGGGGTCCAGTTGCTGCCGTGGCTGGAGATGTTCCATGCCGCGTTGGCGTTGCACTGGACCTGGTAGGCGCAGGCGTCACTGACCTCGGAGTGCCAATAGTTGTTGATCTGCCACAGGCCCCGGTCGATCGAGCCGGGGTTCTGGCCCTTCGCCGACGGGTTGCAGCTCGACTCGGCCATGGCGACCGCCACGGCGACCACGATCTTCCGGACGTTGCCCGCGGAGGTGCTGATGTTCTCGGTGTAGGAGAAGCCGGCCTTGGCGGCCACCTTGGCGCAGACCGTGGCGGCGGCGGAGGCAGTCACGCCCATCGTGTCGCCCGTGGCCGCACCCGCGTTGAGCGATGCCGGCGCCTGCCCGGCGGTGCGGTCGGCCGAGGCCGAGGCCGCACCTGGCGGAGCCATCAATACGGTGGCCAGCACCACGGCCAACAGTCGCACCGGCCGAATCCGGCCGACGCTCCGCCACCACGGGGATCTTCTGCTCAGGGGATCGGATCGCACACATGCCTCCCAAGGACGAGGGCTTATCCACTAGGAAACTGTCCACTTCGCGCTCCGGATGCGAACGGTCACCATCACTATGACACATGTAAATGCCTTGATATAGCTTTCCTGGACCGCCTGTCGGCACGCTGAGGGGCCGGTGGCGTGTGCCACCGGCCCCCACGGTTCGCGTCGCTCAGTCGGCGAGCGCGCCGGCCGCCCGCCCCTCGTGCAGGGTCAGATTCCGCCCGGTGGCCGGGTCGAACAGGTGGATCTTCTCCAGGTTGAACCAGACCCGCCGCCGCTCGCCCTCACGCACCGGCGACTCGGCCGACAGCCGGGTGACCAGGCTCGCGCCCGCGCCGGTGAAGTCGACAGCGCCCGCGTCCGCGGCCAGCTCCTCCAGCTCGGCGGCGCTGGCCCGCTCCCCCTCGACCGTGAAATAGACGTACTTGTCCGAACCCATCGACTCGACGATGTCGACCGGCGCCTCGAACTCCATACCCCGGCGGCGGGTCTCGTCGTCGACCAGCGCGGCGTCCTCGAAGTGCTCCGGGCGCACACCCAGGATCAGCTCGCGCGACGCGTCGCCCGTCGAGAGCTGCCGGCGTACCCGGTCGCCGATCGGCACGTCACCGAGGGCGGTCCGCAGGTGACCCTCCTCGACGGCGGCGTGCAGGAAGTTCATCGACGGTGAGCCGATGAAGCCGGCGACGAAGAGGTTGCGCGGGTGGTCGTAGAGCTCCTGCGGCGCGCCGACCTGCTGCACCGCCCCACCCCGCATGATCACCACACGGTCACCGAGCGTCATCGCCTCGGTCTGGTCGTGCGTGACGTAGACGGTGGTGGTGCCGAGCTGCTTCTGCAGCCGGGACACCACGGTGCGCATCTGCACCCGCAGCTTGGCGTCCAGGTTGGACAGCGGCTCGTCCATCAGAAACGCCTTGGGCTGGCGGACGATCGCCCGACCCATCGCCACCCGCTGCCGTTGCCCGCCGGAGAGGTTGGCCGGCTTGCGGTCCAGCAGCGGGGTCAACTCCAGAACCTTTGCCGCCTCCTCCACCTTCTGGTCGATGGTCTCCTTGTCGAGTTTCGCCAGCCGCAGCGGGAAGGCCATGTTCTCCCGCACGGTCATGTTCGGGTAGAGCGCGTACGACTGGAACACCATGGCGATGTCCCGGTCCCGGGGCGCACGGTCGTTGACCCGCTCCCCCGCGATGCGCAGCTCACCGGAGCTGATGTCCTCCAGCCCGGCGATCATGTTGAGAGTGGTGGACTTCCCGCAGCCGGAGGGGCCGACGAGGATGACGAACTCGCCGTCGGCGATCTCCAGGTCGACGTCCCGCACCGCCACGGTCCCGTCCGGGAACCGCTTGCTCACCTTGTCGAGCACGATGTCAGCCACGACTATCACCTATCCCTTGACGGCGCCGGAGGTCAGGCCGGAGACGATGCGGCGCTGGAAGAAGAGGACGAAGAGGATGATCGGAACGGTGATCACCACGGCGGCGGCGCAGATCGCCCCGGTGGGGTCCTCGAACTGCGACGCGCCGGTGAAGAACGACAGCGCGGCCGGCACCGTGCGGGACCGCTCGGTGGAGGTCAGCGAGATCGCGAAGAGGAAGTCGTTCCAGCAGAAGATGAACACCAGGATGGCCGTGGTGAACAGCCCCGGCGCGGCCAACGGGGCGATGACCCGCCGGAACGCCTGGCCCTGGGTGGCGCCGTCCATCTTCGCGGCCTTCTCCAGGTCCCACGGGATCTGCTTGAAGAACGCCGACAGCGTGTAGATCGCCAGCGGCAGGGCGAAGGTGATGTACGGCAGGATCAGGCCCGGCCAGGTGTCGAAGAGGCCGAGCTGCCGCTCGATCTCGAACAGCGGCGAGACCAGGGACACCTGCGGGAACATCGCGATCAGCAGGGACACCCCGACCAGCAGCCGCTTGCCGGGGAAGTCCAGCCGGGAGATCGCGTAGGCGGCCATCGCGCCGAGCACCACCGCGATCAGCGTGGCGATCAGCGCGATACCGATCGAGTTGACCAGGGCCCGGACGAACTGGTCGGTGTCGAAGATCGTCCGGTAGTTGTCCAGCGTCCACTCCCGGGGGACGAATTTCCCGTCGGTGAGCGTGGCCGGGGTCTTGAACGACAGCGAGGCGATCCAGAGCACCGGGACCAGCGCGAAGACGACGACGATGACGTCCAGCAGGCCCCAGCGCAGCTTCGCCCGCCCAGTGGTTCGGGTGGTCATGTCAGCGCCTTTCCCCGTCGTCGCTGCCGGGGGCAGCGGTGCCGAACAGCTTCACGAAGACGAAGGCGATGATCGCCACGGTGAGGAAGATCAGCACCGACATCGTGGAGCCGATGCCGAGGTTCAGACCCCGGATCAGGTTGTTGTAGGCGAGCATCGACACCGACGAGGTCTCGTTACCGCCCGCCGTCAGGACGAAGATGTTGTCGAAGACCCGGAAAGCGTCCAGGGTGCGGAACAGCAGGGCGACCAGGATCGCCGGCTTCATCACCGGCAGCATCACCTTGGTGAACCGCTGCCAGGCCGTCGCGCCGTCGGTGGAGGCGGCCTTGAGCAGGTCCTCCGGAACCAGCGCCAGGCCGGCCATCAGCAGCAACGCCATGAACGGCGTGGTCTTCCAGATCTCCGCCAACATGATGATCGCCAGCGAGCTGGCCCGCTCGGTCAGCGGCGCGCTGCCCTCGAAGAGATTCGCCAGGTAGCCGGTGCCGGGCGTCCACGCGTACCGCCAGGAGAAGGCGGCGACGACCGTGACGATGCCGTACGGAATCAGCGCCGCGGTCCGGACGATGCCCCGCCCGACCAGCGTCCGATGCATGATCAATGCCAGACCCATGCCCAGCACCAGCTCGACCGCGACGGTGATCACGGTGATCAGCGCGGTGACCCCGAACGCGGTCCACCAGAACTGGTTGGTCAGCACGGTCGCGTAGTTGTCCAGCCCGACGAACTCGCGCTGGTCCGGGAAGCGCAGGTCGTAACGCTGCAGCGACAGCCAGACCGAGTAGAGGATCGGGTACGCGGTGACCAGCACCATCACCACCGCGGCCGGCGCGCACAACAGCCAGCCGAGGCGCCGCTCGGCGCGCTTGTTCTCGCTCAGCGGCGGCTTCGTCCGGCGCCCGCCGCGCTGCGCGGGCACCGCGGCGTGCCGTCCGGCGGAGCGGGTGGTCTCCTCGGCGGCGACGTCCGCACCCGTGGGAGTGGCGTTGACGCTCATGCCGTCACCTCCGTGCGGTCCTGGCCGCGGGCCGCCCCGCGGCGGTGGATCAGCTCGCTCACGGCAGGACCCCCTTCGACTCGAGGGCGTCGGCGATGGCCTTGCGCAGTTCGTCGGCGGTCTGCTCGGGCCGGATCGCCGACGGCGGGGACAACATCGCCGACATGACGGTGGAGATGCTCTGGTAGGCCGGGGTCAACGGCCGGACCGCCGGCTCCTTCAGCTCCTCCAGGATGGTTTCCTTCATCGGGTACGCCTTGTCCATCTCCGGGTCGTCGTAGACCTTCTCGATGGTCGGCGGCACGCCGTCGTTGACGGCGGAGAACTTCTGGTGCTCGGCGTTGCGCAGGCACCGGGCCGCCTCGAAGGACTCCGTCGGGTGCTTCGAGTACGTGCTGACCGCCAGGTTGACGCCGCCGATGGTGACCTTGCTCGGCGTGTTCGCGTCGATGCCGGGCACCCGCGCCCACTTCACCTTCTTCGCCATCTCCGGCGCCGCCTCCTGCATGGCCGGGTAGACGAAGGGCCAGTTGACCTCGAAGGCGCCGCCGCCGGACTGGAACTCCAGCCGCACCGGGTCCTCCGTGGCGTTGCTGAACGACGGCGACGTCACGCCCGACGTGGCGAGCTTCCGCAACTGGTCGAGAGCCTTGACGGCACCCTCATCCATCGCGACCTTCTTGCCGTCGTCACTGAGGATCTTCCCGCCGGCGCTCTCCGCGAGGGTGTTGTAGAGAACGACCAGCCCCTCGTACTGGGCACCCATGGTGAGCACCTGGTACGGCTTGCCCTGTTCCTTCAGCCGCTGGGCGGCGGAGATCATCTCGTCCCAGGTCTTCGGCGGCTCGGGCACCAGGTCGGTGCGATACCACAGCAGCTGGACGTTGGTGTTCTTCGGCGCGGCATAGAGCTCGCCCTCGTACCGGGCGGTGTCCAGCGGGCCGGCCAGGGTGCCCTGCTCCGCCTCCGCCTTGTCCTGACCGGCCCACTCCCGGATCCAGTGCGCGCTGGCGAACTCCTGCGTCCACGTGACGTCGAGGCCGAGCACATCCATCCCGCTGTCCTGCGCCGCCAGCCGGCGCACCATCTGCACCCGCTGGTCGTCGGCCTGCCGGGGCAGCACCCGGTAGACGATCTTGTAGCGGCCCTGCGCCTGGGCGTTGCAGTCGTCGACGACCTTCTGCAGGTTCTGCTCAGGCGGGTAGTACAGGTTGATCGTCGGCATACCACCGTCACCGCCGGACCCGCAGGCCGCCAACGGGGCCACCAACGCCAGCGCGGCCGCGGCCGCCGCCGCACGTCTGGCCGGCCGCCGCCGGTGCGCGGCCGCGTCGGGGTCTGTCGTCATCGCCCTCCCCCTCTCTTCGGCGAGAGCCGGGGAGTCACCCGTGCCCCGGCGCACGGCGAGACGGTCGGGGCGCACGTTGCGGCAGATCCGCCCGCGCCCCGGGCGTTTCGATGCGCCGAACAGTGCCCGACCTGCCACGTTGCGAAACCTGACAGTCACGAGACGAGCACAACAGGTCCCACCCAGTGAGCGGCGAGGCTACCCAGCGCGCGCCGGGTCAACTAGCGTTGGCATAGCTCCGCAGCCAGCGCGTCGCCGTCGAAGTCGATACGCCTCCGGCCGACCCCAGGCCGCCCGATCGGTTGGTTCTCGCGCGAACTCGCCTCTGCGGCACCACCGGTTGGGCAGGATCGTCCCAACGAGGAGGTAGCCGTCGTGCAGGACACCCGCGCTCTCACCTTGACGTTCGAGGTGAGCGGCCTGCCCCCGGTCAAGACCGAGGCCCTGTCCATCTTCGCCCCCGGGCACCGGCAGGCGGCGAGGGTCCGCGCCCTGCTCCAGGCCGCCTGCACCGCGGCCCAGCACACGGGGTGGACGCCGCTCGACGGTCCCATCGAGGTGGACCTGACCCTGCGTTGCCCGCCCGGGCACCGCACGTCCGACGCCAGCACGCTGCTGGGCGGGGTCTGCGCGGTCCTCCAGGACAAGAAGCGGGTGGCGAACATCGGCCTGGCCCACCTCGGGGTGCTGGTCGACGTCGCGCTCTACGGCGACGACCGGCAAATCCGCCGGCTGTCGTACGCCGAGGAGCCGGCGGAGGACTTCTCGTACCAGGTCCGGGTGGCCGCCGCAACGGCGGTGGTTTGACCGACGGCCGCGGTGGGGTACCGCGGACGCCGACGAAGGGAGCGCCGATGTCGGAGCCACATGTCACGCTCGATCCGAGCGGGCTTGACCCCGTGCAGCAGAAGCTGCGCGGCCCGCTGGAGGATCAGCTGACCTCGGCCCTGCAGGCGGCCACCGAACGGGTCCGCGCCAGCTACTCCGGCGAGCCCGTCGAGGAGGTCTGCCGTCGGCTGCTCGACGAGACCCGAGCCGGCCTGCACCCCGACATCGCCGCCGGTTTCCAGCCCGACATGGACGAGTTCTGCCGGGTGGCTGTGGCGATCGTCCGCGGCGAGGTCGCCTGAGGCACACCTGAGCCGACCGCGCCGACCACCGGGTCGACACGGTCGGCCGGTCGGGCTCCCGGTCAGCTCCGCCCTACGTCACCCGCCGGTCAGCGCGCCGACGGGGGTCAGGTGGTGAGGGCGACCGACTTCATCGCGACCAGCGCGACGAGCAGCAGCGCGACTCCGACCGCCAGCGCCGCCTGCACCACGGTCCGCCGCTTCGCCGGCGCGTACGCCATCCCGACCGCGACAGCGGCACCGGTCAGCAGGCCCCCCAGGTGCCCTTCCCAGGAGGTCCAGCCCGCGGTGAGGACCAGCCAGAGGACGAACGAGATGAGGAGGCGATTGCGGTCGATCGGGTGGTGGTGCAGGCGCCGGGTGAGCACGAGGTAGCAGCCGACCAGTCCGTATGCCGCGCCGGAGGCACCGACGACCGCCTGCTGCGGGGCGATGAGGAACGCGAGGACCGACCCGCCGAACGCGGCGAGCAGGTAGACCGCGACGTAGCGCAGGTGACCCAGCCGTTCCTCGATGATCCGGCCGAGCAGCCAGAGCCAGTACAGGTTGAACAGGATGTGCAGGATGCCGAACCGGCCTTCGGTCGGCAGCAGGTGCAGGAACGCTGAGGTGATCAGCCGGTACCACTCGCCGTGCGCGATGCCGATCGGCTCGTACCCCGGGTAGGCGCCGCCGTCGTCGAGGTACCGCTGGCCGCTGTCGTCGACCAGCCCGGTGCCGAGGCCGTCGAACTGGTCGACGATCGCCGGGCGGACCAGCTCGACCAGGTAGACCAGCACGTTCAGCCCGATCAGCAGGTACGTCACCAGCGGCCGGCTGACCGTCGCGCCGCCGAACACCGTACGGGCCTGGCGGACGGTGCGGTTGTCCTCGCGTACGCAATCCGGGCAGCGGTGCCCCACCGGCGCCTCGCGCATGCAGTCCGGGCAGGTTTGGCGGTCGCAGCGGGTGCAGCGCAGCAGCGTCTCCCGCCGGGGGTGCCGGTAGCAGGTGGTGGCCGCCTCGTCGGCGGGGGGCTGGCCGGTGCGGATCTGGTCCATGGGGTGTCCGGTCCTGGTGCTCGGTGGGCTGGGGGCGCCCCGGGCGGCGACCCGGGGTGGGCGTTCAAGTGCTCAGTAGCGGCCGAGGTGCTGCGCGGGACACAGGACGATGTGCGGCGACGCCGCTGGGTCCAGCCAGGTCAGCACGTCGACCAGATGCTCGTGCGACAGGCTCACGCAGCCGGCCGTGGGGTTCCCGTCGGCGCTGCTGAACTCGTGCAGGAAGATGCCGCTGCCGGCGTGGGGCACCGGGCTGTCGACGGTCGGCGGCATGTTGTAGGTGATCACCGCGAAGTGCGTGTACGCCGGGTCCTCGCGCCAGAGCGCCTCGCTGTGGCCGCCCGGGTTCGTGGCGGAGCGCTGGAAGCTGTTGTAGTGCGGGGAGTCGGGGTTCGCGTTCCACCAGTCGTCGGTGGCCACCCGGTGGTAGGGGTAGCGGACTCCCGGGTCCGTGGCGATGCCGTACATCGTCGGGCCGATGGCGTAGACGCCGGTCGGCGTGGTCGGCAGGCCCTCGACGTGCTGATCGCTGAACCCCTCGGCGCCGATCCGGGCCGGCAGCGGCGGAAGGGCCGGGCTCCAGCGGTCGTGGACCTTCGCGTACGTCTCCAGAGCGGCGTGGGTGGTGCGGTAGCCGTCCCCGGTGACGACGACGACCTGCCGCGTGCCCGGTGGCAGGGTGGTGAACTGGGCGACGCTGGTCGGCTTCACGCGAAGGATCTTCGCATGCGCCCCGCGGCCGTTTCATCCCGCGATGGATGCCCTCCGGCCGGCCTTGACGCTACGGATCCGGACCCGCCGGACGGGTCAGGACCGGGTCCGCAACTCCCCGGTCCTGACCCCGGCCGTCCGGCGTGGTAGCGGATTCGCCGTCGCGAGCGCGGCGGGCGTGGCACGCCGCCAGCGCCGGGCTCAACACGGCGAGTCAGCCCGCCTGCACTCAGCTCCACGGTGCCCAACTACCGGACTTCGGCGCGTTCCCGACTCACCCCGAAGAGCCGCGAACGCCGGCTCAGGTTAGGCAGCTTGCCGCAGGTCAAACAAGCAGTAGCGGGGCCGCGGGAATGTGATTGATACCAATATCCAAATGCGGCATGTCGGCGTAACAGGGTCAGCCGGGCTGGCGCTGTTTTACACGAGGCGCTCGCCACGCCTGGGCCGTGGCGGGGCCGGCATCAGACCGCTGGCGGCGACGCCCCCGGCGACAACGCGAGCGCCGCGACGTGGAGCAGACGCACCCCGGCCGGCGCCGGGACGGTGGCGGCGGGAAGACCAAGCAGCGCCAGTGCGCCGAGCGCGGCGACCGGAAGCGCCACGCCCCAGAAGACCACGGGCCGGGCCGGCGGCGCGGGCGGTCGTACGCCGGCAAAGATCTCCTGCCGGCGGGCGGCCCGCAGCGCGAGGGCGACCACGACGACGGCCCCCGCCACGGTGCTGAGCGTGTCCGAGAGGGCCCACCAGTAGATGCCGGTCGCCGCGTGGAAATCCTGGATCCCCAGCAGCCGCAGCCAGCGCTCGGTGTGGGTGACCCGGTCCCAGGCGACGTGGCTGAACGCCCCGATGAACGCCGAGCAGACCGTCACCTGCCAGGGATGCCGGACGCCGGTCAGCGCGGCGTAGTCCCGCCAGGCGAAGAGGCGCTCGCCGGGCAGGTGCACCGCGATCCCGGCGATCACCCGCCGGACGATCCAGGCGTACGCGAGCGCGATCGGCAGGCAGCACCAGAGCAGCCCGCCGAGGGTGTGTGCCCGCAGGCCGAACTCGAACCGGGTGCCGGTGAACAGGTAGCCGACGTCTGGCGCCACCGCGCCGGTGGCCAGCGCAACGCCGTCGAACCAGGCCGGTCGCCACCGCTTCAGCGGCAGCACCGGCGCCAGGTGCGACGGAAACGTCAGTGGCACGAGCCGGACCTTAACCGATCAGAAGTGCCGGACCAGGTCGGCGAACGTGGTGGCCGGATCGAACGCGTGCTCGCGGGCCAGCCAGCGGTAGGTGTCGGCGTCCTTCTCCGACACGGAAGCAGAGGGAGGCCGCGCGGGCTCAGCGGCGCGACGCGATCCAGTCCAACAAGGATTGGGACAGCGTGAAGGTCCGACGGAACCGGCGGCAGACGTTCATGGACCCGCCGTCCGCCCCCAAGACCGCCGCGAGCTTCGTCGCCGGCAGTCTCGCGCCGCGCCGATCACCCAATTACCCAGGCCCTCACCTACGGCGAAAGGTTCGCCGCCGAGCTGCTCGGCCCAGGGTGTGTCCTGCCGATCATGATCTCTATGGATCAACCGGGACAGCGCCGACACCCCACCAGATGCCATCGTGGCACCATGAAGGCAGACCTGCACAGTTACTTGAAGGGCGGCCGCGACGCGCTGCTGTGGAAGCTCGACGGGCTTGGCGAATACGATATTCGGCGCCCGTTGACCCGGACCGCAACCAACTTGCTCGGTCTGGTGAAGCACTCGGCAGCCATGGAGATCCTCTACTTCGGCGTCGTGTTCGGCCGGCCGTTCGAGCAGGAGCTGCCGTACGTCGGCGACGGAGCGGAAACCAATGCCGACATGTGGGCGACCGCGGATGAGACCCGCGAGGAGATCGTCGCACTGTACCGTCGCGCGATCGCCCACGCCGACGCCACCATTGAGGCTCTTGCGCTGAATGATGTCGGCCGCGTGCCGTGGTGGGGCGATGCAGCGGTCACGTTGCACCACGTCCTGGTCCACGTCATCGCAGAAACACAACGGCACGCCGGCCACGCCGACATCGTGCGCGAACTCATCGACGGCGCGGCCGGGCTGCTGCCCAGGAACGACAACCTGCCCCCCGCCGACGAGCCATGGTGGCTGGACTATCGCCAGCGAGTGGAACAGGCTGCCCTCGACGCCAGCAAACGCAGCAACTAGGTTTTCTGCCGATCATGGAAGCCAGATGATGGCGGCGATGAGGACCATGCTGGCCGGTAGAGGGATGCGCGTCTGGCGTAGCGGGTGGCCAGATCACGCCACGATCAGCACGTCGGGGCGTTTGCGGGGCCGGCCGGGCCCGGGCTCGTTGACCCGTATCGCGTCCAGCAACGCGAGGAGTTGGGGGTTGTCGCCGGCCTGGTCGGGGGTGAGCAGGATCGACAGCGGCCGGTTGCGGCCTCGACGGCGAGGTGGATCTTCGTGGACGAGGCGAACCGGCTGCACGTCTACGTGCTGGACCTGCGCCGCGACGCCGACGGGATCCTGTCCTACACGG